>NZ_CM001974.1:4595627-4669628 GCF_000406105.1 Dickeya chrysanthemi NCPPB 402 | reverse complement strand
AGGAACAGACGTTAGTTATGTAACTCATGATTTTTCAGGCACCCGGCTGCGCATGGACACGACTACGCCGGGGTGCGCCGCGCATTAAGGCGGCTTTACCGTGACGATCCCGATCCAGAGATCGCTAGCGGGACGGCGGATCATAACCTAAACCACGAAAGAGATCTCCCCTTTCTACACAGTTTCGATCCTTTTTATCCACAGGCTCTTCTTATAGTCTGTGTCAAATTCCGCTTTTATTACGGGATACCCGTAAGGTTACCCACAATCAGCTTGCCGATCCCTTGCGGGGATTAAGCATAAACGTAATTAGCACGATCAAGGGTGATGGGGATCATGATCCCGCCGACAGGATCGCAGGCGGATCCTTGCGCTTTATCGCAGAGTCCGTATAATCCCCAGCCTGCGCGTAGCGCCTGTTTTCTGTGCTGTTCAAACAGGAAATCCGGAACAACCGGGAAGTTTCAGGCGGGTAAAACGCGGATGTTAATTGACTCGGGACTGTACAATTATTACAATCCCGCCTCTTTATTATGCGATTGAGGCGTCGGTCACTTTTCACGCCGAGTAGCCAAACGCGTTTACTGTGAAGTCTTAAATCAAGTTTAGGTAGAAATCGCCATGAAACGCACTTTCCAACCGTCCGTATTGAAGCGTAACCGTAGCCACGGTTTCCGTGCTCGTATGGCCACTAAAAATGGTCGTCAGGTTCTGGCCCGCCGTCGTGCGAAAGGCCGTACTCGTCTGACTGTTTCCAAGTAATAAAAGCTAACCCTTCGAGTGGTTACGCTCGCTTTTCCCAGGGAGTTACGTCTGTTAACTCCCAGCCATTTCTCTTTCGTCTTCCAGCAGCCCCAACGGGCCGGCACGCCGCAGATCACCATCCTCGGTCGCCCGAATACGCTGGGACACCCTCGTATTGGTCTTACCGTCGCGAAAAAGCACGTCAGACGGGCTCACGAACGCAACCGCATCAAGCGCCTGACGCGTGAAAGCTTTCGCTTACGTCAACACGAGCTGCCTGCGATGGACTTTGTCGTCATCGCCAAAAAAGGGGTGTCTGAGCTGGATAACCGTACGCTAACGGAAGCGTTGGAAAAATTATGGCGCCGTCACTGTCGTTTGGCTCACGCCTGCTGATTGGCCTGATACGCGGGTATCAACGCTTTATCAGTCCGCTACTTGGACCGCACTGCCGCTTTCAGCCGTCGTGCTCCCAATATGGCATTGAAGCAATACGCCGGTTCGGCATGATAAAAGGCTGTTGGTTGACGCTTAAACGCGTATTAAAATGCCACCCTTTGAACCCTGGTGGTGATGATCCCGTACCGCCAAAACCCGACAATAACAGAGAACACTAACGATGGATTCGCAACGCAATCTCCTTCTCATCGCTCTGCTATTCGTGACGTTCATGATCTGGCAGCAGTGGGAAACGGATAAAAATCCACCCGCGGCAACCCAGACCACGCAACTGGCGAATAGCGCTGTGGGCGATGCAGCTAACCAGGGCGTACCTGCCAGCGGTCAGGGTAAACTGATTACCGTGAAAACCGATGTGCTGTCGTTGAACATCAACACGCGCGGCGGCGACATCGAAGAAGCCGACCTGCTGGCCTACCCGGCGGAGCTGAGCTCCAGCCAGCCGTTCAAGCTGCTGGAAACCACCCCGGCCTTCACTTATCAGGCTCAGAGCGGCCTGACCGGCAAAAACGGCCCGGATAACCCGGCGAACGGTTCACGCCCGCTGTATGTCACGTCGGCAGATCGCTTTGAACTGCCCGCCGGTCAGAATGAATTGCGTATTCCGTTGACCTACACCGATGCCAACGGCGTGAGCTTCACCAAAACCTTCGTCCTGAAACGTGGTGAATACGCGCTGAATGTAGAATACAGCGTCAACAACGCCAGCGCTCAGCCGCTGGAACTGGCCTTGTTTGGTCAGTTGAAACAGTCTATCGATCTGCCGTCGCACCGCGACACCGGCAGCAATAACTTTGCCCTGCACACCTACCGTGGCGCAGCGTTCTCTTCCAGCGAAGACAAATATCGCAAATACAGCTTTAGCGATATGAAAGAGAACCTGAATATCAACACGCAAGGCGGTTGGGTTGCCATGCTGCAGCAGTATTTTGCTACCGCCTGGGTGCCGGCTACCGCTGCCAACAATACATTTTACAGCGCCAATCTTGGCAATGGCTTAGCCGCCATCGGCTTTAAGGCCGCGCCGGTTATCGTACAGCCGGGTAGCCAGCAAAACCTGAACGCCACCCTGTGGGTCGGCCCGGAAATTCAGGATAAAATGGCCGCCGTCGCACCGCATCTGGATCTGACCGTGGATTACGGCTGGCTGTGGTTCATCTCCCAGCCGCTGTTCAAGCTGCTGAAGTTCCTGCACGGCTTTATCGGCAACTGGGGCTTCTCCATCATCGCCATCACCTTTATCGTGCGCGGCATCATGTACCCGCTGACCAAAGCGCAGTACACCTCGATGGCGAAAATGCGCATGCTGCAACCGAAACTGCAGGCGATGCGCGAGCGTATCGGCGACGACAAGCAGCGCATGAGTCAGGAAATGATGGCGCTGTACAAGGCTGAGAAAGTGAACCCGCTGGGCGGCTGCTTCCCGCTGGTTATCCAGATGCCTATCTTCCTGGCGTTGTACTACATGCTGATGGGCTCAGTGGAGCTGCGTCACGCGCCGTTCGCGCTGTGGATTCATGACCTGTCGGCGCAGGACCCGTACTATGTACTGCCGATCCTGATGGGTCTGACCATGTTCTTCATTCAGAAGATGTCGCCGACCACGGTCACCGACCCGATGCAGCAGAAGATCATGACTTACATGCCGGTGATCTTCACCGTGTTCTTCCTGTGGTTCCCGTCAGGCTTGGTGCTGTACTATATCGTCAGCAACCTGGTGACCATTGCCCAGCAGCAGATGATTTACCGCGGGCTGGAAAAACGCGGGCTGCACAGCCGCGAGAAGAAGTAACCGATTGATTGCCTAATCAATCTCATTATGAGGCGGTCACTGACCGCCTTATTTTTTTACATTAAGATAACCCCGTAACCGAGCCTGAAAACAGGCGAAAAGGCAGAGAGAACACCATGAGCCATACCGACACCATCGTTGCCCAAGCCACCCCGCCGGGACGCGGCGGCGTAGGTATTCTGCGTATCTCAGGCCGCACCGCCGCCACGGTGGCGCAGGCGGTGCTGGGCAAGCTGCCCAAACCACGTTACGCCGATTATTTGCCTTTCCACGACGCCGACGGCAGCGTGCTCGATCAAGGCATCGCCCTGTGGTTTCCCGGCCCGAACTCCTTTACCGGCGAAGACGTGCTGGAACTGCAAGGTCACGGCGGCCCGGTGATTCTCGACCTTCTGCTCAAACGCGTCGTGGCGCTGCCGGGCGTACGCATCGCTCGTCCCGGCGAGTTCTCCGAACGGGCATTTCTGAATGACAAACTGGATCTGGCGCAGGCCGAAGCGATTGCCGATCTGATCGACGCCAGTTCCGAGCAGGCCGCCCGTTCCGCCGTCAACTCGTTGCAGGGTGTCTTTTCCTCCCGCGTTCATCAACTGGTGGAAGCACTCACTCACCTGAGAATCTACGTAGAAGCGGCGATCGATTTCCCCGATGAGGAAATCGACTTTCTCAGCGATGGCAAAATCGAAGCCATGCTCAATACAGTGATCGGCGATCTGGAGGCGGTACGCGGCGAAGCGCGTCAGGGCAGCCTGTTGCGCGAAGGGATGAAAGTGGTGATTGCTGGCCGGCCGAATGCCGGTAAATCCAGCCTGCTGAATGCGCTGGCCGGGCGCGATGCCGCCATCGTCACCGATATCGCCGGCACCACCCGCGATGTGCTGCGTGAGCATATTCACATCGACGGCATGCCGCTGCATATCATCGACACCGCCGGGCTGCGCGAAGCCAGCGACGAAGTAGAACGTATCGGTATTGAACGGGCGTGGCAGGAAATCGAACAGGCCGACCGGGTACTGTTTATGGTGGATGGCACCACCACCGACGCGGTAGAACCGGCGGCTATCTGGCCGGAATTCATGGCACGATTGCCGAGTCGGTTACCGATCACCGTCGTGCGTAACAAAGCGGACGTCACCGGCGAACCGCTGGGCATTGAAGAGGTAAATACTTACTCACTTATCCGCCTTTCCGCCCGCACCGGCGACGGTGTAGACCTGCTGCGTGACCATCTCAAGCAGAGCATGGGATTTACCAGCAACACCGAAGGGGGCTTTCTGGCCCGCCGCCGTCACTTGCAGGCGCTGGAGCAAGCGGCGCAGCATCTGCAACAAGGCCACGAACAACTGGTCGGTGCCTACGCCGGTGAACTGCTGGCCGAAGAACTGCGGCTGGCGCAGCAGGCGTTGAGTGAAATCACCGGCGAATTCACCTCCGACGATCTGCTGGGGCGGATTTTCTCCAGTTTTTGTATTGGGAAGTGAAGTCGCTTACTTAAACAGAGAAACGCAGTAAAACTGGCATTAGGGCATAGCCCCTGATACCGAAAATTACGCGTCAGCGCCGCCTAGAATATTGTCTAATTGCATTTCTTTCAAAACACGGTCTTGAATGGGTTGTTTAGCAGCGTTAATTTCATCAACACCCCAAACCAAGCCGACCGCTGTGCGTGTTGGGCGTTTGCCTGTAGGCATGTCTGCTAGCGCTAAATAAGTATCTACGACCATTTGTGGATCAGGTGCTTGATCGCTTTGCATAAATTTACCGAATTCTTCGAACATAGCGGAAGGGATTTTTGCCAATTCACCATAGCTATCCAGTATGTCTTTGTGTGCAGGCTCTTGCCCTGCTGCACTTAGACCTGTAGGGAACGGGCCTGGTTGTACTATAGCGATATCAATGCCGAATGGCGCCACTTCGTAGCGTAAGCCTTGGAGGTAGCCTTCCAAAGCATGTTTGGTAGCGGCGTAGGTAGAGAAATATGGCGCTGAAATTTGGCCAACCATGGATGAGGTGTTGATGATTAGACCAGATTTAGCATCACGCATAGCAGGCAAAACAGCCTGTATAGTACGCATAGCGCCATAGTAGTTAGTTTCCATCTGCTCTCTAGCTTGGGAAATGCTAAATGCTTCTGTAATGCCAAGGTACATTACACCTGCATTGTTAATCAAAATATCAATTTTTCCCGCTTTATTCAGTACGCTTGCAATGGCGGTTTTGACAGACTCGTCGTTGGTAACATCCATATCGACAACATGGATGAAATCGCTATACGCTTCCAATTCGGCCTTAACTGTGGCGTTCTTACCTTCTGGAGCACGCATGGTAGCGAACACTTGATAGCCTTTATCTGCAAAATCTTTTACTGATTTTTTGCCAAATCCACTGCTGCTTCCTGTAATAACTACGCTTTTTTTGTATCGCTCATCTTTCGTTCCCATTCGGTTTGTTAATTTAATACCAGGTGGTAAAATAAACACTGAGGCACTGTCTGTCAAATTAAAATACCATGGAGTATAAAATTAGGATGAATCCAATTAAACCTTCCAGGGGGAGACCCAAAACACTGGATCGTGATCATGTCTTAGATGTAGCAATGCATTCTTATTGGAAAGAGGACATAGGCAATTTATCCCTTAATGAAATTTGCAGGAGATCTGGTGTATCGAAGCCAGGCCTTTATCGTGAATTTTCGAATGAAGATGGCTTGATGAAAGCTGTTCTTATTAAGTATCAGGAACAAATACTAAATCCTGTACAGCAAATGTTGAACAGTGAAACTCCGTTTCGAGAAGTGCTTGATAACCTCATATCATTTGCCACATCAGCTAGCTGTAATCATGAGTCCCCAACGGGATGTCTTTTTATAAAAATGCGTGAATCACGAATGCACTTGGGTGAAGCAACACGAACGCAAGTAGATCTCCTTGAGGAGCAAGGATTAGTCGCTTTCAGAAAATGGTTGGAACGCTCAAAGGCCAAAGGAGAGTTTTCTGCAGATATGCCAACAGAGTTTGCAGCCACATACATCGACGCACAACTAAGTAATGCTTCGTCACAGCTAGCTCGCGGAGAGGATCCTTCAACTGTGAAGAAAATACTATTAGTCGCTTTTTCTATGTTGGGATGAGCTACTTAAAGTTGTTAAGTCAGTGGCAAAAACTCGGCCTGTTGATCTTGGGCGATACTGAAACAACTGGCCGGCGATGGCCTCAATCGACAACGTGGTAGATTCCAGCAACGTCTGGCTTTGTGCAGGCGCTCGGCCATCAGCCATTCACCGACCGACATCCCGGTAGCCTTGTGAAACTGTCGGGTAAAAGTACGACGGCTCATTAGCGTGCGGCGTGCCAGTTCATCAAGGTGATGGGGCTGGTCGAGGCGGCTTCTCAGGTAGTCCAGCAACGCATTGATTCTGGTGTCCTGCGTCGATGCCGGCATCGGCCGCTCAATAAACTGTGCCTGGCCACCTTCACGATGCGGGGGAATCACCATTCTTCTGGCGATTTTATTGGCTATCACACTACCGTGGTACTTCCTGACCAGATGTAAGCAACAATCCAGCCCGGCGGCCGTGCCTGCCGAGGTGAGCAGCCGCTCGTCCTCTACGTATAACGCCTGTGTATCCAGCCGTACATCCGGAAAACGCTGCTGAAAATCCTGCGCAAACTCCCAGTGCGTCGCGGCGTTGCGCTGCGTAAGCAGCCCGGCCCACGCCAGCACATAGGTGCCCAGACATAGCCCAACCAACAAGCTGCCGCGCGCATAAGCGGCGCCCAACGCCTCCAGCAACGCCGGATTCGGCATCTCCTGTGGGTTACGCCAGTAAGGCACCACCACGATATCGGCTTGTGCCAGCGCATCCAGCCCGAACGGGTATCAATCTGCAACCCCTGGGCGGAACGCAACACACCACCTTCACCAGCGCAAAGATGCAACCTGAATAACGGTTGTCCCGGCAGTACATCGCCGAAAATCATGCAGGGCACCGATAAATGAAACGGGCTGAACTGATCGCAGGCGACTACCGCGACCGACGGAATAGGCTTACTCACGTTGCATTCTCCCCTGCGTTATCGCCGCCCGTTTATCATACCCGCTACAGCATACAGGACTCGCCATCAGCCGGGATTAATACCTGATGCGCCACACCGTTTTGCTGCAAAAAATCCGCCAGAGCCGCACGGCTCAACGCCGAATGGTTAACCGCTTCCATGTGGCTGGCGATGAGGGTTGCATTCGGTGCGTGCTGCGCCACGGCCAGCACATCCTGCTGGTTCATGATGATCGATCCCAGGCCGACGACCTGTGCATCGCCGCAATTGAGCACAATCACTTCTGGCACATAGCGACGCAGATTTTCCGCCACGTCCGCATTCCAGACGGTATCGCCCGCCAGACACAGCGTTTTTTCCTGCGGATGGCGCAGCACGACGCCGCATACCTCACCCAACCTGTCGCCCAGTTTTTCCATAATGGCATCGCTGCCATGTTGGCCCGGTGTTTTACTCAGAGTGATATCGCCAAAAGTACCCTGCTCGCTTAACAGCCGGACATCTCCAAACCCGGCGGCCCGAATCAGGCTTTGATCGTGCTCATGCTGGGTAAATATCGGTAATGATTTCGGCAGTTGGGCGGCGGCGACATCATCCCAATGATCAAGATGGGTATGGGTGACAATTACCGCATCTACACCGGCAAACAGGCTCTCCAGCGTAACGGGCAGATCCACCAACGGGTTACGCAAATGGCTGTTCAGCGTCCCTTCAAAACCGGGATAAGCGCCTTTTTCGGCCAGCATCGGGTCGATGAGAAACGTTTTACCGGCAAAGCCAATTTTCAGCGTCGCGTTCCTGATCTGGGTAATGTTCATCGTGGTGTTCCTCTTTTTTAAGACAAAAATGGCGGATTACCGTTATTCTGCTTAAAAACCCACGTCACCGGCAGTGGCCCAAAGGTCATTTATCGATACATTCGGGCCAATTCATGATCGAGCGTCAAGCCTTGGCTGTTCAACCGATTATTTATTCCCTGGGGAGTAAATATTAATAGATGAAACTACTTTGAATTTATTAATTACCCTTTTAATAAGAAAAACTTGTTATCCGAAAATGAGTAATGACGCTATTATTTATTTTGACATGTCTGTCACCGGTTTATTTTATGCACCTCCTTTATGGACAAAGGAAATAGTATGACTGAATTAGTAATCAACCCTCTCGATTTGAATGGATTTGCTTTTGTCGAGTTTGTTACCGATACCCCAGAAACACTCTCAACATTATTCGTTTCGCTGGGTTTTACCTGTGTTGCACACCATCGCCACCGTGATATTGCACTCTTTCGGCAGAACAACATCAATTTCCTTGTCAATAATACAGCCACCGGTTTTCCACAGACCTTTTTACAGGAGCATGGCGCCGGGGCCTGCGGCGTGGGTTTTTATGTCAAAGACGCACACCGGGCTTATGAGCGGGCGCTTCAGTCCGGCGCAAAACCAGTAGAGCAGACCGTCAATCCGGGGGAAATTCGGGTGCCGGCTATCGAAGGCATCGGCGGTTCAAGAATTTATTTCGTCGAAAAATATCATACGGATATTGATATTTTTGATATTGATTTTTCATTTATTCCCGGCGTAGAAAGAAATCCGCAGGGATTTGGACTGCATACCATTGATCACCTGACCAATAACGTCTATCAGGGAAGAATGGATTACTGGTCTGAATTCTATACCCGAATATTTAATTTCCGGCAGATTCGTTATTTTGATATTGCAGGGGAATATACAGGATTGCACTCCAAAGCGATGGCGGCCCCTGACGGTAAAATCCGTATTCCGCTGAATGAAGAAGCAGAGGGCAGCAATGGGCAAATTCAGGAATTTCTGCGTCGGTTTAATGGCGAAGGTATCCAGCATATCGCGATGCAAACCGACGATATTCTGACCTCGATCGATCAGTTACGTCAGGCAGGGTTACCGCTGATGACTGCACCATCAGAGACTTATTACCGTATGGTGGAAGAACGCCTGCCTGGGCACGGCCGTGATACCGCAGCACTACAGGCACGCGGCATTCTGATTGACGGCAATACCCGTAACGGGCAGAAAAAACTCCTGCTGCAAATTTTCTCGGAAACGATGATCGGCCCGCTGTTTTTTGAGTTCATCGAGCGGGATGGGGACGAGGGATTCGGCGAAGGCAACTTCAAGGCGCTATTTGAATCCATGGAGCGCGACCAACTGGCGCGCGGGGAAATCAAAGTGACGACAGAAGCGGTCTAACCCGCTACTTGTATCAGAGTATCAGACGCGGCCTTGAGCAACACAAGGCCGCTACCGCCTGAATGGCAATCGTATGGTCTTAGAGCCTATCCCATTAGGGCTATTTCACTTGCCATTTTGGCCTTGGGCAGTGCTCGAAACCCTCACGTACTACGTGTACGCTCCGGTTTCTCCGCGGCTTCCCGAGTCCAAACTGGCTGCGCCAATAACGCCTACTGGGATAGGCTCTTACTATCGATTACATGCCAGCAGCATTGGCAATTATCGCGCGGGCGCTCAGTCGCCCGTTGATGTCAGGTGTTATCTGTTTTTTGCTCATAGGTTTTGCGCGCTTCACAAATCGTACGGTGATGCGCATCCGCCCATTCCACCAACATTTTCATGGGTTGTAAAAAAGAGCGCCCAAGCTCGGTGAGCTGATATTCCACCCGAGGCGGAACCTCAGCGTAAACCGTACGGCTGATGAAGCCATCTTGCTCAAGTAGTTTTAACGTTTTGGAGAGCATTTGCCTGGAAATATCGCCGATATTGCGCATCAGCTCATTAAACCGCAGCGTGCCGCCACTGAGGGTTTCCAGCACCAGCAAGCTCCACTGATCGCCGATACGATCGAGTACATCACGTATTGGACAAGCCTGTTCAAAGATAAAAACCTCTTTTTCAACCACGGTTTTTGGCATCGCATACTCCACAATAGTCAGCTTTTGGTGACCAGATAACACACGGGTAACTTCTTGCGCAACGATTAGACCTTACGCATAATCCCTCCATTGGTCTACATAGTAGACTTTTCCATTAATGAAGACATTACCCTAAATAATTCGAGTTGCAGGAAGGCGGCGACGCAGTGAATCCCCTGGAGCTTACATCAGTAAGTGACTGGGGTGAGCGAGGAAAGCCAACGGGCCTGCAACTTGAAGTATGACGGGTATATAAGGAACAGAACATGGCTCATATTGCACTTATCGGCGCTTCCGGCAACGCTGGCTCACAAATTCTCAAAGAACTGTCTGAACGTGGCCACCAGATAACCGCTATCGCCCGCCACCCGGAAAAGATTGCCTCGCTGCCGGGCGTGACCGCCAAACAAGGGGATGTTTTTGACGTTGCCGGGCTAACGGCCCTGCTGGCAGGCCACGATGCGGTCATCAGTTCGGTGCACTTTACCAGCAGCGACCCGGATATTTTGATCGAGGCGGTACGCGCCGCGGGAGTGAAACGCTATCTGGTGGTGGGGGGGGCAGGGAGTTTATTCGTGGCGCCGGGTCAACGCCTGGTGGACCAACCCGGTTTCCCGGAGGCGTATAAGGCGGAAGCGACCAAAGGCGCCGATTTTCTCGATCTGCTGAAAACCGTTACCGATCTGGACTGGACGTTCCTGTCGCCGTCCATGATGTTCGTCCACGGTGAACGTACCGGCACATTCCGTCTCGGTAAAGACGACCTGCTGACCAACGAGCAAGGCAGCAGTATCTCTTTCGCAGACTACGCCATTGCACTGGTGGATGAAGTAGAAAAACCGCAGCACATCCGCCAGCGTTTCACCGTTGGTTACTGAGTCATGCCCGATGTAACGGGGGATTAGCTTCCTGTGTCCAGGCTGTGCCCTTTACCCTCGGCAGGCGGCGGGTTTTCCACCGCCTGTTTTTTCCTGTTATGGATAACCCCGGATTATTCTTGTGCGGCCTGTCGCAGGCTATCGCCTTCCAGCCGGTAACGGATCCACTCGTTTTGCGGTGCCGCCCCCAGGCTATCGTAAAAATCAATCGCAGGTTGGTTCCAGTCCAGCACACTCCACTCCAGCCGCCCGCAACCGCGTTCAACCGCCAGACGAGCAATATATTTCAGCAATGCCTTGCCTGCACCATAACCGCGATAGTGCGGCGAGACATACAAATCTTCCAGATAAATACCATTGCGCCCCAGCCAGGTGGAGTAACTGGTGAAGAACACGGCAAAGCCGATCGGCTCACCGTTCCATTCGCAAATCAGCGCTTCAGTTGACGCCCCTTCGCCAAACAGCGTTTGCTCAATTTCCTGCTGATTGGTCTTCACTTCGTGCAGCGCTTTCTCGTATTCAGCCAGTTCACGAATGAAGTTCAGGATGGTGGCGGAATCCTGCTGCACCGCCCAACGGATATGTAAGGTCATAAGAACAATCCAGTGAATCAAATCGAAAACGATAACCGGGAAGCGAGGAATGGAAAAGAGAAACTGACGCCACCCGGCATCGTTATTTCAGACAGACATCAGGATTCATCATCCAGACGTGAGGCTTGCCGGCTGCACACCAGCCATACGCCGGCAATAATCAGCGCGATCGCCAGCAACTTGCCGGTACTGAACGTATCGGGAAAAATAGGCAACGCCACCGCCAGTCCCCATACCAGTACGTAGCTGAGGCTCAACAAGGGGTAGGCCCGGCTTAGCGGCAGAAAGCGCAAGGCGTTAAACCAACTCAGCATCGAGAAAGCATAGGCTGCCAACCCCACCAGTACCGCAGCGGCGGCGACCGGTAACACCAGCATGGCGAACATAAACGGCAGCGGCTCCGTCAGCGAGGGCAATTGAGACATCCCCCATTTCATCGACAGCTGTGCTGCGCTGACCAGTAACACACTCAACAATGCCCATCCATAGCCTTTCACGCACTCCCTCCCATCAAAATGACACCGATAACAATCAGCACGATGCCTGCCCACTGACGCAAACTGATGGCTTCCCGCCACAGCCAACGCGCCGCCAGCGCCACCAGAATGAAATTCAGGCTCAGCATCGGATACGCCACACTGACCGCCACCCGTTGCAGCACCGCCAGCCACAATACCATCGCCAGCCCCAGCAGCAGCAGGCTTATCCCCATCCATAACAGAATATGGGCGCGACGAGAGCGGCCGCCGCTTTGCCAGCTGGCGGCCTGTTTCTGGCTAAGCTGACCGGCGCAGGTCAACAAACTGACCAGCAAAATCAGCAGGTAATTGATCATTGCTGACGATACCACAATAAGGCGACACGTCCTTTCCGGTCAGTGTAATCCGCTGGCGGTACGCCGGTGATCGGATCAGTTGCCGAAGAGAATATCAGTACCAGCGAGACATTACCTTCACGGCGATGCGCCGCCAGCCAGTCGGCAAATGCGCTGGCAGGCACCATGCGATCGACGCTATCCGGATACGACAAGCCGTATTCCAGCTCGCCCTGATTATCGTACATCAAAATATCGCTGCGCTTTTGTTCCCAGGCGGCGGCAGAGGCGATGCCAACGTTGTTCACCAGAATGTAGCGGCTCTGCGCCAGGTGAGACGCCACTTCGGGCGCACGCAGGAACCACTGCGGATGCTTGCTCTCCATCACCCGCTGCGGAATCGCCATACCAATCAGCAGCGCAATACCCAGCGGGCAGACCGCCGCCCAATGCCAGCGAGCGGCCGCCTGACGCGACGTCCACCCGCCGATCAGCCCCCAAAACAGGAACGCCGCGATGCCCAACGCCACCTTGGCACCTTCCTGAGGCTGATAGAGCGGCCGATGCGACAACCCCCACGGCGCCAACACTAGCGCCACAATCAACGCGCACAACACACCAAACGCCAGATTGATCCAGCCGTTGACGGCCAGCACTCGCGGGTTCAGCAAGGTGGTGGCGCGCCGGGCCATCAGGATCGCCAACGGTGCAAAACAAGGCAGAATGTACGTCGGCAGTTTCCCTTTAGCGATGCTGAAAAACAGCAACGGCATCACCACCCAACCCAGCAGATAGAAGACGCTGTTATCCTGACGCCGCTCACGCCAGCCCTGCAATAGTGACGACGGCAGTAACGCCAGCCATGGCAGCACACCCGCTATCAACACCGGCAGGTAGTACCAGAACGGTGCTTTGTGCTGAGCGTTTTCGGAATCGGCAAAGCGCTGAATATGTTCAACCCAGAAGAAATAGTGCCAGAAATCCGGCTGCTGACGCGCCACCGCCAGCGCCCACGGCAGCGAAACCACCACGGCGCTGACAATCGCCAGCGGGCCGTACAACAACACCTCTTTCCAGCGCCGCTCCTGCGTGACCCACGGCAGTACCGCAATCACCGGCACCGCCAGCGCCAGAAAGCCCTTGGTCATGAAGCCCATGCCGCACACCACGCCCAGCAGTAAATAACCACCGACTTTACTACCGCGGGTAGTGGCCTGCGCGGCACCCCAGAAGCTGCACATCGCCGCCGCCAACCACAGGGTGACGATAGGGTCGAGCACCGCATAAGTCCCGATGCCGTATACCAACAGACAGCTCAGATAGATAGCCATCGCCAGCAGTGAGGTACGCCGTTGTTGCCATAGCCGTTGCGTCAGCCAGTAAATCAGCGCCGCCGTCAGCAAAATGGAGAACACCGAGCCGGCGCGTACACCGGCGTTATTATCGCCCAGCAACCACTGGCCGATGTTATTCACCCAATAACCGGCGATCGGTTTTTCAAAATAGCGAATCCCCAGAAAATGCGGGGCAATCCAGTTGCCGCCCGCCAGCATTTCCCGGCTAATCTCCGCATAACGGGTTTCATCCGGTTGCCACAGCAGGCGGCCATTGAGGGGAATAAAGTAGTAGAGCAGTAACAACGCCAGCCATAGCGTTGTTTGACGTGCGTATTTCATCAGGCCGCCTCCTCCACGGTCTGCTGACATCCCAACCAGCCATCGCGTCCGGCGAGAGAACCCCGCACCACGCGTCCGACCGGCAACGTAGTGGTATCGTCCGGCAGCAATTCACTGAGCGGACAAAAGCGAATACCTTCCTGTTCCGCCAGCGCCAGCAATTCGCTGAACTGATCGCTCATCACAATGCCTTCCACTTCGGCATGAATGGTATAGACCGGTGTACCCTGATCCTGATGGATTTTATCCAGAATATAGCGGTTGAAATCGGCGGCGCTGGTTTCCCGGCCGACCGCTTCATCCCAGGTGGGCAGCGTGACCGGAATCTGTACCGTACCGGTGCTGCCGTCGTTAAGTAACGGACGGAACGGCGCGGTGCCGCGACAATCGCTGTTGTAGCGAAAGCCAAACCGCTGTTTGGCTTCGACGGCGGTTTGATCCGCACGCCAGCCGGCCACTGCCGAGCACGTCACCGGTTCGCCGGTAATCGACTGCAACGCCTCGTAGGCCAATCGGATCTGCTGTTCCATTTTGGCCTGATCCCACACCCCGGCCCAGGTTTGCCAGGCGAAGTGATCCCAGGCGTGCAGCCCGACTTCATGCTGCTGCGCCGCCGCGAGGATCGGCTCCGGCAGGCCGCGGCCGATCACTCGGCCCGGCCAGGCGGTGCCCGCCAGCAGAATGTCCCAGCCATACAGCGATGCCGCGCGCGAGCGCAGCATCTTCCACAAAAACACCGGTCGAATCAGGCGCCAGAGATGGCGCCCCATATTGTCGGGACCGACGCTGAAGAAAAAGCTGGCCCGGACGCCATAGACGTCCAGCAACTCCAACAAGCGGGGGACGCCCACCCGCGTGCCGCGCCAGGTATCAACATCGATCCGTAACCCTACTTTTCTCATTCGCCGTCCTGTTTTATTCGCTGTCCTGACTCAATTGACCGGTTTCAACAGTCTGGAGGAAGAAGTCCAGCGTTTCCGCCACGGTTTTTTCCATCTCGATAGTCGGCTGCCAGTGCAACAGGCGTTTGGCGTTGCGGATGCTGGGCTTACGATGCTCCACATCCTGATAGCCTTTGCCGTAGTAGCTGCTGCTTTCTACTTCACGGAAACCGGCGAACGGCGGGAACTGATTACGCAGCGGATGCTTCTCGAAGCTCTCCAGCAGCATTTCCGCCAGTTGGCGAATGCTCGCTTCGTTGTCCGGGTTACCGATGTTGATGATCTGACCGTCGCACACGCCGTCTTTGTTCTCGATAATGCGGAACAGCGCTTCGATACCGTCTTTAATGTCGGTAAAGCAACGTTTCTGACGACCGCCGTCAACCAGCTTGATCGGCGAGCCTTCCACCAGATTCAGGATCAACTGGGTGATGGCACGAGAACTGCCGATGCGCGCGGCGTTCAGGTTATCCAGACGCGGCCCCATCCAGTTGAACGGACGGAACAGGGTGAAACGCAGCCCTTCTTTTTCGCCGTAAGCCCAGATAACGCGGTCCAGCAGTTGTTTGGATACCGAGTAAATCCAACGCTGTTTGTTGATCGGCCCGACTATCAGGTTGGAGTTGTCTTCGTCGAACACCGGGTCGGTACACATGCCGTACACCTCGGAGGTGGACGGGAAAATGATGCGTTTTTTGTACTTCACGCAGTCGCGGATGGTTTTCAGGTTTTCTTCGAAATCCAGCTCGAACACGCGCAGCGGGTTACGGGTGTATTCAATCGGGGTGGCGATCGCCACCAGCGGCAGCACCACGTCGCATTTCTTGATGTGGTATTCGATCCACTCGGAGTGAATGCTGATATCCCCTTCCACGAAGTGGAAATGCGGATTGCCGAGAAAACGTTCGATGGCATCGGAACTGATATCCAGACCGAACACCTCATAATTATCTTCCTGCAACAAACGCTCGGTCAGGTGGTTGCCGATAAAGCCGTTCACCCCGAGGATCAGCACCCGGGTGCGGCGTTTAACGCTCACCACCGGCGCGTTGTTGAGGATAGCGCCCGTCACCAGCCCCAGACTTTGAGCCAGTTGCGCGCCCTGCAAATAGATACCGTTGTTGCCCTGACCGGTCACGATTTCCAGCGCGTCGTTACCACAAGCGACCACCAGCGGCGAGGTGCTCAGCACGGTGCCCGGTTTGGCGGCGGCGAAATCAGTACGCACTTTCGCCTGCCAGATAATGAATTGGGTGGTACCGACGAAACTGAACGCGCCCGGCCACGGCTCGGTCACCGCACGCACCAGGTTGTACAGGGTACGCGCCGGTTTCTGCCACTCAATACGCCCGTCTTCCGGGGTACGGCGGCCCACATAAGTGGCCTGGCTCTCATCCTGCGGAATATCATTCGCTTTACCGGCGGCGATGGCGGGCAAGGCGTCTTTCAGCAACTGGTCGGCAACATCACGCAGCTTGCGGTGCAGGCTCAGCGCGGTATCGCTCTCATCAATAGCCACACGCTGTTGCGCCACGATATTGCCGGCATCGGCGCGCGTCACCATACGGTGCAAGGTCACGCCGGTTTCGGTTTCGCCGTTGACCAGCGCCCAGTTCAGCGGCGCCCGGCCGCGATAACGCGGCAGCAGCGAACCGTGTAGGTTATACGCGCCGTACGTCGCGCTCTGCAAAATGGCGTCACTCAACAGGTGACGATAGTAGAAAGAGAAAATGACGTCCGGCGACATCGCGGCGATGCGCTCCACCCACAGCGGGTGATTAACGTCTTCCGGCGCAAATACCGGAATGCCCAGCTCCGCGGCGGTACGGGCTACCGATCCAAAAAACTGATTTTCCGCGGGATTATCCGCATGGGTAAACACCGCTTCTACGGTATAGCCCGCTGCGACCAACGCGCGGAGTCCCACGCAGCCGAAATCATGATAGGCAAAAACAACAGCTTTCATTCTTCATTGTCCTGTTCAGAAAATCGTGAATCATTGCCAACAATACGTTGAATAAAATAACGGGGACGCGCACGGACATCGTTGTAGATTCGTCCGATATATTCCCCCAGCAGCCCCATGCCGACGAACTGGGCGCCAATAAAAGAGAACAGTACGGCGAATAGCGTAAACACGCCGTCCGCCGCCCAGGCCGCGCCGAAAAACAGCCGCAGCAGAATCAGCAATAACGCCAGCGAAAAACCGGAAATCGCAATCACGCTGCCGACCAGACTCAGCAAGCGCAGCGGCGTGGTGGTCAGGCAGGTCACCAGGTCGTACATCAGGTTAATCAGCTTCATGAAGCTATATTTGGAATCGCCAAATTCGCGCTCGGAATGACGCACCAGAATCTCGGTGGTGCGGCGGGCAAAGGTGTTGGCGAGAATCGGAATAAAGGTGCTGCGTTCATGGCAGTGCAGCATCGCCTCGATGATATGGCGGCGATAGGCGCGCAACATACAGCCGTAATCGTTCATCGCCTTACCGGTTGTACGCTGAATCAGGTGATTGATCATGCGGGAGGCGGTTTTACGAAACCAACTGTCCTGGCGATTCTCACGGATGGTGCCCACCACGTCATACCCTTGTTCCGCCGTACTCACCAGCCGGGGAATCTCTTCCGGGGGGTTTTGCAGGTCGGCATCCAGCGTGATGACCAGATCGCCCGATACATGGCTGAATCCCGCCATGATCGCCGAATGTTGTCCGTAATTACGATTAAGGATCACCGCCACCACGTGGCTGCCCGGCGCTTGCGCGGCTTCAGTCAGCATTGCGGCCGAATTGTCGCTACTGCCGTCGTCTACCAGCAGAATTTCATAATCCTGACTCAGTTGCTCACAGGCGGTGGTAGTACGACGAATCAGTTCCGGCAGGCTTTCCTGCTCGTTGAAAACCGGAATGACTACCGAGACTTTATTAATTGCTTCCATATCCGACATCAGTGTTTCCCCGCCAGTTCAGTCAATGCATCCACCACCCTGTCCACGTCTTCGTCACGCATATCCGGGAACAACGGCAGAGAGCAGATGCGGGCCGAGTTCCAGTCGGTATTCGGCAGATGCAGGTTGGTGAAACGTTCGCGGTAATATTTTTGGGTATGAGCGGCGCGGAAATGCAGGCCGGTACCGATATTGCGCTCTTTTAACGCCTGCATCAGCCCATCGCGATCGATACCGCAACGCGCCTCATCCACTCGGATGATAAACAGGTGCCAGGCGTGCTGATGCGGCCATGACGGCAGCGACAGCGGCTGAAACGGCAACGAGGCCAGTTTTTGCAGATAACGCTGCGCCAGCGCTTCACGGCGGGCATTGTTGGCGGCCAGCTTGTTCAACTGCACCAGCGCGATGGCCGCACTGATATCCGGCAGGTTGTATTTGAAGCCCGGCGAAACCACTTCCGCCTGCGGAGCGCGCCCTTGAACCATGCGATCGAACGCGTCGACTGCCAGACCGTGGAACTTAAGGCTGCGAATACGGTTAGCCAGTTCGTCGTCGTCCGTTACCACCAAACCGCCTTCAGCACAGGTCATATTTTTGATGGCATGGAAAGAGAAAATCGCCGTACCTTCACCACCGACGTGACGACCACGGTAATAGGTGCCTGCGGCGTGGGCGGCATCCTCAATCACCGGGATACCGTGACGACGCCCGATATCACGAATTGCGTCAATATCGGCAGGCGCACCGGCGTAGTGAACCGGAATGATGGCTTTGGTACGGGGGGTAATGGCCGCTTCGATCGCTTGTGGCGTCACCATCAGGTTGTCGCGATCGACATCCACCATGACCGGCTCAGCGCCCAGCAGCACAATCATATTCAGGGTGGAAACCCAGGTCAGCGACGGGGTGATCACCTCATCACCGGCACCAATCCCCATCGCCATCAGGGTGACGTGCATACCGCCGGTCGCGGAGCTGACCGCAATGGCGTGTTTCGCTCCGGTTAACGCTGCAAACTGTTGTTCCAGTTCCTGATTTTTAGGGCCAGTGGTAATCCATCCGGAACGAAGAACCTGCTCAACTGCGGCAAGTTCTTCCTCACCTAACGCGGGGCGTGAGAAAGGTAGAAAATCAGCCATGTAAAAATTCACTCTCAGGTTAAATCTTAAATCGATGATTGTTGGTGTGACGAGATAATTTTAAACACTCTGGTAACATCGCCATCCTGCCATCAGAATCGGATCTGGGAATAAATACGTCAGGGGAAACCACTCCTTAGGTTCTTGCGAAGCATAAGTAGAAAAGCAATAAGTGACAGAAATATGACTATCAATAATATCGCCCGCCTGACTGTTAGCAGACGAGCATAACGAAGATTTCTTAGTTGAATATTAAGATGCTTCTTTTCAGTCGATGTTCAATCTGTAGAGCGATGCTCAACCCTAAGAACTCAACGCAGGAAAAGGGTATCAAGCGATGTTTAAACCCATCGTCAATAAAAATAGCGTTCAATAGCGACGACACTGATGAAACCGCATATAAGCGCACGAAAAATAATAGTTTTTGTGATAAAAATCACGCAGACATAAAAACAAAACAATAATTACGATCTCTTGCAATATTATTAATATTCACCGAAACAGAAATAAATCTTATTCATATACCCAAAATAATTCGAGTTGCAGGAAGGCGGCAAGAGAGTGAATCCCGATGAGCTTACTCAGGTAAGTGATTCGGGTGAACGAACGCAGCCAACGCACCTGCAACTTGAAGTATGACGGGTATATAATTTATTTATGTTTCGGTGAAATAGCCCGACCGCAGAAATTAACCCAATAGGATAGACAGTCCCGATAGCGGCAACGTGAAGTACGACGGGTATATATCCTTAATTATCATTAACAAAGCATAGTCAGGTTTTCCGATATGGCAATCAAGCAAGGGTAATATCGGATTCATCTGCTCGAAATTCGTCCGTTATATCAAAGAAAAAACCCGCCCATGTTGCCATGGACGGGTTTTGTTACATTATCAATAATGATTATTTAGCATCTTTACCATACATCGGCGAACGAGGCCCGTATAGCAAGGAAGAACCGCCACCCGCCGTCAACAAGCGCGTACTGGTGATACCGGCGATATCATGGCCTTTATCGGTAATAGTATCGGCAATCTGCGCCACCGCAGCCTGAACCAACAAACCAACCACGCCGCCATTAGAATTCGACTGCTGTTCGCTGGTGGAAGCGGTCGCGCTACCTTTCCACAGTTCCTTACCAGTACGCAGATCCACCAAACGTGCACTGGCGGTAACACGGGTTTCACTATTAACAACCCTATACTTTGAACCGTAATCAGTGATATCCAGGTACAGCGCGGCATCCGCCCCGAAAATCTGGTGCAACTTCGCGACGCTGACGGCGTGAATATCCTGAGCCGTCGTCAAGCCGTTCTGTTTGAACGTTTCATCCGTCACGGCGACAGGCAACACATAATATCCAGACTCGGCTAACGGGTAGGTTACCTGGCTAAGAAAACTGGGGCCCGCTTTCACATCCGGAGAGTGGTTCAGCGGTGGTAGCACCAGAATAGTTCTCGGTTTACTTTGCTTGAATGCTGTGTAGTCATAAGGCTGCGGCTTGGCGCACCCCGTAAGAACCAGAACACCCATCAGGCTGATTAATGCTAAAAAACGGTTCATTGATTATTTTCCTTTATTCTTGCTCAACAGAAAGTCCATGAAAGGGGCGGATTCGGGGAATAATGATTTTTCCGTCTCGAATTGCTGACGGGCATCCACACCGCGACCCGTTTTGGCATATAACAGGCCCAGTTGAGCATGTAATCCTGGCGGCACGGGCTTATTCTGTGATTTAGCAACGTCTAATGATTTCTGCAACGATGCGATCTGCTCTTCAGGACTGGTTTTATCCTGCTGATAATATTGATAAATTGTAGTCTGATAATTATCCCAGCTATAGATGGTCTTAGGTGCGGAAGCACATCCTGCCAGTAAAGTCGCCGTCAACAACAGCACAGTCTTTTTATTGAATAACATTATTATTTTCCCGTTCTTTTAATTCGATGGACGCCATGCGCCGCTTTCAATACCTGCAACCAAATTGTTGACCGCTTCACGAATCGCTAAATCCAGCACTTTGCCGTTCAGCGTTGAGTCATAACTAGCCGTACCGCCAAATCCGACGATTTCGCGGTTGGACAGGGCATACTCACCCGCCCCCTGAACGGAATACACCACTTCAGAGGTCTGAACGTTCACGATGTTCAATGTGGTCTTGGCATAAGCAATCTGAGATTTACCTCTTCCCAAAATCCCCCACAGTTGCTGATCGCCCACTTCCTTACGGCCGAATTCCGTAACGTCGCCGGTCACAACGTAATTGGCGCCTTTTAATGTCTGTGTCTGACCTTTAATGCCGGCTTCCGTTTTCAGCTCGTCCATATTGGTACGATCAAGCACGTTAAAACGTCCCGTCTGCTGTAAGTGGCTGACAAGAATGGTTTTAGCCTGATTCCCCAAACGGTCTACACCATCGGAGAAAATGCCATTCATATAGTTGGTACGATTTTCAAATTTCCCAACTGAAATCGGGCTGCGGACGCCCTGATAAGACGTGTTGTAGGAGACGACTTTAGGCGTTTCCACTGTACGTGAGGATTCTGTAGCACATCCGCCCAACAAGGTGGCGGAAATGACCATAGAACAAAAAACAGCCTTTTTATTCATAGACCAATCCCTTATTAATTTATTGTTAATACCGTTTGGCGTGCCTCATGAAGAGACCGATGCCTGATAGCGCCTGCATCCAGCCAACGGCAAAAACCATTATGCTTAACGTAAAGATAAGTAACCATATATTTCACGCAAAAAACTAATTCAGATATCATTTAAAAATATAAATATGTTCATGGGGATATATGTTCATGGGGATATTTCAGGTAATAAACCTTCTGCTATTGATTGCTCTTCGGGCGATATTTTTGTCTTTTTTGATAACTGCATGAAAATTTTTGGTTATTTTTACCCCACTTTATCTGTTCTATATCAAGATTCATGCTGACCCGAGCCGCTAGGATGAACCTCAGTAACTGAGGGGATCGTTATTTTTTCTCCTGACGAGACAGGTACCAGGCCCCTTCCAGAATCACTTTCTTAGTGACCCGCTCAGGCTGGTTTCGTCATCTTTCGTCTGCTTCGGTAGGCAACTCCGGCGCGACGCAGCCTGTAATCACAACAGACATCCCAAATTGACTGAGTAAGCACACACTTACTCAGCTCGATAAGGGCTCGCCTGAAAATGACCAGCGGGTCATACGCACACCCATGCTGTACATGTCGGGAGAGGATATGAATCAGTTTGTTATCGCAAATGCGAAGGATTGTATCGGCTGTAATGCCTGCGAGATTGCCTGTGTGATTTCACATAATCACGGGCGCTATCCGGAAAATAGGGACGATTTTCACCCCCGAATAAGGGTGTTTCACCAGGGAGAACAGCATACGGCGGTAACCTGCCGTCATTGTGAAGACTCTCCCTGTGCGAAAGTGTGCCCCACACAAGCGCTGGTCAGAAAACAAGACGGTATTCAACTGGTCGCCGAAAAGTGCATCGGCTGCAAAACCTGTGTACTGGCCTGTCCGTTTGGCGCCATCACCGTTGAAAACCAGGCCCAGGGCGCCACCGCCCACAAATGCGACCTCTGTATCGGCCGCCCCGATGGGCAGGCTTGTGTAGAGGCCTGCCCAACACAAGCGCTTCAACTTGTAAGTGAGCATTCACTAGAAGAACAGCGGCGAGAAAAACAGCGGCGTATGGCGCAAACCGGCATAATCGGTTTGCCGCGCGCGATTCCCACGTTTGCCGGTACGACATGCCGCCCGCTGGACAAACGGAAAGACTGGCCGCGCCGGGATGCCGTGAAAAAACCGCTGGAAGACCGGGTGACTACGTTTAACGAGATCTATCACGGTTTTAGCGCCGAACACACTCATGATCAGGCCAGCCGTTGCCTGCACTGCGGCCAGCATGCGGTCTGTGAATGGACCTGTCCGTTGCACAACAATATTCCCGCACTGCTGCAACTGGTGCAGGAAGGACGCATCCTCGATGCGGTTGAATTATCGCATCGCACCAGTAGCCTGCCGGAAATCTGCGGTCGGGTCTGCCCGCAAGACCGGTTATGCGAAGGCGCCTGCACGCTGGGTAAAGGTTACGGCGCCGTAACCGTGGGCAACATTGAACGTTATATCACCGATACGGCGATGAGCATGGGCTGGCAGCCGGACCTGAGCCAGGTGAAGCCGACCGGCAAACGGGCGGCCATCATCGGCGCCGGTCCCGCCGGGCTGGCCTGCGCCGATGTACTGGCGCGGCATGGCGTACAGGCGGTGGTCTTTGACCGGCATCCTGAAATCGGCGGATTGCTGACATTCGGCATTCCCGCGTTCAAGCTGGATAAATCCGTCATGATCCGCCGCCGGGAAATATTCAGCGCGATGGGGATCGAGTTTCGCCTGAATACCGAAGTGGGAACCGACATAAGTATGGCGCAGTTGCTGGCGGAGTTCGACACGCTGTTTATTGGCGTCGGTACTTACCGTTCCATGAAAGCCGGACTGGAAAATGAAGACGCGCCCGGCGTATACGACGCGCTGCCGTTCCTGATCGCCAACACCAAACAGGTCATGGAGTTGCCGACACTACCCAATGAACCCTACGTCTCGATGCAAGGTAAGCGAGTGTTGGTGCTGGGCGGCGGCGATACCGCGATGGATTGCCTGCGCACCTCAATTCGGCAGGGCGCGGAATCCGTCACCTGCGCTTATCGCCGTGATGAAGCCAACATGCCGGGCTCGCGTAAGGAAGTCAAAAATTCCCGGGAAGAAGGCGTGGAATTTCTTTTCAATGTTCAGCCACTCAAGATTTGTCTGGATGATAACGGGCAGGTGTGCGGCGTCAGCCTGATTCGCACCGAAATGGGCGAACCGGACGCCAGCGGCCGCCGTCGGCCCAAACCGGTGCCCGGATCTGAATTCGTGCAACCGGCAGACGCGGTGATCACGGCGTTTGGTTTCCTGGCGCACAGTATGCCGTGGTTACAGGACGCCCATATCGCGCTGGATCGCTGGGGCCACATCACGACGGCGTCATTCGGTCATCGCCATCCCTGCCAGACCAGCCACCCTCAGGTGTTCGCCGGCGGCGATGCGGTGCGCGGCGCCGATCTGGTGGTCACCGCCATCGCCGATGGCCGTAAAGCTGCACAAGGTATGCTGCGGGTAATGGGGCTGGAGAGCCAGGACATGTCGCTGCCGGTCAGGGTAGATATTCAACAGGAGAATCGGCCATGAATCAGTTTGTGATTGCAGATGCCGCCAAATGCATTGGCTGCCGCACCTGTGAAATCGCTTGCGCCGTCGCACATGTGGGCGGGAACCAACAAAAATTGCATAAATCGCACTTTTTTCCGCGCCTTAAAGTAATAAAAAATGCTAACGTGAGCATGCCAGTGCTATGCCATCAGTGTGAAAACGCGCCCTGTGCCAGCGTCTGTCCGCACGATGCACTGGTGCGACATCAAGACAGTATTCAGGTGATTCAATCGCGATGCATTGGCTGTAAAAGTTGCGTAATCGCCTGTCCGTTCGGCGCCATCAATGTGGTGACGCATACATTAGACGATGAGACATCTGCCCCATCGCCATCAGGCAGTGAAGTCCATAAATGCGACCTTTGCATCGGCGTTGCCGATAGCCCGTCTTGTGTACGCGTGTGCCCAACAGCGGCGCTGACGCTGGTTACACCGCAGGCGCTGGCCGAGCGGGTTCATGAAAAACAGCAATGCTCCGCATGGAACCATGCGGATATCCGTTTGCGCTGATGCCTTTTGCCCGTGATGCCAAGGATGCCTTCACGGGCACGCCGCACAGACGGCGTCATTGCACCTGGTTGTTATGCATGATGTGATATCAGCCCGATTTTATTTCAAACAAAATAAAATCAGTTTTAATAAAAAGTGCTTTTTGACGTATTCTGCTCAAACAAGGATAATTATCGCCGATTTATCCGCCAGTTTCTCTTTGGTACGGATATTTATCTGACCACTTGCGTCGGAAATAAACTTCACAGAGCAGTTATTCCACTAAAAACTATCAGGTTTTTTTCGTTGGCATCATGGAGTGAATATGACCTGTCATTTCGTCAGGTGGGCAAGCACGGAAGCGTTACCCGATCTGCAACGGTTATCGGATGACCTGATTTCATCCACGCACTGCTTTTCAGTAAAGCGCCGCGAGCGTTATCTGAAAAGCCGGGCGCTGTTGGCAGAAATGATGTTTTATTTCTTCGGTTATCCGGTACTTCCACCATTGATGGTCTCGCCAAACGGCAGACCCTGTTTTGTTGACCCGCATCTTCCCGACTTCAGCCTTGGCTATGCAGGAAATACCATCGCAATCCTGCTTAGCGAAGAGGGCAAAGTGGGGATGGACGTGGAAATTGTCCGCGTCTGGAACCGCGAAACGCCGCCGCATCTGCAAACGCAGACCCACGCGGAAAAAGCCTGGATTGACGCCCAGCTCGACCCGCTGGAAGCCGCCACCCAGTTGTGTACCATCCGCCAGTCGGTACTGAAAATCCCCGGTTTCAATGCCGGTGGTCCGGAATCGTTAAAACTGCACCCGGCGTCAGGCCGATTGCGGTCGCGACATATTCCTGACGTGGAAGTGATAAGCGATATCGATGATTATCTGGCCTGGGCTTGTGCCCATACGCCGCGCCTCGATCGGCTGGTAATGTGGAATTACACCTCGGCCTACGGCATGCGGAAATCCGGTGAAATCATCCAGCAACAACGCCAGTCACGGCGTTATATCAAGCTGAGCAGCCACGCGACGGAAAATGCAGCGCCGCAATATGTGATGTAACAAATGTGATGTAACAAGCGGGAAAACGGCAGAAAAGCGCGAGCCGGGGCACCCCGGCTCGCCAGTGATTAATGGGCGTCGATAAAAATAATTTTCAGCAGGAACAGCACCGCTACGACGATGACGCAAGGGCTGATGTCGCGCCAGCGACCGGTCGCCGCTTTCATCACCGCGTAGGAAATGAAACCCAGCGCAATACCCTCAGTGATTGAGAAAGTGAACGGCATCATCACAGCGGTCACAAACGCCGGCACGGACTCGGTCAGATCATCCCATTTCACGCGCGCCAGGCTGGATGTCATCAACACACCGACGTAAATCAGCGCGCCAGCCGCGGCATAGGCCGGCACCATCCCTGCCAGCGGCGACAGGAACATCACCAGCAGGAACAGAATCCCCACCACCACCGCCGTCAGGCCGGTACGACCACCGATGGACACGCCGGAGGAGCTCTCGATATACGCCGTCACGGACGACGTACCAATGAACGACCCAACCACCGAACTGATGCTATCCACATACAGCGCTTGTTTCATCTGCGGGAATTTACCACGAGCGTCCACCAGGCCGGCTTTGTCGGTCACGCCAATCAGAGTGCCGGAAGAGTCAAACAGGTTCACCAGCATGAAGGAGAAAATCACCCCGGACAGGCCCAAATTCAGCGACCCGGCCAGATCGACCTGCCCTACCACATTACTGACGCTCGGCGGCATGGAAAATACGCCGGTGAATTTTACATCCCCCAGCATCGCGCCCAGCAAGGTGGTAACCGCGATGGAGATCAGCACCGCCGCATGAATATTGCGGGACGCCAGCACCACGATAATGAAAAAGCCCAACGCACCCAGTAGCACGCTATGTGAGGTCAGTTTACCAACCGAGACCAGCGTTTCCGGGTTCGGCACGATAATCCCGGCGTTTTTCAGCCCGATCATCGCGATAAACAGACCGATACCGCTGGCAATACCCAAACGCAAGCTGAGCGGAATATTGGCGATCATCCAGTAGCGAACCTGGAATACCGTCAACAGCAGGAAACCGACCGAACCCCAGAAGATGGCGCCCATCGCCACCTGCCACGACAGGCCCATGGTGCCGACCACCACAAAAGCGAAAAAGGCGTTCAGGCCCATCGCCGGTGCCAGCGCCACCGGCAGGTTGGCCAACAGGCCCATGAAAATACTACCAAAAGCGGCGATCAGACAGGTGGTGACGAACACCGCTTTGGTGTCCATCCCGGCTGCGCCCAGAATCTGCGGGTTGACGAAAACGATATACACCATCGTCAGGAAGGTGGTGAACCCGGCGATAGTCTCGGTACGAGCGGTAGTGCCGTGCTGCTTGAGTTTAAACACACGACCCAGCAGCCCCTGCTCAACAGCGGAACCAGACTGAGATTTATCCATGATAAATGACCCAAAGAGAAGAAAGGAAAGATAATCGCCCGGTATCCTATACCAAAATGCAGAGCAGTTAACGCGCCAACGGGCTTTTTTTTCCCAGCGATAACAATTTTCTATATCTCCCGCCTGTTCGCAGCGGTTTCGTCTCACTTCACGACGGGAAAACGTTTGTCTGATGCAGAGATAACGGCCAGCACACCCCTTATTTCTGCAAACGTCGCATTATCCCGTCAGTCGGGTAAAGTGGGGATTTTCGTCCTCCAATAAGGAACGCTCATGTCCCGAATTGAATGCGTATTTTTCGACTGCGACGGTACGCTGGTCGATAGTGAAGTCATCTGTTGCCAGGCCTATGTCAATATCTTTGTCCCCCACGGCGTCCACTTACCGCTGGATGAAGTGATCAAAACCTTTAAGGGTATGAAGCTCTACGACATTATCGACAGCATCAGTGAGCGTTTCGGCCTGACGGTTTCAGTGGAGGACATGGAGCGTCATTTCCGTCAGGAGGTGGCGCGGCTTTTCGAACTCTCGCTACAACCGATTCCCGGCGTGAAAGAAGTATTGGCGACGTTGCAGGCGCCTGTAGCGGTGGTATCCAACGGCCCGGTCAGCAAAATGCAGCATTCGCTGGGGTTGACCGGCCTGCTGCCGTTCTTTGGCGACCATCTGTACAGCGGCTACGACATCGGCAAATGGAAGCCAGACCCGGCGTTGATTCATCACGCGGCACAGCAGATGGGGGTAGCGGTGGAAAATTGTATTCTGGTGGAAGATTCCGTCTCCGGCACGCAGGCCGGCATTGCCGCCGGCATACCGGTGTTCTATTACTGCGCCGACGAGCATAACGCCCCAATCCATCACCCATTAGTGACAATGTTTCACGACATGGCGCAGTTGCCGGCGCTATGGCAGGCCCGTGGTTGGGCACTGACTACCACCGACTGAGAATTCAGGCGGACTCTCGTAACGGCGACTCCGGCACGCGTACCGCCTGGCGCCGACCGAATAGCCTACGCCGGGTCGGTTGCGGCCCGGTGCGAAAACGCCGGCTGACGCCCTGCGCCAGCAGATCCAGCGACAGGCAAAAGATAAAATAGACCAGCGCGATAAACAAAAACACTTCCGTCGGATAAACCATACTGCGGTTGTTAACCTGGGTCGCCAGAAACGTCAGTTCACCAACACCGACAATGTAAGCCAGCGACGTATCTTTAATCAGGGAGATCCACTGGTTGATGAACGACGGCACCATCATGCGCAACGCTTGCGGCAGAACGATGTACCACAGCGTCTGCCAGCGTCCCAATCCCAGCGACATCCCGGCCTGCCACTGGCCGCGGCCTATCGCCACAATGCCCGCCTTCACGCCGTGCGCCAGATAAGCGGATGCGATCAGCGCCAACGCGCATACCACGGTGGTGATTTCGGGAATATCGACGCCCAAAACCATCGGCAGCAGGAAGTAAGTCCAGAAAATCAGCATGATCACCGGAATCGCCCGAAAAAACCCGAGCACCATCGCCAACAGCCCGCCCGCCCAGCCGCGCAGCATCGCCAGCGCCACGCCCAGCAACGTACCGAGTACCGCCGAAGTCAGCCCGGCCATCAGGCTAAGCACCAGCGTCAGCGCCGCCCCCCCCCAATGGTCCATCCGGAAAGGTGCCCCACATCAGGTAACCCAAATTGTCGCGGATAATAGAAAAGTCCATCTCAGTGCTCCCTGGCCGATTGCCGATGCTGACGCCACTGTCCCCATCCTTCCAGCAGGGCAATCACCGCGATATAAAGCACCGTCGCCACCCCGAACGCCTGAAAGGTACGTAGCGTTTCGGTTTCCACCTGCCGGGAAGCGTAAGACAGCTCCGCCACGCCGATGGCCATCGCCAGCGATGAGTTTTTTATTATGTTCATGTACTGACCCAGCAGCGGCGGCAATGCGATGCGCAGCGCCTGCGGCAACACCACATAACGCATCGACTGCCAGTGAGTCAGCCCCAACGCACAGGCGGCATACTGCTGACCACGCGCCACGCCGGCGATGCCGGCGCGGATCTCTTCTGCGATAAACGCCGCGGAATAGAGCGTCAGGCCAAATAATCCGGCCAGAAACTCAAACGACGGTATGTTCAGCCCAACCAGCGGGATGATATGCGGGCTGTTAAGCCACGGCATTAACCCGGCGGGCAGCAACTGCGCTGCGCCGAAGTACCAGAAGAACAGTTGCACCAGCAGCGGGGTATTACGAAACAAGGAGCAATAGGCGATCACCAGCCAGCGTAGCAATCGGGTACGGCTGTCGCGCCCGGCCGCCAGTATGAGCCCCAATAGCGTTGCCAGCACCACGGTAACGGCGGCAAGGCCCAGCGTGACCAGAAAGCCTTGCCACAGCCATTGCAGATACTGCGGCGCCAGCAGCCAATCGGTCAGCCAATATCGGATAGATTCATCAGTCATCATAAACAAGAAGGCCCCCGGAATCGGTCCGGGGGCAAATCACAACCATCAGGTAAGAGCCTACGGTAACCACTGTCGGATGGAGAATACTGTCGCAGCGCACTCAAGCCTTGGGTTGCTGGTCCAGCGGCGCGATGTTGAAGTCACCACGCGGCTGGGCAGACGGTGTTTGCGGCCCGAACCAACGGTTATAAATCTTCACGGCGTCGCCCTGTTTTTCCAGATTCAGCAGGATCTCGTTCACTTTCTGCGTCAGGCGATCTTCGCCCTTCGGAATACCCATGCCCTGATATTCTTTGGTGATGCTGAACGGAGAAATTTCAAAATCGGCTTTCTGCGCCGCCGGCAAGTTGCCCAGCAACCCGACCAGTTTGGCGTCATCCTGGGTGATGGCCTGCACATTGCCGTTACGCAGCGCCGCAAACGCCAGCGGGGTATCGTCGTAGGAAATCACTTTCGCGGTCGGGTAATGTTCACGCAGGGTAATCTCCTGCACGGTGCCCTTGTCGGCGCCAATGCGCAGGCTTTTGATATCGTCCGGCGTTTTTAGCACACCTTTGCGGGCGATAAATTTCTGGCCGGTAGCGAAGTAAGGCACACTGAAGTTGACCTGTTTGGCGCGCTCGTCGGTAATGGTGAAGTTGGCGGCAATCAGATCGACTTTTTTCGAGGTCAGCAACGGGATACGGTTAGCCGGGTTAGTCGCACGCAATTCGACGTTGACGCCCAGCGCCTTGCCGATAGCTTGCGCCACGTCGACATCGTAGCCCACCAGTTTTTTGCTTTGCGGATCGACATAACCAAACGGCGGATTGCTGTCGAACACCGCTACTTTCACCACACCGGCTTTTTGAATGTCATCCAGCTTGTCGGCCTGTGCATTACCAGCGAGGGAAACCAATCCTGCCAGAAGGGAAAATGCCAAAAGAGATTTTTTCATCTTATTATCCGCCTGTAAGCCGCTGTTCATAAAAAATTTTCATTTCACAAATGAGGATTAACTCAATAAATGCAGGCTAACAGCGGCTCCCACACGTCGGAAATAACATAAAACCCCATAATATAAACTTATGTTATATCCCATCAGTGGCAACAACGGGTGACGCAATGGTGGTGCGGCGTTATAAATGACAACGCCCCGAAAACGGGGCGTTGAGAACATCGTCGGCAAGCTGGTAATAAATAAGCCGGACTTATTCTTTAGGCGTATCTTTCTGCGCCAGCATTTTTTCCAGCGCGTCGCCGCCCAGATGACGGAAATCCTGGCCTTTGACGAAGTAGAAAATGAACTCGCAAATGTTCTGGCAACGGTCGCCAATACGCTCGATGGAACGGGCGCAGAACAACGCGGTCAGCACGCTGGGAATGGTGCGGGAGTCTTCCATCATGTGGGTCATTAACTGACGCACAATGCCTTCGTACTCCTTATCCACCTTCTTGTCTTCCATGTAGATGCGCTTGGCTTCATCCAGATCCATACGGGCGAACGCGTCCAGCACATCATGCAGCATCTGTACGGTGTGGTTGCCCAACGATTCCAGGCTCACCAACAGCGGCTGATGCTGATGGGAGAATTTCTCCAGCGCGGTGCGGCAGATTTTGTCCGCCACATCGCCGATACGCTCCAGCTCGGAAATGGTCTTGATGATCGCCATCACCAGACGCAAGTCACTGGCGGTAGGCTGGCGTTTGGCGATGATGCGCACGCACGCCTCGTCAATACTCACTTCCATCATGTTAACTTTGGCGTCGCCTTCGATCACGCGCTGCGCCAGTTCCGCATCCTGGTTATGCATGGCGGTGATGGCGTCGGTCAGTTGCTGTTCCACCAGCCCGCCCATGGTCAGCACCTGGGTGCGGATGCTTTCCAGCTCGGCATTAAACTGACCGGAAATATGTTTGTTTAGATTGAGATTTTCCATGATACTCCCGTAATCAACCGTAACGACCGGTGATGTAATCTTCGGTCTGTTTCTGCCGTGGCGCGGTAAACAGGGTATCGGTATCGCTGAACTCAATCAGCTCGCCCAGATACATAAACGCCGTATGGTCGGAACAACGTGCCGCCTGTTGCATGTTATGCGTCACGATCACCACGGTATAGTCTTTCTTTAGTTCAGAAATCAGCTCTTCAATGCGGCCGGTGGAAATCGGGTCCAGCGCCGAGCAGGGCTCATCCAGCAGCAGCACATCCGGACGAATGGCGATGCCGCGGGCAATACACAAACGTTGCTGTTGACCGCCGGACAAGCTGTAACCGCTCTGGTGCAACTTATCCTTGGTTTCCTGCCACAGCGCCGCCTTGGTCAGCGCCCACTGAACGCGCTCGTCCATCTCCGCACGCGATAGCTTCTCGAACAGCTTCACCCCAAAGGCGATATTGTCGTAGATCGACATCGGAAACGGCGTCGGCTTCTGGAACACCATGCCGACTTTGGCGCGCAGCAGCGCGATATCCTGGTTATCGGTCAGGATGTTGTTGCCATCCAGCAGGATATCGCCTTCGGCGCGCTGCTCCGGATAGAGCTGATACATTTTATTCAGGGTGCGCAACAAGGTGGATTTGCCACACCCCGACGGCCCGATAAACGCCGTCACCTGATTTTTAGCGATATCCAGCGTGATGTTTTTGAGCGCATGAAATTTTCCGTAATAGAAGTTCAGATTGCGCACCTGGATTTTGCTGGCGGATGTCTCTGTGACCATACTCATCAAGACTTCTCTCTTCTGGCGAACGCCGCCTGCGCGACGCCCGGATATTCATTTAATGTTGCGTTGTTAATCTGTCTTTTTGACAAGCTGTTAATGTGTTTTTTGGGCGAATAGTACGCGCGCCAGGATATTCAGCAGTAGCACGCACAGGGTGATCAGCAATACCCCGGCCCATGCCAGCTCCTGCCACTCCTTGAACGGACTCATGGCGAACTTGAAAATGGTGACCGGCAGGTTGGCGATCGGATGCATCAGATCCGTGCTCCAGAACTGGTTCGACAGCGAGGTAAACAGCAACGGCGCTGTTTCGCCGGCGATACGCGCCACCGCCAGCAACACCCCGGTGATGATGCCGGATATCGATGCCTTCAGGGTAATCGCCGAGATCATCTTCCATTTCGGCGTCCCCAGTGCGTAAGCCGCTTCACGCAGGCTATCCGGCACCAGTTTCAGCATGTTCTCGGTGGTACGAATCACGATGGGCACCTGCAACAACGCCAGCGCAATCACCCCCGCCCAGCCGGAGAAGTGCTCCATTTTGGCCACCACCAGCGTGTAGACGAACAGCCCGACGACAATCGACGGCGCCGACAACAGAATGTCGTTAATAAAACGGATCACTTCGGCAATCAGCGATTTACGGCCGTATTCCGCCAGATAGACGCCGGCCAGAATCCCCAGCGGCGTGCCGAACAGCGTCGCCCACAGAATCAGCAGGCCGCTGCCGACGATAGCATTCGCCAGACCGCCGCCCGCCGTATTGGGCGGCGGCGTCATTTCGGTAAACAGCGACAGCGACATCCCATCGATGCCCTTGGTCACGGTAGACATCAAAATCCACACCAGCCAGAACAGGCCAAATGCCATCGTCAGCATCGACAGAAACAGCGCGATGCGGTTTTTCTGACGGCGCCAGGCTTGCATCTTGCGACGGGTTTCCATCGAGTCAGAACGGTTTTCAATACCAATGCTTGCCATCAGCGCGCTCCTTCGTTTTTCGCCAGACGCATGATCATCAGCTTCGAACAGGCCAGCACGATAAAGGTAATCACAAACAGGATCAGGCCCAGTTCCATCAACGCGGCGGTATGTAGCCCGGTGTCTGCTTCGGCGAATTCGTTGGCCAACGCAGACGTAATACTGTTGCCCGGCATATAGAGCGAGACGCTGTCGAGCTGGTAGGTATTACCGATGATGAACGTCACCGCCATGGTTTCACCCAGCGCGCGGCCGAGCCCCAGCATAACGCCGCCAATCACGCCGTTTTTGGTGAACGGCAGCACGATGTGCCAGATAACTTCCCAGGTGGTGCAGCCGATGCCGTAAGCGGATTCTTTCATCATTACCGGCGTTTGTTCGAACACATCGCGCATCACTGCTGCAATGTAGGGGATTATCATGATAGCCAGAATCACCCCGGCGGCCAGAATGCCGATACCGAACGCCGGCCCGGAAAACAGGGTGCCGACCAGTGGAATGCTGGAAAGCACGTTGCCTACCGGCTGTTGGAAATATTTGGCGAACAGCGGGGCGAACACAAACAACCCCCACATGCCGTAAACGATACTTGGGATCGCGGCCAACAGTTCAATCGCCACCCCGAGCGGACGTTTCAGCCAGCCCGGCGCCAGTTCCGTCAGGAACAACGCGATACCGAAGCTGATGGGAATGGCGATGATCAGTGCGATCAACGAGGTCACGATAGTGCCGTAAATCGGTACCAGCGCGCCGAATTGCCCGGCGGGGGCATCCCACTCTTTGGTCCATAAAAAGGAAAAGCCGAATGTTTTGATGCTTGGCCAGGAGGCAAAAATCAGGGAAACGATAATTCCGCCCAGCAGCAGCAACGTTAACAGGGCCGCCAGCCTGACCAGCGCCCCGAAGAGAATGTCGCCCTGTTTTCCCGGGGGTGTAATAGTTTTTCCCGGAGGTGTAATAGTTGGCTTTTGCTCAGCCATACGTCTCTCTTCTTTCAGTAACTGCGTCTTTCAGATAATGGGGATGAACCCCATGAAGGTCAGAGGCGGATACCCCGTTTCCGGTTTATCCACCCCGCGTGACTCACCTAACTGATGTTGCTAACCGCAATCAATACAGCGCCTTACCACTGCTGTCTTTGATTTGGGTTTTCCATGCCGCACGTACCTGCGCAACCACGTCTTTCGGCAGGGTGGCGTAATCCAGCGCTTTCGCCTGATCGCCGCCTTTGTTGTACGCCCAGTCGAAGAACTTCAGCACTTCCGTACCCTGCTCAGGCTTGCTCTGCTCTTTGTGAATCAGGATGAAGGTCGTAGAGGTGATCGGCCATACATCCGCGCCTTTCTGGTTGGTCAGGTCCTGTGCGAAGGACTTGCTCCAGTCAACGCCTTTGGCTGCGTTGCTGAATGCGCCTTCCGTCGGGCTAACGGCTTTGCCGTCGGCAGAAATCAGTTTGGTGTACACCAGGTTATTCTGCTTGGCATACGCATACTCAACATAGCCGATAGACCCCGGCAGACGCTGAACAAATGCCGCGATACCGTCATTGCCTTTGCCACCCAGACCGGTCGGCCAGTTTACGGTGTTGCCGGCGCCAATCTTCTCTTTCCACTCGCTGTTCACTTTCGCCAGATAGCTGGTGAACACATAAGACGTACCGGAACCGTCGGCACGGCGCACCACGGCGATATCCTGATCCGGCAGTTTCACGCCAGGGTTCAGTTTGGCGATAGCGTCATCGTTCCATTTCTTAATCTTGCCCAGGTAGATGTCACCCAGCGTTTTGCCGTCCAGCGTCAGCTCACCGGCTTTCACGCCCGGCACATTAACCGCCAGCACGATACCGCCGATCACGGTCGGGAACTGGAACAGACCGTCCTGAGCCAGTTTGTCATCCGCCAGCGGTGCGTCAGAAGCACCGAAATCCACGGTTTTGGCGGTGATCTGTTTCACGCCGCCCGATGAACCAATGCCCTGATAGTTAACTTTGTTGCCGGTTTCTTTTTCGTAAGAATCAGCCCACTTTGCATAAACCGGAGCGGGGAACGTCGCACCTGCACCAGTGAGATTTGCCGCGGCAAAAGCAGAAACCGCCGTCAGAGAAAAACTTGCAGCAACGATACTGGCAACAGTGGTACGCATGAGTTTCATAATCCCTCCTGTGGGATCCGTAGACGTGTAAACCCGGAGCTATTGTTTAATCAGAGTGTAGTTTGCTGGTGGAGAAAATAGGTCAATTCAGTGACAGTAAAATGTACTTAATATGACAGTTATGTGACAGGTGAGTCAGGAATGGAGATATCCACCAGGAATAGGCAACCATTGATTTAGTCATCTATGTAATACTTTCAAAGAGATAATTCTATCAGCCTCTGGTTTCGGTAAAATCACTTGTCACAATGCTTATTTAGACCTTGAATAAATCGGTCTAAGGTTACAAGGAGCGAAATACCGTCATGGCAACCGACTTTGAAGACGCCTGTGAACGCCACTGGCAAGATGCAGAAATTCTGTTTACGCAGGAACGCTGGGCCAATGCCGATCATCTTTATGGCTTCTCGGCAGAGAGTGGATTAAAAAAGTTGATGCTGGCGTTTGGTATGCCCTTTGATACCAACAAAGACATGCCCAGTAACACCAACGACAAAAAGCATATTGATACTATTTGGCTACGATACGAAACTTATCGCAGCGGTCGATGTGTTACTGACTATCTCCTACCTTCCGACAATCCGTTCGATGACTGGCGGGCATCACAGCGCTACACCCATCAACAAAATTTCACTCAAATGACAGCGGAAAAACATCGCAACGGAGCCAAGCAGGTTCAAAATATACTCAAGCAAGCTAAAACGGATGGTGCGATATGATCACCTTTGACGAATTGCTACCTAAGATTAAAGATATTCTTAAACCTTACGCTGATCTTATCAGCCATATTCAACCGGTAGTGATCAACCGAGATCTGAATGGCAAAGTCAGGTTAATCGTTTCTGAATCCGTCCATAACAATCCTGAACAACAGGCTGCAGTTAGTGCGATTGCCGAGCAGTTTTCAGCCGAACTGGCACCCCACAGCTTTGCACCAGATGGCACCGTCTTATACGAATCCAATGTCGAGTCGGTTTATCAATGTACCGCCCATTTTGCACTGGCTGATGATATTCCCGGCGTCTATGTGGTTGACCGACTGGCGACAGAAAGCCGTTGGGATATGATCACGCCAGAATCTAACGGTGCCAGTCGCATCGTCTTTTTTTCTATCAAGGGCGGTGTTGGTCGTTCGACCGCGATGGCGGCTTGTGCATGGTCGCTGGCGCAAGCCGGTAAAAAAGTCATGGTTCTTGATCTGGATCTTGAGTCCCCAGGCTTATCTACCGCCTTGCTACCGGAAGACCGTCGCCCGACTTATGGTATTGCCGACTGGCTAGTGGAAGACCTCGTCGAGAATGGCAACAACCTGATTGCCGACATGGTGGCTACCAGCACGCTATCTCATGACGGCGACATTTACGTGATACCCGCGCATGGCAAAAATCCTGGCGAATATATCGCCAAGTTGGGTAGGGCCTGGATGCCCAAAATGGATCGCAACGGCACCCGGGAAAGCTGGTCCCACAGGCTCCACCGCCTGATTGATCAGTTGGAAGAAAGGATTAAGCCTGATGTCATTTTAATTGATTCACGCTCAGGAATTGATGAGGTCGCCTCCAGTTGTGTTACCGATATCGGTGCCAATACAGTGCTATTGTTTACACTGGACGGTGAGCAAACCTGGTCGGGGTATCGGGTGTTATTTGACCACTGGAACCGTTCGGGTAAGGCCGCTGACATTCGTGAACGTTTGCAGCTTATCGGTGCAATGATTCCTGATGACGAACGACGCGAGGGCTATTTTTCCGGCTTGTGTGAGAACGCCTATGAATTGTTTTCCTCAACACTTTATGACGAAGTACCACCGGGTGAAACAGTAGAAAATCTTTTCAGCTTTGAGATGAATGACGAATCGGCACCTCACTATCCATGGGCGATTCGCTGGAATAGAGGATTCTCCGCACTAACATCGCTACATTCCAGATTTGCGCAAAACACGATAGACTCCGCCGAAGTAAAATCAATTTTCGGCACGTTAATTGAAGGTATATACCCAAAATAATTCGAGTTGCAGGAAGACGGCAACCGAGTGAATCCCCAAGAACTTACTCAAGTAAGTGACTGGGGTGAGCGAGTGCAGCCAACGCACCTGCAACTTGAAGTATGACGGGTATACAGAGTCTAACCAGCTATCCCGGAGAGCATGATGAGTAGCGCAGCAGATATCCGTCGAGCCATTTATGAAACCTTACCTGCGGATACCTCATACAGCGGGTCTGCGCCGCCATTAAAACATCTCTATATTCCGCCCGCACATTTGAAAGCGCTAAGACCGGAAAGTTTACTGGTTGTGGGCACACGAGGAGTAGGGAAGTCCGTCTGGACGGCGGCACTTGGTGATCCTGCATTGCGTAAAGTGTTAGGTTCATCCATTCCGCAACTAGATAGCACTGATATTCATATCGGTTTTTCAGAACGTCCCAATAATAACGATTATCCAGACCCAGATACTTTTTCTCACTTGGTGAAGAGCTTTGATGCCTACGATATCTGGCGCACAATTGTCGTATCCGGTATCGACAAACTGGCACAACAGTCACTGTTAGCTCAACAGGCAACGTGGTCAGATAAAATATTCTGGGTACAGCAAAATCCAGAAAATATTGCAACAGCCATGTCTCAGGCCAACCAATCGTTTGAAGGGGGCGGTCGCTATGCTTTGATTTTATTTGACGCGCTAGACAGACTCAGTACCAATTGGTCAATCATGGATAATATTGTGCGTGGTCTGTTACGGGTTGTTTTGTGGTTAAAACCATATAGCCGTCTCACCGCTAAAGTCTTCTTACGCGAAGACCAACTGGAAAGAACCGTTACCGACTTTCCTGATGCTTCCAAGTTACTTGCCACCAAAGCAGAACTGTCCTGGGCCAGACATGACTTGCATGGCCTGCTATGGCAGTATCTGATTAATGGTGAAACATCACAGGGTGACGTACTGCGCAAGTGTTATACCCAAACCCTGAATAAACCGCCCGAGCATTCCGATTCCCGTTTTGTACCGCATGATGACGTAAAGCGTGAAACATCATCACAAAGAGAATTGTTTGAAACACTGGCCGGGCCGTGGATGGGTAAGGACCGCCGTCGTGGTGTTCCTTATGTCTGGGCTGTTAGCCATCTGGCCGATGGGAAAGGTCGAACCTCCCCCCGCTCGTTTTTAGCGGCAATACGACAGGCTGCCGAAGATTCGATGGATCGCTACCCCGACTATACCTACTCGTTGCACTATGAAAGTATTAAACGAGGCGTTCAAAAAGCATCCGAGATCAGAGTCAGTGAACTGACAGAAGATTATCCGTGGGTAAGCGAGTTCTTAACACCCTTGCATGGGCTTAACGTACCTATCGATTCCAGCGTAATACAACAGCGCTGGGATCACGCATTCCCACAAGGAATGCCAGAAAACCCAAACAAGTTACCCCCTCAACATGCCCAGAAAGGCTGGCCGGGCCTAAAACTGGACTTGTTAAGAATAGGCGTATTTGAAGAGCGTAACAGCGAGCGTATTGATATGCCCGATCTCTATCGGGTTGGCTTTGGTTTAGGCCGAAAAGGTGGCGTTAAACCCCAAAAATCCTGATCTAATAATAAAACACTTATAAAAAACCTCCCTACTCCTTAAAAATGGAGGTTTTTTTTATTTAATTCCTGGAAAAACCATCCAAGTAATAAAAAGCACTAAAAATCCTCTTGTAGTGCAGCAAGCCTGCATACCAGCAACGTAAAGTATGACAGGTATAGCGCAAGCAATAAAAAACCTGTTCTATACTCAAATATGTCGCTGAAAAAACAGCGTTCTCACGTCAGGACCCAACGCCCCTACAGGGTGTTTCCACTTTATTTATAACCGAATCTATAACCGAATTTATAACCGAGCCTAATAGTCGCGTTTTTCTGTTTTGCCACCAGGACATAAAGCACTGATTTTATTTATTTTTACAGGAACAGTGACAATGAAAAAATATAACGCCGACGAGCAGCGCGTCGCAAAGATTAATGAATATCATTTGCTCGACTTATACTTACAGCAATCCTTTCAAAACCAGGTCAGATTATTTGCACGGATACTGAATTTTCCCTCGTCATTTATCTCGATTATCGATCACGACAAGCAATGGCTGATTTTCAGCGAAGGCATCAATATCGAATGCACAGACCGGGAACTGGCGTTTTGCAACACAGTGATTACCACCGCCACCACCCTGTTTATTCCTGACACCCTGACGAATAGCCAGTTTTGCGAACACCCCCTGGTGACCGGCGCCCCGCATATCCGCAGCTACTTTGGCATTCCTCTGGTACTCGACAAGGTCGTGGTCGGCACGCTGGCGGCCATCGATTACCAGCCACGTACACTGGATGAGACGGTACGCGAAACCGCCGCGCTTATCGCCAGCACCACGGAGTCTCTGTTCCGATTGCACAACGACCGGCTGCACCGGGAGCAGGAAATCCGGCTGCTAAACAACTCTTCCGTGGTGCTTATCAACTGGCAGCAAGAAAATATGCTGCAGATTTCCTACATCTCCCCCAACGCGCAACATGTTCTGGGTATTAGCGAAGCAGAGATCAGGCATAGCAGCACGGTGATGGAAAGCTATGTCCACCCGGACGACTACGAAAATCTGTTATTTACGCTGGATAACCACAAAAAAGGCGTGGCGAATCTGGAGTGCGAATATCGCTTTCTGTCGCCCAAAGGAAAAACCCTGTGGATTCGCCAGCTTTCCATCGCCAATTATCATCACAGCGGCAAACTCAGCCACGTACAGGCGCTGCTAATTGATAACTCCCACCAGAAATACCTGCAAAAATTACTGGTGGATACCAATAATCAGATGCGGCTGGTGCTGGAATCCTCCAGCCTTGGCACCTGGGACTGGGATCTGGGGCGACACAACATTCGCGTGAATAAACAGTGGTGCGAAATGATGGGGCTCACGCAGGATCAGTTCGATTCCTCAATGGATCACTGGCAACAGATGATGCACCCGCTGGATCGGGAAAAAATGGTGCTGGCGGCGGAAGCCTGCATCACCGGCCAGGCTACGCTTATCAACGAGCAATACCGGATGCGCCACAATAAAGGCCATTGGGTATGGATTGAAACCTACGGCAAGGTGGTTGAATACAACGAAAAAGGTAAACCCATCCGGGTTGCCGGCACTCACCGCGATATCACGGAAAAGAAGCACAAGGAATTGCAGGAAGAGGCGGATAAACGCCTGCTGGAACTGATTAACCGGGCGCAAAAGATCTTTCTGGAAAAAACGGATATTCAGGAAGCCTGTATGTCCATCTTTAACGACCTGCTTTCCATCTCTGAGTCGGAGTTTGGTTTCATCGGCCAGGTCAGGGAACACGATGGTAAGAAAGTGCTGCATATCGTCGCCATTTCCAATGTCAGTTGGAACGGCGACAGTAAAAACTCTTACGATACCTTCCTGCAAAACAAACTGCAGTTCACCAGCCTGGATAACCTGTTCGGGCATGTGGTAACCACCGGCAAACCGGTGATCACCAATACACCGCGCGCGCACTCTGCCTCGCGCGGCGTGCCGCCGGGTCATCCAGTTCTGCGTCAGTTCATGGGGTTGCCCATCTATTTTCGTAACGAAGTGGTGGGAATGATCGGGTTAGGTAACCGCTTCGACGGTTACAATGAACAGCAATTGCGCTTTCTCAACCCGTTCGTCGACACGCTGGGTTCACTGTTCTACGCGCTGGAAACCCAACGCGCCAGAGAAGAACTGGAAGCCAAACTGCTGGAAATGGCCAATACAGATGTCCTGACCGGTATCCATAACCGGCGCGCCTACATTCTGGAAACGGAAAAATGCTACCGAAATCATGAGAAAAACACCGCGCTGGCGATTATCGATATCGACTTTTTCAAGAAGGTTAATGACCAGTACGGCCATCATGTCGGAGACGTGGCGATTTGCCGTCTGGCGGAGATCATTACCAGCAAATTACGCACCGATGACTTCGTTGCCAGGTTGGGTGGCGAAGAGTTCGGCCTGATTGTGCACAACGCCAATCTCGATAATGTGGACGCCATCATGAACGGTATCCGTACCGAGGTGGAAAATACCCTGTTCACCGTTGATGGCTATTCCTTCCATTTTACCGTCAGTATCGGCGCTACTTTTATCAAACACCGCAATGTTCAGAGTCTAAAGGACAACTTCGAAAGCGACATGAAGCGGGCCGACGACGCGCTGTACGAAGCGAAAAACGCCGGCCGCAATCGGGTGGTGTGGAAATGAAAGGTATTGATTGAGTCGTCGTCCTTTCATTCTAAATACAATGAAAAAAGCCCTGAGACAGAACCCCAAGGCTTTTGATATATGTTTTTTCGGGTCAAGATTAAATAATATCGACCCTTTTACTCCACCGTTACCGACTTCGCCAGGTTACGCGGCTGGTCTACATCGGTGCCTTTGATTAGAGCAACATGGTACGACAACAGTTGCAGCGGCACGGTGTAGAAGATCGGCGCAATCACCTCTTCCACGTGCGGCAACTGGATGATCTTCATCATGTCGCTGTCGGAAGTGAAACCGGCCTGTTCATCGGCAAATACGTAGAGTTCACCACCGCGGGCACGCACTTCTTCAATGTTGGATTTCAGTTTTTCCAGCAGGTCGTTGTTGGGCGCGACCACCACCACCGGCATATCGGCGTCGATCAGCGCCAGCGGCCCGTGTTTCAGTTCACCCGCCGCATAGGCTTCCGCGTGTATATAGGAGATCTCTTTGAGCTTGAGCGCCCCTTCCATTGCTATCGGATACTGGTCGCCACGGCCCAGGAACAACGCATGGTGCTTGTCGGAGAAGCCTTCCGCCAGCGATTCGATCAGTTTGTCTTGCGACAGCATCTGTTCGATACGCGCCGGCAATGCCTGCAAAGCATGTACGATATCGTGCTCGATACGAGCATCCATACCGCGCAGACGACCAATACGCGCCACCAGCATCAGCAATACCGTCAATTGTGTCGTGAATGCCTTGGTGGATGCCACGCCGATTTCGGTACCGGCGCGGGTCATCAGCGCCAGATTCGATTCACGCACCAGCGACGAACCCGCTACGTTACAAATCGCCAGCGACCCCAGATACCCCAGTTCTTTCGACAAACGCAATGCCGCTAGCGTATCGGCGGTTTCACCGGACTGAGACAGGGTAATCATCAGGCTGTTAGCGCGCACCGCCGGTTTGCGGTAACGGAATTCCGAGGCGATTTCCACGTCGCATGGAATCCCCGCCAGCGACTCAAACCAGTAACGCGATACCATGCCGGAGTTATAAGACGTACCGCAGGCGATAATCTGGATATGCTGCACCTGTGCCAGCAATGCATCAGCTTGCGGACCCAGTTCGGACAAGTTGATCTCGCCGTGACTAAAACGCCCTTCCAGGGTGTTTTTAATCGCCATCGGCTGCTCGTAGATCTCTTTTTGCATGTAGTGACGGTACGCGCCTTTATCGCCGGCATCGTACTGTACCTTTGATTCAATTTCTTCGCGCTGAACGTCCTGCCCCTGGCGGTTGACGATGCGCACGGTACGACGCGTGATTTCGGCGATGTCACCTTCTTCCAGGAAGATGAAGCGACGAGTTACCGGCAGCAATGCCAGCTGATCGGAAGCAATAAAGTTTTCACCGACACCACGGCCAATCACCAGCGGGCTACCGGAACGTGCGGCAACCAGTACGCTGGGGTCGCGGCTATCCAGCAGCACCATGCCGTACGCACCACGCAACTGCGGGATAACGCGCTGTACGATATCCAGCAACGAACCGCCGTTCTGCTGCTGTTCCCAATGCACCAGATGCGCCACCACTTCGGTATCGGTTTCGGAAACAAAATGATAGCCACGGGATACCAGTAACTCGCGCAGCGGCTCATGGTTTTCAATGATACCGTTGTGCACCACAATAATGTCGCCAGACACATGCGGGTGAGCATTCTGCTCAGACGGTTCACCGTGGGTCGCCCAACGGGTGTGGGCAATGCCGGTTCCGCCCAACAGCGGATGCTCTTCCGCCGCCTGAGCCAACACCTGCACTTTACCCAGACGGCGCAGGCGGGACACCGTTCCTTCACTATTCACCACCGCCAGACCGGCAGAGTCATAACCACGGTACTCGAGGCGGCGTAGCCCCTCCAGCAGGATCTCAGCAATATCTCGTTGCGCAACAGCGCCTACAATTCCACACATCGGTTGTATTCCTGTAAACGTGACATATTGTGTCACCACGATGTCTTTAGACCTGATTGTTCCGGTTTTTTCCGGGTTCCCCGAGCCTTGTAGAGAATGGGGATTATTATGTTTTGGCCTGTATTCACCATGAGAACACAGGCCGAAACCGTCTTAAATCAAGACGCATTCCCCCTAAGGTTCAGCGGCGTTCCACGCGCTAAAGCTAAACACGCAATAAAGATAAAGTAGAACGCCGCATCCGGGGGATAAAACTATTTTTTCTTCACCGGGCGTTTCCAGCCGGTGATATGGGTTTGTTTTACGCGGCTGATAACCAGTTCGTTTTCACCCACATCACGGGTGACCGTGGTGCCTGCCCCAATGGTGGCGCCGTTGGCCACCTTAACCGGTGCAATCAACTGGCTATCCGAACCGACAAACACATCGTTGCCAATTATCGTCTGGTGTTTATTGGCGCCATCGTAGTTACAGGTAATCACACCTGCGCCGATATTCACATCAGAGCCGATTTCCGTATCACCGAGGTAAGTCAGATGACCGGCTTTCGATCCTTTGCCGAGACGCGCTTTTTTCAATTCAACAAAATTGCCGACATGCGCCTCTTCTTCCAGCACCGCGCCAGGGCGCAGGCGAGCAAACGGGCCAACGGTACAACGCGCTTCCAGTACTGCGTTTTCCACCACGGTGTAGGGGCTAAGCTCGCAATCGTCGCCGATCTCACTGTTTTTGATCACGCAGCCCGCGCCGATTTTCACCCGATTACCCAGCGTCACCCGGCCTTCCAGAATGACGTTGGCATCGATCGTCACATCACGGCCATGCACCAGTTCGCCACGCAGGTCAAAACGCGCCGGGTCCAGCAGCATGACACCCGCCAGCAATAACTGTTCCGCCTGCTCGCGCTGGTAAGTACGCTCCAGCGTCGCCAGTTGCAGACGGTTATTGATGCCTTCCACCTCACTCAGACGCGACGGCTGCACCGCCACCACGCGTTGGCCTTCCTGCGAGGCCATGGCGATGATATCGGTAAGATAATATTCGCCTTGCACATTGTGATTATTGAGCTGGCTTAACCAACGCTTCAAATCGCGACCGCCCGCCACCAGAATGCCGGTGTTGATTTCGGTGATCGCACGCTGCTGTTCGGTGGCGTCTTTATGCTCCACAATCCCCACCACTTCGCCGTTGTCCCGCACAATACGGCCGTAACCGGTAGGGTCAGCCAGATTGACGGTCAGCAGGCCAATCCCGCCTTGCGGTTTGGCTGCCACCAAACGCTGCAACGTTGCAGGGGAAATCAGCGGCACGTCGCCGTACAAAATCAGGATGTCTTCGTTATCGTCAAAACCATCGGCCGCTTGCTGCACCGCATGGCCGGTTCCCAACTGCTCGGCCTGCAATACCCAATTCAACGACGTTTCCGTCAGCGTTTCCCGAATCAGGTTTGCACCGTGTCCGTAAACCAGATGAATACGACGTGCGCCAACCGCCATCGCCGCATCGATCACATGCTGAACTATCGGTTTACCCGCCAGAGGGTGAAGAACTTTGGGAAGATCGGAATACATGCGGGTTCCCTTACCGGCGGCAAGGATAACCACACTCATTGCACTGTTTGACATAGGCATCCTGACTAAAAACTGAATGGTGTCCCACTGAAGATGGACGAACGAAAGTAAACCCGTTATCGCACCGGATTACTACATATTTTTCAGCGAAAAATACGTCTCAGAATCTATTCCTGTCTGAAAAAAGCATTAATCAAAGTCTACCTAACCCGGAAGGATATCGGTGCCAACACCAACACCCGCCGGAGCAAACCAAGGCACCCTATCCGTTCACATCAAGACGGCATAACAAAATGAAACTAATTGTTTCATTAGATGAATTTCACCGCTCAGATTGTGAAGCGAACAAAAGAAACAGTGTTTCATTTTTTGACATAATACGCCGTTCAAAAACAAATAATGATGGGGAAAACATGAAATACGCTGCTTCGGGGCTGCTCTCTGTCGCCCTTAATTCGCTTTTGCTTCTGGGCTCCAACACCGCTTTCGCTACTCAGGATGTGGCGCCAGTCTGGCGTGGCATCGCGTTCGGCCAGTCTACGGATGTGAATTTCGCCACCAACGTATTACCGGAAAAGGTGGGCGTCAACGACGTGACCATCAACGGCAAGAAACTGACGGTCAACGATAAAGCCGATCTGTCCGCACCGATTACCATCGAAAGCCGGGGCGGGAAAATCGCCAACACTCATGACGGATTGACCTTCTTCTACACTCAATTGCCTGCCAATGTAAATTTCACGCTGCAATCTGATGTGACGGTCGAGCAGTTCGGCCCGGAAAGCGATGCCAAACCCAACGCTCAGGAAGGTGCTGGCCTGCTGGTACGCGATATTCTCGGTGTCCCCCGTCAGGAACCGTTGAAAGAAGGATACGAAGAGTTTCCGGCGGCGTCGAATATGGTGATGAACGCCATCATGACGCAGGATAAAAAATCGAAAACCGAAGTGAAAATGCAGCTCATCAGCCGCAATGGCGTGACGCAGCCCTGGGGCAATACCAACGCAGAAATTACCCGCACCAGCTACCAGGAAAAAATTAATCTGGAACAGACGCCAACGTTCCGCCTGAAACTGGAGCGTACCAATGACGGTTTCATCACCGCTTACGCCCCTAAGGGCAGTGACCAATGGGTCAGCAAAACCGTCAAAGGGGCGGATTTAGTGACCCATCAGGACAAGGATCACTACTATGTGGGGTTCTTCGCGTCACGTAATGCGAAAATAACCATCAGTAACGCCAGTCTGACCACCAGCCCGGCGAATACCAAACCTTCCGCGCCGTTCAAAGCAGAAACCACTGCGCCACTGCTGCAAGTCGCATCGTCTTCGCTTTCCACCAGCGACACCTATCCGGTACAGGCGCGAGTGAATTACAACGGCACAGTCGAAGTGTTCCAAAACGGTAAATCGCTGGGTAAACCGCAACGTGTTCGCGCCGGCGATGATTTCTCTCTGACCACCAGGCTGACGCAACAAAAATCAGATTTCAAACTGGTCTATATCCCAAGCGAGGGTGAAGATAAAACGGCAAAAGAAACCTCTTTCAGCGTAGAAAAAATTACGCTGGCCGACGCCAGAAATCTGTATGTCTCCCCGGAAGGCAAAGCGGGTAACGATGGTAGTAAAAATGCACCGCTGGATATTAAAACCGCCATCAATGCGTTGCCGGGTGGCGGCACATTGTGGCTGATGGATGGCGACTACAGCGCCACCGTTATTCCTGTCAGCGCCAGCGGCAACGCCAAAGGCATGAAAACGTTGATGCCTGTCGGCAAAAAAGCGGTATTCCACGGCCTCCAGCTCAACGCCAGCTATTGGAAAGTCAAAGGGATTGAAATCACGGAAAAAAGCTTCCGTATTGAAGGTAGCCACAACCAGATTGAACGCGTCCTGGCGCACCACTGCGACAATACCGGTATTCAGGTGTCGTCCAGCGATAACGTAGGTCGCCCGTTGTGGGCCAGCCATAACCTGATTCTCAATTCAGAATCACACAGCAATCAGGACCCAAGCAAAAAAGATGCCGATGGTTTTGCAGTAAAAATGCGTGTTGGCGAGGGTAACGTCATTCGCGGCGCATTCTCCCATGACAACGTTGACGACGGCTTCGACCTGTTCAACAAAATTGAGGATGGCCCGAATGGGGCTGTGATGATCGAGAATTCCATTTCACTCAACAACACCAGCAACGGCTTTAAACTGGGCGGAGAAGGCCAACCCGTAGCGCATCAGGTGAAAAATAGCATTGCTATCGGTAACCACATGGACGGGTTCAGCGACAACTTCAACCCCGGCGCGCTGCAAGTCTCCAATAACATCGCGCTGGATAACGTTCGCTTCAACTTTATCTTCCGCCCAAGCCCTTACTATGGCTATGAAAAACAAGGGATTTTCAAAAACAACGTTTCACTGCGTACCCAACCCGGCAAGTATGACGATGCCGTGGTAGGCCGGCTGGACGCCAGCAACTACTTCATCAGGAATAATCGAGCGGTCAACAGTCAGGGTAAGGAAATCACGACGGCGAATTACAAATCCGTCGCGGTGCCAGCGGTCTTCAGCCGGGATGAAAAAGGCAGCCTGCAACTGGGTGATTTTCTGCAGAAGAAGTAACCGACATAAAACCCAAAGGCACCGAAACCGGTACCCATCAACACCAGCCTGACGCTCTGTCAGGCATAAAAAAAGCCAGCTTGAATCAGCTGGCTTTTTTACATCTGCATGATGGTTACATCTGCATCTGTTACATCGCTTTTTTGGTCAGCTCGATGACACGCAGTTTAGCGATGGCTTTCGCCAAATCGGCAGAGGCTTGAGCATAATCCACATCACCGTGTGAATTACGAATATGCTCTTCGGCTCTGCGCTTCGCTTCCATCGCACGCGCTTCATCAAGGTCCTGCCCACGAATGGCGGTATCGGACAGCACGGTCACCATGTTCGGTTGTACCTCAAGGATACCGCCGGACAGGTAGATATACTCTTCTTCGCCGTGCTGTTTAACAATGCGCACCATACCAGGCTTAATGGCCGTGAGCAGGGGGGCGTGGCCAGGATAAATTCCCAGTTCGCCGTCGCTACCGGTCACCTGGATTTTCTGCACCAGACCGGAAAACATTGCCTGTTCCGCACTAACGACATCCAGATGGTAAGTCATAGCAGCCATATCACCCTCCTATCAAGGCGTTACAGTTTCTTGGCTTTTTCCACTACTTCATCAATGGAACCAACCATGTAGAACGCCTGTTCCGGTAGGTGGTCGTATTCGCCGTCCATAATGCCTTTGAAGCCACGGATGGTGTCTTTCAACGACACATATTTACCCGGAGAACCGGTAAATACTTCAGCTACGAAGAACGGCTGAGACAGGAAGCGTTGGATCTTACGCGCACGGGATACCACCAGCTTGTCTTCTTCAGACAGCTCGTCCATACCCAGAATCGCGATGATATCCTTCAGTTCCTGATAGCGCTGCAGAATAGACTGCACACCACGCGCGACATCGTAGTGCTCCTGACCCACGATCAGCGGATCCAACTGACGGCTGGTGGAATCCAGCGGGTCTACAGCCGGGTAGATACCCAGAGACGCGATCTGACGGCTCAGTGTTACGGTAGAGTCCAGGTGCGCAAAGGTGGTTGCCGGTGACGGGTCAGTCAAGTCATCCGCTGGCACGTAAACGGCCTGGATAGAAGTGATTGAACCTGTCTTGGTGGAGGTAATACGCTCCTGCAACACACCCATTTCTTCTGCCAGCGTCGGCTGGTAGCCTACTGCGGACGGCATACGACCCAGCAGTGCGGATACTTCAGTCCCCGCCAGGGTGTAACGGTAAATGTTATCCACGAACAGCAGAACGTCACGGCCTTCATCACGGAATTTTTCCGCCATGGTCAGACCGGTCAGCGCCACGCGCAGGCGACTGCCCGGCGGCTCGTTCATCTGGCCATACACCAGTGAAACTTTGTCGATAACGTTGGAGTCGGTCATTTCGTGGTAGAAGTCGTTACCTTCACGGGTACGTTCACCCACGCCCGCAAACACAGAGTAACCGGAATGCTCGATCGCGATGTTACGGATCAGTTCCATCATGTTTACGGTTTTACCTACACCCGCACCACCGAACAGACCGACTTTACCGCCTTTAGCGAACGGACAAATCAGGTCGATAACCTTGATGCCGGTTTCCAGCAGTTCCTGGGAGTTGGACAGTTCTTCATACGTCGGGGCCGCACGGTGAATCGCCCAGCGTTCTTCTTCGCCAATCGGCCCTTTCATGTCGACCGGCTCACCCAGTACGTTCATGATACGCCCCAGCGTCGCTTTACCAACCGGGACTTCGATCGGGTGCGCCAGGCTGGTGACTTTCAAACCACGGCGCAGGCCGTCAGAAGAACCCATTGCAATACAACGAACCAGGCCGCCACCTAACTGCTGCTGCACTTCCAGCACCAATTTCTCAGCCCCGTTCTCTACCTCAAGCGCTTCGTACACATTCGGTACGGCATCCTGAGGGAACTCGACGTCCACCACGGCGCCGATTACCTGGATAATCTTTCCAGTAGCCATCTTGAATCCTCTACGTAATTCGACAATACGTAATTCGTAAAACCTGATTTAAACCGCGGAGGCTCCCGATACGATTTCGGTGAGTTCCTGAGTGATGCTTGCCTGACGAGCCTTGTTGTAAACCAACTGCAGCTCTTTGATCAGGTTGCCGCCGTTATCTGTTGCGGCCTTCATCGCTACCATTCGCGCGGCCTGCTCACTGGCCAGGTTTTCTACGACGCCCTGATAAACCTGAGACTCCACATAGCGGCGCAACAGGGTATCCAGTAGCGGCTTAGGATCGGGTTCATACAGGTAATCCCAGGATTTCTTCGTCAGCCCGCCTTCTTCTGCCGGAGGCAATGGCAGCAGCTGAACAACTTGTGGAACCTGAGACATGGTATTGATGAACTTGTTGCTCACCACGTACAGTTTGTCCAGACGACCTTCGTCGTAGGCCTGCAGCATGACTTTCACCGGCCCGATAAGTTCGGACAGCGAAGGGTTGTCCCCCATGCCGGTAACCTGAGCAACAATGTTTGCGCCTACTGAGCCGAAGAAAGAAACGCCTTTGGAACCAATCATCGCCAGATCAACCTCGGCGCCTTTTTCATTCCAGGCTTTCATATCACCCAGCAGCTTCTTGAACAGGTTAATGTTCAGGCCGCCACACAGGCCACGATCGGTAGACACCACCAGATACCCGACGCGTTTGACTTCACGCTCTTCCAGGTACGGGTGTTTATATTCCAGATTCCCTAACGCAAGGTGACCAATCACTTTGCGTATGGTTTCCGCATAAGGACGGCTGGCCGCCATACGATCCTGCGATTTACGCATTTTGGAAGCGGCGACCATTTCCATCGCTTTGGTGATCTTCTGCGTGTTCTGGACGCTTCCGATCTTACTACGTATCTCTTTTGCGCCGGCCATCTTAGCTTCTCCTCAATGCCTAGCGGCCTGCCGTTAAGGCAGGCCACGGGGCGTTACCAGGACTGGGTTGCCTTAAAGGTATCGAGGATGCCTTTGAATTTACCCTCGATCTCATCGTTATAAGCGCCAGTCTGGTCGATCTGCTGCAGAAGCTCGCCGTGCTCACGGCTGGCGTAAGCCAGCAGTGCGGCTTCAAAACTGCCGACTTTCGCCAGTTCAACGTCTTCCAGATAACCGCGTTCTGCCGCGAACAGCACCAGAGACTGCTGCGCAACGGACATCGGCGCATACTGTTTCTGTTTCAGCAGCTCGGTCACTTTCTGACCGTGGCTCAGTTGTTTACGGGTTGCATCGTCCAGATCAGAGGCAAACTGGGAGAACGCTGCCAGTTCGCGGTACTGTGCCAGTGCGGTACGAATACCACCGGACAGTTTCTTCATGATCTTGGTCTGTGCGGCACCACCCACACGGGATACGGAAATCCCCGGGTTAACCGCCGGACGAATACCGGAGTTGAACAGGTTGGATTCCAGGAAGATCTGACCATCGGTAATCGAGATAACGTTGGTCGGAACGAACGCGGACACGTCGCCGGCCTGCGTTTCGATGATCGGCAGTGCGGTCAAAGAACCGGTTTGTCCTTTCACTTCACCTTTAGTGAAGGCTTCCACGTACTCGGCGTTAACACGCGCAGCACGCTCCAGCAGACGGGAGTGCAGATAGAATACGTCACCCGGATAAGCTTCACGACCAGGCGGACGACGAAGCAACAGGGAAATCTGACGATAAGCGACAGCCTGTTTAGACAGGTCATCGTAAATGATCAGCGCATCTTCACCGCGGTCACGGAAGTATTCGCCCATGGCGCAACCGGCATACGGCGCCAGATATTGCAGCGCAGCAGACTCAGACGCGGTTGCCACCACCACGATGGTATTGGCCAACGCACCGTGCTCTTCCAGTTTACGCACCACGTTAGCAATGGTGGACGCTTTCTGGCCGATAGCGACATAAATACATTTGATACCGGAATCACGCTGGTTGATGATGGCATCAATCGCCAGCGCAGTTTTACCAGTCTGACGGTCGCCGATGATAAGCTCACGCTGACCACGACCGATTGGAATCATGGCGTCCACAGACTTGTAACCGGTCTGAACCGGCTGATCAACGGACTGGCGATCGATAACGCCCGGCGCAATGGTTTCTACGGCAGAGAAACCATCATGTTCCAGCGGACCTTTACCGTCGATCGGCGCACCCAGCGTGTTAACCACGCGGCCCAGCAGGCCACGGCCAACCGGCACTTCCAGAATACGGCCGGTGCATTTGACTTTCATGCCTTCGGCCAGATCCGCGTACGGACCCATTACTACCGCACCAACGGAGTCGCGCTCCAGGTTCAGTGCGATCGCGTAACGGTTGCCCGGCAGGGAGATCATCTCACCCTGCATCACATCGGCCAGACCGTGTACGCGAATGATCCCGTCACTGACGGAAACAATCGTACCTTCGTTATGAGCTTCGCTCACAACGTTGAACTGAGCAATCCGCTGCTTGATCAGTTCACTGATTTCGGTGGAATTCAGTTGCATGCTCCAGTCCCCTTAAGACTGCAAGACGTCTGCCAGACGTTCCAGACGACCGCGAATACTGCCGTCTATCACCATATCGCCCGCGCGAATTACCACGCCGGCCATAACAGACTTATCAATTTTGCAATTCAGCTTCACTTTACGTGACAGACGTTGTTCCATTGCAGCGGTTATCCCTGATAACTGCTGCTCGCTCAACGTGGCGGCGGAAATAACCTCGACATCCACGGTCGATTCCAGCTCCGCACGCAATTGAACAAACTGTTCCAGTACTTCAGGCAGCACCGGCAAACGTCCGTTTTCAGCCATTACCCGGATCAGGTTCTGGCCCGCTTCATCCAGTTGATCACCACATACGGTAATGAACGTTTGCGCCATGGTCTGGGGAGCGATGGCTCCAGCCAGCATGCCGGCAATATGTTCATTGCGCGCAACCTCGGCGGCGAACGCCAGCATTTGCTGCCAGCGATCAAGCGCCTGGTTCTCAACGGCAAAGTCAAAAGCTGCTTTGGCGTAGGGGCGAGCTACCGTGACAAATTCAGACATCAGCCCCTCCCTCCTTACAGTTCAGCGACCAGTTTATCAACGATGTCGCTGTTGGCAGCTTCATCCACGGAACGTTCAATAATTTTCTCGGCACCGGCAATCGCCAGAATGGCAACCTGCTTACGCAACTCTTCACGGGCACGTTTGCGTTCGGCTTCGATTTCAGCCTGCGCCTGCGCCACGATTTTGTTGCGTTCCGCTTCCGCTTCCGCTTTAGCTTCGTCCAGAATCTGAGCACGCTGTTTGTTTGCCTGCTCGATGATCACCTGAGCTTCCGCTTTGGCTTTCTTCAGTTGGTCGGTCGCATTGGCCTGCGCTAAGTTCAGATCTTTTTTGGCACGTTCAGCAGAAGCAAGACCGTCAGCAATTTCTTTCTGACGCTTTTCGATGGCAGCCATAATCGGCGGCCATACATACTTCATGCAGAACCAGACAAACAGGACGAACGCAATGGCCTGGCCGAGGATTGTTGCGTTAAGATTCACAGCACAATGCCTCTTTCATGAGTTAAATGAGTCGATGTCTTTTACCTGGCAAGCTTACGCCTGCTTAGGCCACCGCAAACATCACGTACAGACCCAGACCTACCGCGATCATCGGGATAGCATCCACCAGACCCATAACGATAAAGAACTGTGTACGCAGCAGAGGGATCAGGTCAGGCTGGCGGGCAGCACCTTCCAAGAATTTACCACCCAGAATGCCGATACCGATTGCAGCACCGATTGCCGCCAGGCCCATCATCACAGCGGCAGCCATGTACAGCAGATCCATACTCAGGTTTTCCATGACAGTCTCCAGTTTGTTTCAGTTAAAACGTTGTAGTGTTGTGAAAAATCAATGCTCTTCAGATGCCATCGAAAGATAAACAACTGTCAGAACCATAAAGATAAATGCCTGCAGCGTAATAATCAGAATGTGGAAAATGGCCCAAGGCACATTCAGAATCCACTGTGACCACCACGGCAACAAGCCCGCGATCAGGATGAAAATCAGCTCACCCGCATACATGTTGCCAAACAGTCGCAAACCAAGAGAAACCGGTTTGGACAGCAGGCTAACCCCTTCAAGAATCAGGTTGACGGGAATAAACACAGGGTGATTGAACGGCTGCATGGTCAGTTCTTTCACGAACCCACCCACACCTTTCATCTTGATGCTGTAAAACAGAATCAGGATGAATACGCCCAGCGCCATGGACAACGTCACGTTAACGTCGGCGGAAGGCACTACACGCAGATAAGCATGTGCAGGATCATGACCGAGAGCGCTATAGACATGTGCCCAGATCTGCGGCAACAAATCGATAGGCAACAGGTCCATCAGGTTCATCAGGAAGACCCAGACGAAAACGGTCAACGCCAGTGGTGCGATCAGCTTGCTTTTTCCATGGAACATATCGCGCACGCTGCCATCGATAAATCCCACGACCAGTTCGACTGCCGTTTGCAGCTTACCCGGTACGCCGCTGGTCGCGGTTTTGGCAACCTTGCGGAAGATCGCCAGAAAGAGTACGCCGAGAACCACGGAGAAAAACATCGAGTCGACGTTAATCGACCAGAATCCCGAGCCCACCTGCAAATGGGTCAGGTGGTGACCGATATACTCTTGTGGAGTAGATGCAGACATGATGTCTCTTACCCTTTTGTTGTTAACTACGGTAACGGTTAATTACAGCCGGTGCCACGATCTGCGTGATCAGCACCACTAAGTACGTCAGGCCAAGCGGGAAAAAAGCCGCATGAAACACACCTAACGCCACCACCAACAGCACGATGGTGAAGAGCATTTTCAACGCTTCCCCAACGGCAAACGACCAGGCTACCCGCCCTTCCGGTGGCTTGTCTGACTGATGCCGCACGGCAAACAGTATGAACACCATGTTTGGCAGCCAAGCTGCCAGCCCCCCGGCCAGTGCGGAAGCGCCCGCTTTAACGTTGCCAGCGTAAAACGCCACACTAACAACAAAAATCACCGCCAGCTGCAATAACAGCGATAACCGGGCAATTTTCCCACTGTAAAGGGATACAGACATGACGATTCTCCGTACCTTTTCAGAGGTATGCTGAATGACCGTATAAAACTGCCTTTGCAGTACCGAGTCAAGCAGCGAAAAACGAGCAAATTATACGGGTCATCCATGCGAATTCAATCGATAAGTAGCAAAAAGGTGAACGATTATTTAAATTTATTTCCGAAGCCTTATTTTCACTAACTATCCCCAAACTGCATTTTGGCACCCCTGTGCATCTGACGCCGACAATATGTGATATTTCTCACATAAAATAGAACCAGACCTTTTATAGCTGAATTGATTTTTTTTGTCTTTGGCAAAAAAGCCATATATATTTTTAATTTCAATAATTTAAAAAACGAACACTCACAAAACAGCCCGAATACAGCTTCAAAACCATCTATTGACAAGCAGGATATTTTTTTCCATGTTTTTAACACAAATTCGTCATCAAATCTTTTGCTGAACCATGAAAATATTTTGCTGTCATTGAGCTTTTTCCCCTGGAAATGAAAGGTTATACAGCAGAGTTGTAAAATTAAGGTGAACATAAAGATGACTCTGGTCATTATTTCACTTTGAGCTATCAGTATGAAAAATTTACAACTATTCATGATTTTTTTGATAAATGACAAAATTAGTTGGGCTTTAGCACCACCAGATGTCGTTCCCCTTCCAGTTCAGGGACAGACAGCGGAACGACCTTTTCAACCGACACGCCTTGCGGCAGTACTCCCATTTCGTCATGCGGCACCACGCCTTTGAGGGCATAGAATCGCCCCTGCGGTCGAGATGGTAAGTGATGACACCAGTTCACCATATCCTGCAGCGATGCAAATGCCCGACTGATTACGCCATCGAATGGCGGGTCAGCCGGAAAGTCTTCAACGCGGCTCTGTACAGGCTCAATATTGCCCAGATTCAACTCATGCTGAACCTGACGCAGGAAGCGTACCCGTTTTCCCAGGCTATCCAGCAGGACAAAATGCGCGTCGGGACGAACAATAGCCAACGGTACGCCGGGTAAACCCGGCCCGGTACCCACATCGATGAAACGACTGCCGACCAGGTGCGGCTCAACCACCAGGCTGTCCATGATATGCCGAATCAACATCAGCTCCGGCTCACGTACCGATGTCAGGTTATAGGCTTTGTTCCACTTGTGAAGTAACGCTACATACTGAAGCAACTGGTTTTTTTGCTGATCGGTCAGCGTCATTCCGGCACGCTGCAGCAGGCTGTTAAGTATCTCGAGCACAAATGAATCCTGTTGTCGGTTTAAGGCAACATGGCCGCGAAAGCGGCCATGCATCAACATAAACGAGTGGTGGTGGTTAAGCGCTGCGGCGCAGCATACCTTGTTTTTTCAGCCAGACCAGCAGAATTGAAATGGCCGCCGGCGTGATGCCGGAAATGCGCGATGCCTGACCAATCGAGCTCGGTTTGTGATCGTTGAGTTTGGCGATAACCTCATTCGACAGACCGCTAACCTGACGATAATCCAGATCCGCCGGCAGCAACGTGTTCTCGTTGCGCAGTTGCTTTTCGATCTCATCCTGCTGACGCGCGATGTAGCCTTCGTATTTAACCTGAATCTCTACCTGCTCTGCAGCCTGAACATCAGGCAACGCCGGTGCAAACATTGACAATCCGGTCAGCTGCACATAGTCCATTTCCGGGCGTCTTAGCAAGTCCTCCCCGTTGGCTTCACGCGACAACGGCGATTTCAACAGGCTGTTGATCTGTTCTACGCCTTCAGAGTGTGGATGAACCAGCACATCGCGCAGACGTTGGCGTTCTTTCTCGATATTTTCCAGCTTCTCGTTAAAACGCGCCCAGCGTTCGTCGTCTACCATGCCCAGTTCGCGGCCAATGGCAGTCAAACGCAAGTCGGCATTGTCCTCACGCAGCATCAGCCGGTATTCGGCGCGAGAGGTAAACATACGGTAGGGCTCTTTCGTTCCCAGCGTACAAAGATCATCCACCAGCACGCCGATGTAGGCTTGATCACGGCGTGGCGTCCAGCCTTCCTGATCAAACGCCAGACGAGCGGCATTCAGGCCCGCCAGCATCCCCTGCGCCGCCGCTTCTTCGTAACCGGTCGTGCCGTTGATTTGACCGGCAAAAAACAGATTGTGGATAAACTTACTTTCCAACGTCGGTTTCAGGTCACGCGGGTCAAAATAATCATACTCAATGGCGTAACCGGGGCGAACGATACGCGCATTCTGCATACCGTCCATAGAACGAACGATTTGCCACTGTACATCGAACGGCAGACTGGTTGAGATGCCGTTCGGGTAAATTTCGTTACTGGTCAGCCCTTCCGGCTCCAGGAAAATTTGGTGCGCGTTGCGATCGGCAAATCGCATCACTTTGTCTTCAATGGAAGGGCAGTAGCGCGGGCCGATCCCTTCGATCACGCCGGCATACATTGGACTGCGATCCAGATTGCTACGGATCACATCATGCGTACGTTCATTGGTATGGGTGATGTAGCACGGCATTTGGGTTGGATGTTCGCTGGCTTTCCCCAGGAAGGAAAATACCGGCATGGGATCGTCACCGTGCTGCGGCGTCAATACGCTAAAGTCGATAGTGCGGGCATCGATACGCGGCGGCGTACCGGTTTTCAGACGACCAACACGCAGCGGCAGTTCACGCAAACGATGCGACAACGCGATCGACGGCGGATCGCCTGCTCGTCCGCCGCTGTAATTATCCAGACCGATATGGATCTTGCCGTCCAGGAAAGTACCGACCGTGAGCACCACCGCTTTAGCATGGAATTTCAGCCCCATTTGAGTGACCGCGCCGACGACGCGATCATTTTCGACAATCAGATCTTCTACGGCTTGCTGGAAGAGCGTCAGATTCGGCTGATTCTCCAGTGCCGTACGCACCGCCTGACGGTACAACACTCTGTCGGCCTGAGCACGAGTGGCACGCACCGCCGGGCCTTTACTGGAGTTTAGTATCCTAAACTGAATGCCGCCACGATCGATAGCGCGTGCCATCAACCCGCCCATCGCATCGATCTCTTTTACCAGATGACCTTTCCCAATACCGCCGATCGCCGGGTTACAGGACATTTGTCCCAGCGTATCAATGTTATGCGTCAGCAAAAGGGTTTGACGTCCCATTCGGGCCGAAGCCATGGCGGCTTCTGTACCCGCATGACCGCCACCGATCACGATAACGTCAAAAGGATCCGGATAAAACATGGTGCTACACCTCGCGTGGTTGCGAATGATCGTTACTTGCCCTGGGGTGGGGGATTCTACTTAAGTTTGTACCGTCTACCAAGTGTGTTGGATCGATAGGTAGTTAAAGAAAGATCTTTTTATTTAAAGATCTCTTTATTAGATCTCTTATTAGGATCCCGATGTGCTGTGGATAAGCCGGGATCCAAAAAGAAGATCAATAGGTTATTGTCGATCATTAACTGTGAATGATCGGTGATCCCAGACTGTATTAGCTGGGATCTGAAAGGCTAGTTATGCACAGCTCAAAAAATCACCCGCAGTTGTTATTTGGATAACTACGGGTTTTACCCTGCATTTCAAGCTATTTATCCACAGGATGAGGATAAAAAAATCAGATTACTTGAGTAATTTTATCCATGATCCCAGCCAGACCTCTGCCGGATCTTCCGGAATATCGTGCTGGGTAATGTCGATCTTCAGCAGAGAGCCGATCCGATGCGCCCCCAGATCCTGCAGCAGTTGATCCATTTTAACGATCGCTTCGCAGAAGGTGTCGTACTCACTGCTGCCGATGCCGATGGCGCCATAGCGAACTGCCGATAGATCGGGCCGTTGCGTCTGCAGATCGGCATAAAACGGTTGTAAGTTATCCGGCAGATCGCCTGCGCCATGGGTGGACGTGATCACTAGCCACAGATTTTCAGGTTCAACCTCATTCAGTTCCGGGCCATGCAGCAGCCTGGTAGTGAAATCATCCTGTTGCAGCAATGATTCCAGATGCTCGGCAACGTACTCGGCGCTGCCAAGCGTGCTGCCGCTGATGAGGGTAATGTCTGACATACGCGATCCCGCCTGATTGATGACGGCACATTGTACGCTGTGATCTTGGTGGGATCTACCTGTGGATAATAGGGGGATAGTAAAAAAGCATCAGGGCACGATGGTACGCATAATCGGGTTCTGCAAAGAGATCAGGGTTTCGGTGGACTGAATTTCATCAATTGTCTGAATCTTGTTGATAAGTACATGCTGCAGTGCATCGATAGAACGACACATGACTTTGATGAAAATGCTGTAATGCCCAGTGGTGTAATAAGCTTCCACCACTTCTTCCAGATTATTGAGTTTCTCCAGCGCAGAGGGATAGTCCTTGGCGCTTTTCAGGATGATGCCGATAAAACAACAGACGTCATAGCCCAATTGTTTGGGGTTCACGTCCAGCCGTGTACCCACGATGACGCCGGCCTGCTTCATTTTTTCCACCCGAACGTGGATTGTCCCAGGGCTAACCGTGAACTGTTTGGCCAGTTCGGCGTAGGGCGTGCGGGCGTTATCCATCAGTGCATTGAGGATACCGCGGTCAAGTTCGTCCATCGTGTAAGTGTCTGCTGGCATGGCGCTGTTCCGTGAAGAGCTGTCTGAAGCGTTTTACTGATTATTGCTGAATGAATCAACGGTCAAAACGGCAGGTTATTTCAGGATGCGATATATAATAAGGAAGTTTAGACTTTTTCGGTCTGAAAGCGCCGCAACAGGCGGCTTTTAAGCCCGGTATCGAAGCGCCAGATATGATCGAAAATGCGCAGGATGCCGGGTTTGCCGTGCGCAGACATGGCGACGGCATGGAAACGGTGTTGCAGCCGGTGCTGGCGGCGTTTGACTTCGTTGACCAGCTCGTCCGGCAGACGTTGAGCGATAAAATCTGAAATGATGACGGCATCGGCATCCTGCCAGGCTTGACTGTCCATTTTTTCCAGCAGCGCAGATAAGCAACTGCTGAGATCAGTACCGCCCCGGAAAGTCTGGCTGAGAAAACGAACGGCTTCCTCCAGACCGCCTGGCGATGTCAGGTCGTAACTGACGATACCGGTAGAAAACAACATGATGTAACAGCGGCGGTTGTCCGCCAGGGCTATCCGCATCAGCGCCAGACAGAAAGCTTTGGCGCAACGTTCGTTAAATCCGCCCATTGAACCCGATGTATCTACGCAGACGATAAACGGCCCTCTCGGTTGCTGCTCGCTATGCTGATGGACAACCGGCCGTTCAAGCGTTTTTTCCCGCCAGCTTTCCCCTTGCAGCCGATAAGTCAGTAACCGGTGTTCCGACAAGCGACGATAAAACTCGAACTCCAGCTCACGGATCCCAAGGGTAGACAGCTCGGTGGGCAGTAGCCGGAGGATATCGTCGCTTTGATGGATACCGCTGACTTGCTCCGGTGCAAACGCCGGTTCACGTACCATGATCTGAAAAGTTTCTTTAGGCGCATCATGGCTAAGTACCGACTTCGTTTCTCTGCTGCGACCCAGGCGTTCCGCCAGGCGTTGCAATTCCGGCTGTTGTTGCAAAAAAGCACCGGTTTCCAGTAACGCACGGAATGGTTGTTTCATCCGTTTGCTGGCGCTGAGATCCCACAGTCTGCCGGCAGCGGTATCATTTTCAGCGAGAATGGGTTCAAGCGCGCCGCTTATCGTCAGGCGTTTTTGGATTTCGTCCAGCAATTGGTCCCGTTCCTGCTCCATGATCTGCTGGTGCAGATTCAGGGTTTGCATCGTCAGGCTAAGGTGCCAGCGCTGCATGAATAAGCTGTGCTGGCTGCTGCTGATAGGATGTTCCGACGAATGTGACGCGAAACGGATCAGTTTTTCGGCCTGACTCAGGAAAGGAGAGTCCACATGGTGCAAGGTGGACATAATGTCCGGCAGGCTGGATTGAAAGGTACGATCGCTAAACAGCTGCGTTTGCTGATAACAGACGAACTCTTTTTCCAGCTCTGGAGGTGCCTGGGTGCTGCGCAACCGTTGCCGGAGGTTTTCTTTCCACTGCGGCAAATCACGCATCACGGCACTTTTCAGACGCGGGTACTTGTCGAAGAACATCACCAGTTGAGGTGTTGCCATCAGAGCCACAATCACGTCATCCAGCAGTTCGTTTTCGTCGAGGGATAACAACATCTCCAGGGATTCCAGCGTCAGCATGATCGTGACTCCCGTTGTGACTGCTCAATTTGCTCATCGACCTGCTGCAGGCTTTCTTCAACCCTGGCGAGCCATTCTTTGGGAACAAATAAGCAAGGCTGGTGACGCTCAAACAGTCGACGCTGCTCACGTAACTGAATTTTCAGCGTTTCATATTCTTTAATTATTTCTTCAGGCAGTTCGCTCTTGATGGTGCCAGGCAGAGATAACACCGAGCTTTGCAAGCTGATATCGCGAATGATCACATGCTGGCGCTCATCCACTTCCATATCCAGATGCTGGCTAAAACCGACGCCGTTGAGCTTCCCGCGAATTTCACCGCCTTTCTGTAACCAGTTTTCCAACGCTTCCCGATCGAGGGTCACGTGGGTTACCGTGTAATCATGCAGCAGTAAGGGTTTTTGCAGCATCAGCGTTATTTCGGGCGACGTCAGGCTTTCAGGCAGCGAATGATGCGGCTTTCGGCCGAAAAAGTTAACCTGACGTTCAACCTTAAACGCCTGCTGTTCACTTTGTTGCTGCTGGTATTGCTGACGTTTCACATTCAATTGCTGTAAGCGGAATAACAGTGTTCGCTGTTGATAGGCCTGCTCGCTCATCAATTGTTGCAGTTGCTGCTCCACCAATTCGTGGGTGCTGAGGTCATGCCACAGGCAATCCTTAAGGAGAATAAGATCGACTGGGGTGATCGTTTCTCGTCCGCTAAAGAAGGCGCAGGCTTGCAATAAACGGATGGCTTTCTTCCAGCGCCGATCAGAGACGTATGGTGAGCCATCCTGCGTATCCAGGCGCTGGCGCAACTGATAAATCAGTTCGAAGCAATTTTCCGGCAACGGTATATTCTCAATATGAGATTGCCATTGCTGGTACTCTTCGTCGCTGACGCTCAGTGCCGGGCTGATAAGGTTGTCTTGTTCGGAAGGTGAAGCGGTGAGCATGGCGCGGAAATTGTGTTTATCCTGCACCCGGTCCAGCCAGAGGCGGATCAGCATACGGTCATACAGCGCTTCCAGACTGCTGTCGGCTTCAGGCAGTTCGTTGGAGGCGGTGACCAGCAGCCGCATCGGGATCGGTTCTTCGCTGTTACCGTTGCGAAAACGTCGCTCGTTAATCGCGGTCAGTAGGGTATTGAGGATGGCGGGGCCGGCTTTCCAGATTTCATCCAGAAACACAATTTCAGCTTCCGGCAGATAGCCGGTCGTTAGACGCTGATATCGCCCTTCATCTTTCAGCGCCTGAATGGATAACGGGCCGAAGACTTCTTCCGGCGTTGAAAAACGCGTCATCAGGTATTCAAAGGCGCGCGCGTGCCTGAATGCGTATTTCAGACGGCGGGCAATCAGGCTCTTGGCAATCCCTGGCGGCCCCAGCAGGAAGACGCTCTCGCCGCTGAGCGCCGCCAGCAGGCAAAGTCGGATGGCATGTTGCCGTTCATAAAGACCGTGTTCGAGAGCATGGCTCAGGCGAGAGATACGGTCAGCCAGCGCTGTGGGTTGTATCATAATTGATCCGTCATTGCTGTGAATAGCCGTCGGAAAGAGTCTGTGAAAACGTCAAAAAGATTACGTTTTCTTCATTAGCTATACATTAATTATTGTCACCATTACTGGTGTTAATCAACAAAGCTACCTGTCCTGAGTCAGAACGAAGCTAGTATTAAAAAATGGGCTTTTAACGTGATTTGTGCATACTGTGCGTTTTCGGGCTACTCCAACCAGAATAAGGCCCGATTTGTTAATGAATTGATAACAGAAGACAAGGTTTATGAATTCAGAACATAAACGTTCACTTCCAGCGGTCACGCTGGCTGCCATCGGGGTAGTGTATGGCGATATCGGCACCAGCCCGCTTTATACGCTGAGGGAGTGTCTTTCCGGACAGTTTGGCTTTGGGGTGGAACCTGATTCCGTCTTCGGCTTTCTCTCTCTGATCTTTTGGCTGCTGGTACTCGTCGTCTCTCTTAAGTATCTCAGCTATGTCATGCGCGCCGATAACGCCGGTGAAGGCGGTATTTTAACGCTGATGTCGCTGGCGGGGCGCAATACGTCCGATAAGGTTACCGCGATGGTGGTGATCATGGGGTTGATCGGCGGCAGCTTCTTCTATGGCGAGGTGGTGATCACGCCGGCTATCTCCGTGATGTCGGCGATTGAGGGGCTGGATATCGTCGCCCCGTCGCTGGATACCTACATTGTCCCTATTTCGATCATCGTTCTGACATTGTTGTTTATGATTCAGAAGCACGGTACTGGCAGAGTAGGCAGCCTGTTTGCGCCGATCATGATGCTGTGGTTCTTGTCGCTGGGCGTGCTGGGGGCTCGTAGCATTATTGCCAATCCGGAAGTGTTGCAGGCGCTGAATCCCAAATGGGCGATTAACTTCTTCATTCAGTACAAAGCGGTGTCTTTCTTTGCGCTGGGAGCGGTAGTACTGGCGATCACTGGGGTTGAGGCGCTGTATGCCGACATGGGGCACTTTGGCAAACTGCCGATTCGTATCGCCTGGTTTTCTGCGGTGCTGCCGTCGCTGGTGCTCAACTATTTCGGTCAGGGTGCGCTGCTGCTGAAAAATCCAGAGGCTATCAAAAACCCGTTTTTCCTGTTGGCGCCGGATTGGGCGCTGATTCCGCTGTTGGTGCTGGCTACGCTCGCCACCATCATCGCTTCTCAGGCGGTCATTTCCGGGGTGTTCTCGCTGACCCGTCAGGCGGTGCGTCTGGGGTATCTGCCGCCAATGCGTATCGTGCATACTTCGGATATGGAGTCCGGGCAGATTTACATTCCGGCGATTAACTGGTTGCTGTATGTGGCGGTGGTAATCGTTATTATCAGCTTTGAGCATTCCAGCAATCTGGCTGCCGCTTACGGGATTGCCGTGACCGGTACGATGGTACTGACCAGCATCCTGTCCTGTACGGTGGCGCTGAAAAACTGGCACTGGTATCGCTATCTGGTCTGGTTGCTGTTGGTGGCGCTGTTGGCTATCGATTTGCCGATGTTCCTGGCCAACGTCGTGAAGATTATTTCTGGTGGTTGGTTGCCGCTGGCGCTGGGGATGGTGATGTTCATCATCATGACTACCTGGAAAAGTGAGCGTTTCCGGCTGTTGCGCCGTATCCACGAGCACGGTAATTCGCTGGATGCGATGATCGTTTCGCTGGAGAAGAACCCTCCCGTTCGTGTGACGGGAACGGCTGTTTATCTTTCGCGCGCTACCCACGTCATTCCGTTTGCCTTGTTGCACAATCTTAAGCACAACAAGGTGTTGCATGAGCGCGTCGTGTTGCTGACCATGAGGACCGAAGACGCGCCTTATGTGCATAACGCCCGCCGTGTTTCGGTGGAGCAGCTGTCTCCGACTTTCTGGCGTGTTGTCGCCAGCTATGGCTGGCGCGAAACGCCGAATGTCGAAGAGGTCTTCCATCGTTGCTGGCAGGATGGGCTGACTTGCCAGATGATGGAAACGACGTTCTTCCTGTCGAATGAATCGTTGATGATGGGCGCTCGCCCTTGGTATCTGCGTATTCGCGGTAAACTGTTCATGATGCTGAGCCGCAACGCGCTACGTGCGGCAGACCAGTTCGAAATTCCACCGAACCGGCTGATCGAACTCGGGATTCAGGTCGAAATCTGATCCCTGATAGGGGAACGTTGTCGATGCGGGTGAGCTCCTAAGAGCTCGCCCGTTTTCTTGTCTGCTGACGACAACTTCGCCTCTTGCCGGCATGAGTTTCTGTTTCTCTTCCTTGGTGGAGTCTTATCACCAGCTCAGCGTTGCGATAAATCCGCCTTCCGGGCGGTTGGCAAAACGGGTTTGTATGCCGTGTAAACGGGCAATATTCTTCACAATCGACAGGCCCAGCCCACTGCCGGATTGCTCCTGACCGGGGGGACGAAAAAAACGCTCGCCAAGACGTTTCAGTACCTCGTTATCCACACCGGGCCCATCATCCGCGATATGTAAGGCGGAGTTGGTCAGCGTCAGCGTAATGGTGCCGCCTGAATGACAGTAGCGGATAGCGTTATCCAGCAGATTGCGTACCAGCAACGCCAGGAGTAACGAGTTCCCTTGCGTGATTACGGGAGATGTTGGTGCATCCAGAGCGATTTCCTTCCGACCGGCTTGCGCTGCAGAATAATGCTCGATCACTAATTGCTGCAGCAACGGTTGCCAATGCACCGGTACGGATTCCCCAACGGCCGCGCCGGCGTCCAGACGTGAAAGCGTCAGCAGTTGATCAACCAAACGAGAGGCGCGATCGATGCCGAGCCCCAGATTCGTCAGCGCGTGCTGGCGTACCGCCGCATCGTCCTGCGCCAGTTGTGCGACTTCAGCCTGCACCTTCAGTGCTGCCAGCGGACTGCGTAACTCGTGGGCGGCATCCGAAGTGAAGCGACGTTCGTGTAACAAACTATCCTGATGGCGGATGAACAACTGGTTGAGTGCAGTCACCAGCGGCTGAACTTCCTGCGGTACCCGAGTGATATTGAGTGGTGTCCCGTCATCCGGATTACGTTGATGCAGCCGGGCGGTAATTCGCCTTAGTGGTGCCAGTTCATAACTGAGTAACCAGAACAGCAGCACTAACAGTACGGGAAGCCCAGCCAGCCAGGGAATCAGGTTGGTTTTCACGATATCCAGCGTCATATCCTGACGGTAATCCCACTCCTGCCCTACGACTACCACATAGCGGTGATCTTTGGTGGCCAGCCATACCAGACGCCATGTATCGTCGTCGTCCCGCAAACGGGAATCAGTAAAACCATTCTGCTGATAGTCAAAGATAAAATTTCTGCCGTTCTCGCCATCATTTAAAATCATCTTGCCGTCACGGCTAAAAATAGCGAATGCCAGTGCGTCATCGTCGAATTCACCACGCTGATGGCGTGACAGTTTGGGATACGAGGGTAAAACCGGGGAGTTTTGCTGCCAGTTTTGTGGGTCGATAGCGGCCAGACGACTGGCAAATAGCATTTGTTGGGTATCAAACAACGCATTGATGTTATGGCGGGTTTGTATCCATGACAGTATCGCGGCAATTCCGCCGATGAGCAGCATCAGTAACGTAAAACCCAATAGTAACCGCAACCGCAGGTTAAGCTTCGGCATCAACCGCTCCCAGTGTGTACCCCACGCCATGTACCGTACGAATGAAATGGTTGCCGAGTTTTCGGCGCAGATGATGGATATGCACTTCTACCGCATTGCTCGATACCTCGTCATCCCAACTGTAGAGTTTTTCCTCTAACTGGTTGCGGGTAAGGATGTGGGTAGGGTTCATCAGAAACAGTTCCAGCAATGCCAGTTCGCGTGATTTTAGTGCCAGTGATACGCCGTTGTGGGTGACCTGGCGTGACCCCAGATCCAGTGTGACGGCGCCGTGCCTGAGCACGGGCTGCAATTGACCATAACGTCTGCGGATTAGCGCCTGCAAACGGGCGGCGACCTCCGCCAGCTCGAAAGGTTTGCAAAGGTAATCGTCGGCGCCTTGCTGCAACCCTTGGACGCGTTGTTCAAGGGCATCGCGCGCGGTCACTACAAGTACGGGAACGTCGTACCCGTGTTGGCGCCATTGTCGTAAAATATCCAGCCCGTCGATTTCGGGCAGGCTGAGATCCAGCAACACCGCGTCATAAGGTGCGCTGGTGAGCGCATTCATGCCTTCCCGGCCTTGGGTAAACCAGTCGACGTTAAACCCGAGTTTGATTAGCCCGGCTTTGATACCGTCGCCAATCAGACGGTCATCCTCGATTACCAATATACGCATCGTCCCTCCTGCCTTTTCTGGGTGTTTATACGTTTTTCCGCCATTGATGAACAGGACGACCGCGCCATGGCGCGAGACGGCCCGCAATCCGGAGAAATAACGCCGAAACGCCGCGGGTTTTAAGATCCTGTTAAGAACTTTTTGGTCTAGTAGCTAGCAGTAGCCACATCCGGCTTAATCCATCAGGAGATCATTTCATGAAGAAACGCGTGGTACTGGTTGTTGTTGCGGCATTGTTTTCCGCCTCGTTATCTGCCGCTCAGAATGGGGGATTTCTCGGTCCGAATACCTCGGGTTCGGCCACTCCTCAGAGCGGCGGTTTTTACGGTCCGGACGCTAGCCTGACGACGGTGGCGCAAGCTAAAGAAATGCGCGACGACAGTTGGGTCCGATTGCAGGGCAATATTACCCAGCGGGTGGGTAGCAATGACTATCAGTTTCATGACGCCACCGGCACGCTGGTGGTGGAGATCGATGATAAGCGATGGGAAGGTCAAACGATTACTCCGGAAGACTTGGTGGAACTGAAAGGTGAGCTGGACAAAGAATTTGGTTCGGTTCAACTGGATGTGAAACAGATACGGAAGATTCAGAAATAATCCCATGCTATCGGGCGGGTCTTAACCCGCTTTTTGCGCACTGCCAGGCATTTTTAGTGTTTTTATACCCGTATTACTCCACGTTGCCGGTTATGACTCGGCCCATCTTTGGGACTCGCCCTTTTAGCGCCGCAGCGAACTGCGTTCAACTCTGGCTCCCGGCTGCGTTGTCGCTCATCCGAATCACTGACCTGAGTAAACTCCAGAGGATGAAATGAGAGGCATCCTGTCTCTCACCGAAGGCCAGCCGTTGGCGGGGCAAATTCGTTCCCAACGAATTTGTCACTCGGTCGCCGTGTTACAAGGCTCTTAATGGGCCTTGTCCTGGCGGGCCAACGCGTTGCGTTGTTCAACACGCAATGGGTGTTGTCCTGTAACTCGAGTGATTGAGGGGGATAATCACTTAACATCTTCCTTATTATTACGCCAACGAAACGTTTCGATAACGATCACATTTTCATAAGATAATCGTTGCCTTCTACTGTTCTTTTTCTACACTTACTGCACAAGCGAAACGTTTCGCTCTCAGGGTAAATACAATGAAAAAAGGCGTGTTACTTAATTCCGATATCTCGTCGGTGATTTCCCAACTGGGACATACCGACCAGGTTGTGATTGCCGATGCCGGTTTGCCGATTCCGGAAACCACAAGCCGTATTGATTTGGCTTTGACCCATAACGTTCCTGGCTTTTTACAGGTGTTGGATGTGGTGACGGCGGAGATGCAGGTTGAAGCTGCAATCCTGGCTCAGGAAATCGTCGAGAAAAATACGCTGCTCCATGACGCATTACTAAAGCAGTTAGCACAACTTGAACAACACCAGGGAAATACCATTTCACTGCATTACGTCAGCCACGAAGAGTTTAAAAAACAAACTGGCCAAAGCCGAGCCATTATTCGTACCGGGGAATGTTCTCCCTATGCGAATGTGATTCTTTGTGCTGGCGTCACCTTCTGAGGTAGCGATGCAACCTTTACTGCAATTGCAAGGCATCACCAAAACTTTTCCCGGCGTTAAAGCGTTGTCTGGCGCAGCATTAAATGTTTATCCAGGCAAAGTGATGGCGCTGGTGGGAGAAAACGGTGCCGGCAAATCCACCATGATGAAAGTGCTGACGGGCATTTACCGTCGGGATGCTGGCAGTATCCAGTTTCTGGGGAGTGATGTTGATTTCAGCGGCCCTAAAGCCTCTCAGGAAGCTGGGATCGGCATTATTCATCAGGAACTGAACCTGATTCCTCAACTGACTATTGCGGAAAATATTTTCCTTGGACGTGAATTTACCAACCGTCTGGGGCGTATTGACTGGAAACGAATGTATATCGAGGCGGATAAACTGCTTAAGCGGTTGAATCTGCGTTATGACAGCCGTCGTCTGGTCGGGGAATTGTCGATTGGCGATCAGCAAATGGTTGAAATCGCCAAAGTGCTGAGCTTTGAGTCTCGGGTCATCATCATGGATGAACCCACCGACGCATTGACGGATACCGAAACCGCATCGCTGTTTAGCGTTATCCGGGAATTGCAGTCTCAAGGCTGCGGCATTGTCTATATTTCTCACCGATTGAAAGAAATTTTTGAAATTTGCGACGATGTGACCGTGTTCCGTGACGGCCAGTTTATTGGCGAGCGCTCGGTGAGCGAATTACAGGAAGACTCACTGATTGAAATGATGGTGGGACGTAAGCTGGAAGATCAGTATCCCCGTCTCGATCAGGCACCCGGCGATGTGCGTTTGCAGGTTAGCGAATTGTCCGGCCCAGGGGTGGAAAACGTGAGCTTCACCCTGCGTAAAGGTGAAATTCTCGGGGTGGCCGGATTAATGGGCGCCGGTCGCACCGAATTGATGAAAGTGCTGTATGGCGCGTTGCCGCATACTCACGGCAAAGTCTCTCTGGACGGTAATGACGTGGTAGCCCGCAGCCCGCAGGACGGACTCGCCAACGGCATCGTCTATATTTCCGAAGACCGTAAACGAGACGGGCTGGTGCTCGGCATGTCGGTGAAGGAAAACATGTCCCTGACGGCGTTGCGTTATTTCAGTAACGCGGCGGGGTCGTTGCGGCACGGCGATGAACAACAGGCGGTGGGCGATTTCATCCGTATGTTCAATATTCGCACGCCGTCCATGTCTCAGCCGATTGGGCTGTTGTCTGGCGGTAATCAGCAAAAAGTGGCGATTGCCCGCGGGCTGATGACGCGTCCCAAGGTATTGATTCTGGATGAGCCGACCCGCGGTGTGGATGTCGGCGCCAAAAAAGAAATCTATCAATTAATCAACCAGTTCAAGCAGGAAGGATTAAGCATCATTCTGGTGTCGTCGGAAATGCCCGAAGTACTAGGGATGAGCGATCGCATCATCGTGATGCACGAAGGGCGTCTGAGCGGCGAGTTCCCGATTGAACAGGCGACACAGGAAACGCTGATGGCCGCGGCCGTTGGTAAGCAATACGGCGTAAAGCAGGAGTAAATCAGACATGAGTTCTCAAACTATCACAGCCAAGCGCTGGCTCAGCAAAGAGTGGCTGATGGAGCAAAAATCATTGATCGCCCTGCTGATTCTTATCGCTGTGGTGTCTTCAATGAGTCCCAACTTTTTTACCCTGAACAACTTGTTCAACATCCTGCAGCAGACTTCGGTGAACGCCATCATGGCGGTGGGGATGACGCTGGTGATCCTCACGTCCGGCATTGACTTGTCTGTGGGGTCGTTGTTGGCGCTGACCGGCGCAGTTGCCGCGTCTATCGTCGGGCTTGAGGTCAACGCGCTGGTGGCGGTGTTCGCCGCGCTGGCGCTGGGCGCGATCATCGGCGCCGGCACCGGCATCGTGATTGCCAAGGGGCGGGTGCAGGCTTTTATCGCCACACTGGTGATGATGCTGCTGCTGCGCGGTGTGACCATGGTGTATACCAACGGCAGCCCAATCAACACCGGTTTTTCCGACGCGGCGGATGCGCTAGGCTGGTTCGGCATCGGACGTCCTCTCGGCGTACCCACGCCAATCTGGATTATGGCCGTGGTATTCCTGGCAACCTGGTACATGCTGCACCATACCCGCATCGGTCGCTATATCTATGCGCTGGGCGGAAATGAAGCGGCAACCCGCCTTTCCGGGATAAGCGTTGATAGAGTGAAAATCGTTGTTTATTCGTTGTGCGGTTTGTTGTCGGCTCTGGCTGGCATTATTGAAGTGGCTCGTCTGTCTTCCGCGCAACCAACGGCAGGAACGGGGTACGAACTGGATGCCATTGCGGCGGTAGTGCTGGGTGGCACAAGTTTGTCGGGTGGTAAAGGACGCGTGGTGGGAACGTTAATCGGTGCCTTGATTCTGGGCTTCCTGAATAATGGGCTTAACCTGTTAGGTGTTTCTTCTTACTACCAGATGATCGTCAAGGCGGTGGTTATTCTGCTGGCGGTTTTGGTAGATAACAAAGGCAGTAAATAACTTTTCATTCACACAGGAATTGAAATATGAACTTGAAGAAGATTGCTACTCTGGTTTCCGCTGTCGCGCTGAGTGCCACTGTCAGTACCAATGCGCTGGCGAAGGATACTATTGCTCTTGTTGTTTCCACGCTGAATAACCCGTTCTTTGTGTCGCTGAAAGACGGCGCGCAAAAAGAAGCGGACAAACTGGGCTACAACCTGGTGGTGCTTGATTCTCAGAACAACCCGGCTAAAGAGCTTTCCAACGTGCAGGATTTGACTGTACGCGGCACCAAGCTGTTGCTGATCAACCCGGCGGATTCCAACGCGGTAGGCAATGCGGTGAAACTGGCTAATCAGGCCAAAATTCCTGTTATCACGCTGGACCGTGTGGCCGCCAGCGGCGAAGTCGTCAGTCACGTTGCTTCCGATAACGCCTTTGGCGGTAAAGTCGCTGGTGATTTCATCGCTAAAAAATTGGGTGAAGGCGCCAAAGTTATTCAACTGGAAGGCCTGGCGGGTACTTCTGCCGCTCGTGAGCGTGGCGCCGGCTTCATGAAATCTGCCGAGAAAAACAAATTTAACATGCTGGCGAGCCAGCCTGCTGATTTCGATCGCACCAAAGGCTTGAACGTCATGCAAAACCTGCTGACGGCACATCCGGATGTCAAAGCGGTATTCGCCCAGAACGACGAAATGGCGTTGGGTGCGCTGCGTGCTCTGCAGACTGCCGGTCGTGACGATGTCATGGTGGTCGGTTTTGATGGCACCGCTGATGGCGTGAAAGCGGTAGAAGGCGGAAAACTGGCGGCTACCGTGGCTCAGCGTCCGGAGCAGATCGGTATCATCGGTGTGGAAACTGCTGACAAAGTGCTGAAAGGCGAAAAAGTACAGCCGATCATCCCTGTTGACCTGAAACTGGTTGCCAAACAATAACCACATCTATACCCAAAATAATTCGAGTTGCAGTACGGCGCCACCCCTAACGGGTGGCGCACAATCAATATCGGGGTTCATGGTAATGAAATCAGGCAAGCTGGTTGTCTTGGGAAGTATCAATGCGGATCATATTTTGAATCTGGCTCAGTTCCCCCGCCCAGGTGAAACGGTGATCGGTAAACAGTATGGCGTGGCATTCGGCGGCAAAGGCGCTAACCAGGCGGTAGCTGCCGGACGTAGCGGCGCTGATATCGAGTTTATCGCTTGTGTCGGGGCGGACGATATCGGCGAGCGTATTCGCCAGCAACTGATTAAAGACCGGATTGATGTCTCCGCTGTCGAAGCGATTCCTGGGCAGACTACCGGAGTAGCGCTGATTTTCGTTAACGGTGAAGCTGAAAATATGATTGCTATTCATGCGGGAGCCAACGCAGCCGTCACGCCTGATTACCTGAATCGCTATCAACAGAAAATTGTAGCGGCATCCGCATTGTTGATGCAGTTAGAGTCGCCGCTGGAAACGGTGATTGCGGCCGCTCGTCTGGCTCATAACAGCGGAACGAAAGTGATCCTGAATCCGGCACCGGCTTGCCCGTTGCCCGATGAGTTGTTGTCGCTGGTGGATATGATCACCCCGAATGAAACAGAAGCGCAGATTCTGACCGGCGTTACCGTCGAAACCGAAGAGGATGCGCAACGTGCCGCACAGGTGCTGCATGATAAAGGCATTTCGACGGTATTGATTACTCTGGGTAGCCGCGGTGTTTGGTTAAGCGAGCAGGGTAATGGGCGGCGCATTCCCGGTTTCCGTGTCAAAGCGGTTGATACCATTGCCGCCGGCGATACATTCAACGGCGCACTGGTGACGGCTCTTTTAGAGTCACGCCCAATGGATGCCGCAGTTAAATTCGCGCATGCAGCGGCGGCTATCGCAGTAACTCGCTATGGCGCTCAGCCTTCCGTTCCCTGGCGTGAAGAGATTGATGCCTTCCTGAATGCACAGGAGTAATCCTTGGCGACAATGAAAGACGTGGCCCGTCTGGCTGGGGTATCCACATCAACGGTTTCTCATGTCATCAACGATAACCGCTATGTCAGCGATGCCATTCGTAGCCGGGTAATGCAAGCGGTTGAACAACTAAACTACGCGCCTTCGGCGCTGGCGCGTAGCCTTAAAATCAACCAGACCCGCACCATCGGCATGTTGTTGACTGCCAGTAGCAACCCGTTTTACGCCGAGGTCGTTCGCGGTGTGGAGCGTTGCTGCTATGAACGAGGTTATAGTCTGATTCTGTGTAATACCGAAGGCGATCATCACCGTCTGAGTCGTAGTCTGGAAACATTATTACAGAAGCGGGTGGATGGGCTGTTATTGATGTGCACTGAAAGTCATATGCCTTCGCCCGATATTATTCGCCGTTACCCCTCTATTCCGGTAGTGATGATGGATTGGGCGCCTTTTGAAGGCAGTAGCGACATTATCAAAGATAATTCGCTGCAAGGCGGCGAGATGGCGACTCGTTACCTGATTTCTCAGGGCTACCGCAAAATCGCCTGCATTGCTGGCCCACAGGATAAAACCACCGCGCATAATCGGCTGGAAGGTTATCGTAAGGCGATGCATCAGTCAGGCTTGTCGATTCTTCCCGGTTATGAGGTCATCGGCGATTTCGAGTTTGAGGCTGGGTTTCTCGCCATGCAACAACTGCTGGAATTACCGGAGCGTCCCGAAGCGGTCTTTACCAGTAATGATGCGATGGCGGTAGGTGTTTATCGTGCGTTGTACGAAGCCGGGTTATCTATCCCTGAGGATATGGCGGTCGTTGGCTATGACGATATTGAACTGGCGTGCTACCTGTCTCCACCATTGACGACGATTCATCAGCCGAAAGGTGAACTGGGTGAACTCGCGATTGATACTTTGCTCCATCGGCTGGAACATCCAGACGCAGAGCACAATATACTGGTATTGACGCCGGAACTAATCGTCCGGAATTCCGTCGGTAAACTACCTCGTAGTTGAGTCTCTTCTTTAATTTCTGGCGTTTTATGCCGCTGTAAAGCGGCATATTGTCCAATTCCCACCCGGTTTGTTTGAAAATCATCCGATTGATGATTTTTTTGTATTTATCGCTTGTCAGGCCAGAAGAACTCCCTATAATGCGCCTCCACTGACACGGCAACAG
>NZ_CM001974.1:4443049-4595527 GCF_000406105.1 Dickeya chrysanthemi NCPPB 402 | reverse complement strand
CAATCTGTGCCGGCTGATTGAGGTCCAGACAGGGCAGGGCGAGCGTCAACGGTCTGTCGCTGGCCACGGCCAGCGTGCAGGCATCGATGTCCGGCTCCTGATGATGTCCGGGCCGGTGGCGGTAAAGCAGGATTTTATCGACGGGTTCGTGTTTGAAGCCTTCGACCAGAATTAAATCCAGCGTTGAACTATCCATTCTGCCGGCCAGAAAAAACAAGTCGGGTTCTTGTGGTTCTGGTGTCTCGGTCATCAGTGCCCAGCGAGTGTTGCTGGCAACCAGAGTTTGATTGGCACCGACTTTGCGTAGTTCATAACTGTCTTTGCCCGGTTTATCGACATCCATATCGTGGTGAGTATGTTTGATAATGCCAACCCGGATCTCCATTGCGTTTAGTAAGGGAATGAGCTGCTTCAATAATGTGGTTTTACCAGTGCCGCTGTGGGCAGCGATTGCCAGAAGTGGTATGTCAGTCATGCGTCTGCTCCTGCCAGTGAGCAAGATCCTCTGGTGTATTAAGATTACGGAATGATAAAGGCTGGTCCGCAAAAGAAACGGCTTTTGCCGTCACCTGCTCCAGAAATAACATCAGTTTTCGGTCGCCGTTGCTCAGGTAGGCCTCCAGCTTTCCAATCAGTGACGTATGGATCAACAATAACGTCGGGTGCTGGCGTACTCCATCCGTAGCATAGGCGACAAGATGACCGTCACTGAAGTTCAACAGGCGGGAAACCAAATCGCAGGGTAGCGCGGGGACATCACAAGGAACGAATACCACCCATTCTGTTTTAGCGACGCTTAGTCCGGTAAAAACACCGGCCAGCGGACCAGAAAAATCATGGTTGATATCACCGATCACCGGATAACCGCTTTGTCGATAACATTCCTGATGACGGTTAGCGTTGATGAGCAGGGTATCGACCTGGGGTTTCAGGCGATCCAGAACATGTTGATAGAGCGGTCTGCCTTCCAGTTCAATCAGTCCCTTATCGTTGCCACCCATACGGGATGACTGGCCGCCAGCCAGAATCACACCTGTTATCATCGCTTTGGTATCCATCATGTTTAATGCGTTATTGTCGGAAAAGTATGGCGCAAGGCCAAGCCCTTTCCCCATACTAGATAAACCATCATTAATGTTTGAGGTAGTAATAATGAAATGCCATCGTGTAAATGAGTTGATTGAGCTATTGCACCCAGCCTGGCAAAGAGAACCTGATCTGAATTTGGTGCAATTTTTACAAAAACTTGCACAGGAAGCCGGGTTCGAGGGGGCGCTTAGTGATTTGACTGATGATATCCTTATTTATCATTTAAAGTTACGTGGCGCGGATAGCGCGCAGCCTATTCCTGGCTTGCAGAAAGATTATGAAGAAGATTTCAAAACCGCATTATTGCGCGCCCGTGGTGTTATCAAAGATTAGTGGTCATAGCCTGATGCAATGGAGTTATGCCTGTCATGCATGACGCAGTGTTCAACTTTCATACCTTGTCGCCGGATCTCATCATGGATGCGCTCTGGGAAGTGGGTATTCGCGTTGATTCCGGCCTGACAGCACTTAATAGTTACGAGAATCGGGTTTATCAGTTCAGTGATGAAGACCGTAAACGTTATGTGGTGAAGTTTTATCGGCCCCAACGTTGGGATGCCGCCCAGATTAGCGAAGAGCACCGTTTTGCGGCTGAGTTGTCTGATGATGAAGTACCGGTGGTGGCACCGCTGGTGCTACAGGGTAATACGCTACATGAGCATGATGGCTTCTGGTTTGCCGTGTTTCCCAGTGTTGGCGGTCGTCAGTATGAGATGGACAATGACCAGCAGTTAGAAGAGGTCGGACGCTATCTTGGCAGAATTCATCAAACCGGTGGACGAAATCTGTTTTCAACTCGTCCTTATATTGGAGTGCAGGAATACCTGGATGATCCGCTGGTTACGTTAACGGAGAGCTCGCTGATTTCTGGTGTACAGAAAGTACCATTTTTAGCGGCTACAGCCCGACTGATCGATGAAGTGAAGTTACATTGGCATACAAACTGGCAGGCCAGACGTCTGCATGGTGATTGTCATCCCGGAAATATCCTTTGGCGCGATGGCCCGTTGTTTGTCGATCTGGATGATGCGCGTAATGGCCCGGCTGTACAGGATCTGTGGATGCTGTTACATGGTGAGCGCCGGGAACAGCGCATCCAGCTGGATATTTTGCTGGATGCTTACAGTGAATTTGCTTCTTTTGATGAAGCAGAACTGGCATTGATTGAGCCGTTACGTGCGATGCGTATGGTTCATTATTTGGCCTGGGTAACACGACGTTGGAATGACCCTGCTTTTCCTCGCAGTTTTCCATGGATGCAGGAAGCTGATTTTTGGGCAAAGCAGACCGCTATTTTTACTGAACAGGTAAGGCTGTTGCAGGAACCACCGTTACAGCTGGCACCGATGTACTGACACTTATGGAGATAATGTTGATATGAAGAGATTATGGCTTGCGCTGGCTGGCATTGTGCTGGCGTTCAGTGCGTCAGCAGCTGATTTTTCCGATGGCAAACAGTTTGCTACTCTGAGTAAACCGGCTCCCCAATCCCCCCAGGTGCTGGAGTTTTTCTCATTCTACTGCCCGCACTGCTACCAGTTTTCCCAGGTTTACCACATTCCTGAAACCATTCAGAAATCGTTGCCTGCTGATACCAAGATAACCAAGTATCATGTTGATTTCTTGGGTGATTTTGGTAAAGAGATGACTCAGGCTTGGGCGGTTGCGATTGCTCTTGGGGTGGAAGATAAAGTCAGCCCATTGATGTTTGACGCCGTTCAGAAGACCCAGACTGTGAAAAAGCCGGAAGATATTCGTCAGGTGTTTGTGGCGGCTGGCGTCAAAGCAGAAGACTATGACAGCGCCTTGAATAGCTTCGTAGTGAAATCTCTGGTCGCGCAACAGGAAAAAGCCGCAGCCGATTTGCAACTGCGTGGTGTGCCGGCGGTATTCGTGAACGGAAAATACATGGTAAAAAGCGACGGGCTTGATACCAGTTCTATGGATAACTATGTCAAACAGTATGCTGATGTAGTGAAGTTCCTGGTTTCTCAGAAATAAGTTTTCTGCGTTTTCTGTGTGCCACACGCCCTACCGCGTGTGGCATTTTTATTCTTGCCTGCTATTGACGTTTGGACATTTCTGCTTATCACTGTGCGCGCTGGCGCCATATCTATCCACATTTATAACAACGTTTTGATATAACTATAATGTTAATCTTTTTTTATTAACGTATTGATTAACAATGAATTACGTATAGGGTCTGCATCCATTGGTACTGCTGCTGATTGTCTTTCAATTTCTATGCACAAAGTTATCCACAGTATTTTTGCGAGAGGTTGTGCAAAAAACATAATGCTTGAACGTTAATATTCGTCTCCGACTGCCAGCTATGGCATCCTTTACTCCATGGCAGAAAACAACGATCGCGAAATATCATGGTTCAAATAGCAGAAAACCCCCTCATTTTGGTTGACGGTTCATCGTATCTTTACCGCGCCTATCATGCTTTTCCTCCGCTGACCAACGGCGCCGGTGAGCCGACCGGAGCGATGTATGGCGTGCTCAATATGCTGCGAAGTTTATTGCAGCAATATCATCCCAGCCATGTCGCTGTGGTGTTTGATGCGAAGGGTAAAACGTTTCGTGATGATTTGTTTGAGCATTACAAATCTCACCGGCCGCCGATGCCGGATGATCTGCGCGCTCAGATTGAACCATTGCACCGTATGGTAAAAGCGATGGGATTGCCGTTGCTCTCCATTTCCGGCGTAGAGGCGGATGATGTGATTGGAACCTTGGCGCAGCAGGCAGAGCGTGTGGGTAAACCGGTTCTGATTAGCACCGGCGATAAGGACATGGCACAACTGGTGACGCCAAACATCACTCTGATCAACACCATGAACAACACCATTCTGGGGCCGGATGAGGTATGCGCCAAATACGGTATTCCACCATCGCTGATCATTGATTTTCTGGCTCTGATGGGGGATTCCTCCGACAACATTCCCGGTGTGCCGGGCGTGGGTGAAAAAACCGCGCAGGCGTTACTGCAGGGGCTGGGGGGGCTGGATGCCCTGTATGCCGATCTGGATAGGATTGCGGGCCTGACCTTTCGTGGCGCCAAAACCATGGCAGCCAAGCTGGAACAGAATAAAGAGGTGGCTTATCTTTCCTATAAGCTGGCTACGATCAAAACGGATGTTGAATTGGAGCAGGGTTGTGAACAGCTGACGGTGAATGAGCCGGATGTGGCGGAACTGCGCGAACTGTTCACCCGTTATGAGTTCAAGCGCTGGCTGGCGGATGTGGAAGCCGGGCAGTGGTTGCAAGGCGGCAATAAAAAGAACCCGCCTGCCATGCCATTCGTCAAGGCGGCAGTGGAGGATGAGCCAAAAGAAGCGGCCAGTGTGCTGTCTCAGGATGGTTATGCCACCATTCTTGATGAGAAAGTGCTGTTGGATTGGCTTGAACGGATAAAAACTGCCGCTCTGTTCTCGTTCGATACTGAAACCGATGGTCTTGATACCCTTACCGCCAATCTGGTGGGGGTGTCGTTGGCGATTAAACCGGGCGAAGCGGCTTATCTGCCATTAGGTCATATTACGTCGAGAGTGTATTCCAGTAACATTTACAGCAGCACGGTATCGCCTGCGACGAGAATGTCCACGCAGTTGGAGCGTGATCGGGTGCTGGCGCTGCTGAAACCGTTGCTGGAAGATGACAGCATTCGCAAGATCGGGCAAAACCTGAAATTTGATAAAGGCGTGATGGCCCGCTACGGCATCGATCTACGCGGCATTGCATTTGATACCATGCTGGAGTCCTATGTGATTGATAGTGTGGCTGGCCGGCATGACATGGACAGCCTGTCAGAGCGCTATTTGCAGCATAAGACCATCACGTTTGAAGAGATTGCTGGTAAAGGCAAAAAACAGCTGACGTTCGATCAGGTTCCGCTGGCGCAGGCATCTGTCTATGCAGCTGAAGATGCTGATGTGACGCTGCGTTTGCATGAAACGTTATGGGCGAAACTGGAGCCACAGCAGGAACTACGCAAGGTATTTCAGAATATCGATATGCCGCTGGTGCCTGTATTGTCACGCATGGAGCGCACGGGCGTACTGATTGATACCGCAATTTTGGGCGAGCATTCACAGGAGCTGACGCAACGTCTTGCTGAGCTGGAAGTTCAGGCGCATGAGTTAGCGGGCGAAGCCTTCAATCTGTCTTCTCCTAAACAGTTAGGGACCATTCTGTACGAAAAACTGCAGTTACCGGTCATCAAGAAAACGCCGAAAGGAGCGCCTTCTACTAACGAAGAAGTGCTGGCTGAGCTGGCGCTGGATCATCCGCTACCGAAGTTGATTTTAGAACATCGTGAATTGGCGAAACTGAAATCCACTTACACGGATAAGTTGCCGCAGATGATTAATCCGCTGACTAAACGGGTTCACACCTCGTACCATCAGGCGGTAACGGCAACGGGGCGCCTTTCCTCCAGCGATCCTAATTTGCAGAATATTCCAGTACGCAATGAACAAGGGAGACGTATCCGTCAGGCGTTCATTGCTCCAGAGGGATACCATATTCTGGCGGCTGACTACTCACAAATCGAATTACGCATCATGGCGCATCTTTCACGGGACGCCGGATTGCTGAGGGCGTTTTCCAATGGTCTGGATATTCACCGTGCTACGGCCGCTGAAGTATTCGGTTTGCCGCTCGACAGGGTGACCACTGAACAGCGCCGCAGCGCTAAAGCCATCAACTTCGGTTTGATTTACGGCATGAGTGCATTTGGCTTGTCCCGCCAGTTGGCTATTCCGCGTAACGAAGCGCAGAAATACATGAATCTCTATTTTGAGCGTTATCCTGGCGTACAGGAGTATATGGAGCGTACTCGTCAGCAGGCGGCGGAGCAAGGATATGTCTCTACGCTGGACGGCCGACGTCTTTATCTGCCGGATATTCACTCCCGTAATGCCATGAGCCGTAAGGCAGCAGAGCGCGCCGCCATCAACGCGCCGATGCAGGGCACCGCAGCGGACATCATCAAAAAGGCGATGATTGCCATTGATGGTTGGTTGCAAAAGGAAAAACCATTAGTGACGATGTTGATGCAGGTGCACGATGAACTGGTGTTTGAAGTGCATCATTCCGTACTTGATGAAGCCAGCGCGAAGATTCGTAACTTAATGGAAGGTTGTATGCAGTTAGACGTACCGTTACAGGTGGATATCGGCACCGGTAGTAATTGGGATCAAGCTCATTAAGTTATTGGGTGAAAAAGTCAGTCAAACTAATTCGGTAGTTGTATGGGTTTTTGCTTTGAATGCCATCAGAAATATCGCCTTTCTTTTTTATGTTGGTTTTTTCAGCTAAATCATACGTAATTCTGTAATTAAGCTACATGATTGTGTGACCTGGTTTGAGTTTGTTTAATTTGCCGTCGGTTTTTATGAAATTAAACAACAAAAAATACTTTTTTCCAGAAAAGAAATGGGGTAGAGTTAAACGCGTAGGGTACAGAGGTAAGATGTTCTATCTTTCAGACCTTTTACTTCACGTAATCGGATTTGGCTGAATGTTAGCCGCCCCGGTCAGGTTTCTGATCGGGGCGTTTTTTATTGTTCGGATAAAATTTTTCTGGATAACGAAATCTTATGCTACCGACAAAAAAATTTGCCGGTAGTTGTTTGGTTAACAATGGTGTTCCAGAAAGAGGCCGATGAAACTGTTGGGAAGGTTACTGCTCTGATTCGGAGAGCGATTGCTCATCTGCTGGCGGTAATGTACTGAACCAGTTATCTAATTTCTGACGTAATTTATCTACACCGGTTTTTTTCAGCGAAGAAAACGTTTCAACCTGAATATCCCCCATGAATGGCGAGACTGCTTCCCGCACCATGTTTAGCTGGGATTTACGGGCGCCCTGAGCTAGCTTATCCGCTTTGGTCAGTAGTACCAGTACAGGCAGCCCGACATCAACAGCCCACTCTAGCATCTGCTGGTCCAAATCTTTGAGCGGATGACGAATATCCATTAATACAACCAACCCTTTCAGACAGTTACGCTTTTGCAGGTATTCACCAAGCGCTCGCTGCCATTTGCGTTTCATCTCTTCCGGCACTTCGGCATAGCCATAGCCGGGCAAATCAACCAGACGTACGCCATCGGTTACTTCGAACAGGTTGATCAGTTGGGTTCGACCCGGCGTTTTACTAATACGGGCCAGGCTTTTCTGGTTGGTCAGCGTGTTGAGTGCGCTGGATTTACCTGCATTGGAACGGCCGGCAAAAGCGACTTCGATACCGCTGTCGGCAGGAAGATGACGGATATCCGGCGCGCTGGTGACGAAATGAGTCATATGATAGTTGTATTGCTGGGTCACAATGTGCGTCTCTGTCTGGATCACGATTTTATACAGCTGATTATACCTGTAACTGATGAGAAAGGCGGCGTTTATCTGTTTTGAGCGGGTAAGGCGCGTCGTAACAAACTGAAAAAATAAAACCCGTATAGAACTCCTGGATCACTTTTTTATTGGTATGCTTTCTGCTAGATTCCGCCGCAATTCTCCCTATTTTTGCTCATCCGAACCCGAGATTGACGCTATGAAACAACCATCAAAAGAGGCGGGACGCAAAGCTCCTGCACCGAAAACCAAAAGAAAAAGCCGTGAGCAGTTGGATCTTGAAGCTCGCGACCGCAAACGCCAGAAAAAACACCGTGGCCACGCTGCGGGAAGCCGTGCCCAACCATCCGGCGGCCATCAGCAAAATGCGGCTTCCGGCAAGGCGGCAGACCCGCGTATTGGCAGTAAAAAACCTGTGTCGTTACTGCCTGAAGGCACCGTTACACCGGTGAAATCACCGCTAACGCCGAAAGAGAAACCCGCTCGTCTGTCACCGCAGGAAGAACTGGAGATGCTGGAAAATGATCCGCGTCTTGATGAACTGCTGGACAGGCTGGAGAAAGGTGAAACGCTGCCGGCTAAAGACCAGTCCTGGCTGGATGAGACGCTGGATCGCATCGATATTCTGATGGAGCAACTGGGCATCAGCCTGGATGATGACGAAGAAGATGACGAGCAAGAAGAAGATATGCTGCAACTGCTGCGTCGCAATAATCCTAAAGACGGTTATTAATGCTAAAAGCGCTGTTTCTGCTCATAACCTTATTCGTTCTGTGTTTTTTGGTTGGTCTGTTGGTTAAACTGTGGCGCCTGTCGAAACGGAAAGGCAGGCTACAGCGTGCCGTACTGGCTGGGCAGCATCGATTGCCGCGACGTCGTACGGCGAGGACCGGTTACAGGAAGGAGTGAGCATATGTCCGAACAGGCTATTGACTGGGATTTAGCCCTGATCCAGAAATACAACTATTCGGGGCCTCGCTATACGTCCTATCCTACCGCACTGGAATTCAGCGACAGTTATGATGACGCAGCGTTTGTCCAGGCGGTGGCCCGTTATCCTCACCGCCCGCTGTCGCTGTATTTGCATATCCCGTTTTGCCACCGCCTGTGTTACTTCTGCGGCTGTAATAAGCTGGTGACCCGGCAATTACATAAAGCGGATGAATACCTTGATCGGCTGGCGCTGGAAATACATCAACGCGCACCGTTGTTTGCCAACCGCACTATTACGCAAATGCACTGGGGCGGTGGAACGCCAACCTTCCTGAATAAAGCGCAGATTAGCCGCCTGATGGCGCTGCTTCGCCGGCATTTCCATTTTTCTGAACACGCGGAAATGTCGCTGGAAGTGGACCCGCGGGAAATTGAATTGGATGTGCTCGATCATTTGCGCGCCGAAGGGTTCAATCGCCTTAGCATGGGGGTGCAGGACTTCAATAAAGAGGTGCAGCGGCTGGTTAATCGCGAGCAAGACGAAGCCTTTATTTTTGCGCTGATCGAGCGGGCCAAAGCGCTGGGGTTCGCCTCCACCAACATTGATTTGATCTACGGTTTGCCAAAGCAGACGCCTGACAGATTTGCCTTTACCTTGCAGCGGGTGGCGGAGCTGCGTCCGGATCGCCTGAGCGTATTCAATTATGCTCATTTGCCCAACCTGTTTGCTGCGCAGCGCAAGATTAAAGACGCTGATCTGCCGGATGCGGAACAAAAGTTGGCGATTTTGCAGCAAACCATTCAAAGCCTGACCGCCGCGGGTTACCAGTTCATTGGTATGGATCATTTCGCCCGGCCGGACGACGAACTGGCGGTAGCGCAACGTGAAGGAAAACTGCATCGCAATTTCCAGGGGTATACCACCCAAGGCGACACCGATTTACTGGGGCTGGGGGTTTCCGCCATCAGTATGATTGGCGACAGTTATGCCCAGAATCAGAAAGAATTGAAGCAGTACTACGCTGACGTTGAACAGCGCGGTCACGCGTTATGGCGCGGTTTATCCCTGACTCGTGATGATTGCATCCGTCGTGATGTGGTCAAGGCGTTAATTTGCCATTTCCAACTGGAGTTTGCTGAGATTGAACAGGCATATGGCCTGTCGTTCGGTGACTATTTTCGCGAGGATTTGGCGCTGCTGGCGCCAATGGCACAAGATGGGTTGGTTGATATTCTGGCCGATCGTATTCAGGTGACGCCGAAAGGGCGGCTGCTGATCCGCAATATTTGCATGTGCTTTGACATCTATTTGCGCAGCAAAATGCGTGAGCGTCAGTTTTCCCGGGTGATTTAATCTCGCACGAAATCGAAACGCATTGCCTGCCATGTGTCTGGCGTTATGTCGGTAAGATAAATAGGCATGGCAAAAGAAAAGAGCCGGTCATAACGACCGGCTCTTTTCTTATTTATCCCCTTCATACTTCCAGCCGCAGTACGTTGTTCAACACGAACATGTTGTCCTGCAACTCGAATCTTTCGGGTATATGTCAGCGTGATTTAGCTGAAGAAATTGATCAGCGCCGCACATAACACGGCTGCAATCGCAGTTTGCGATGAATGACCCATCGCACTGCTGATTTCAGCGCCGTGCGTCACGGCAGAAAAAATGGATTCCAGCATGGTTACCCTCTCCAGTCAGCGACGTGATCATACTGCTGGCACGGCGCAAGTAAAGTACAAAATATATTCGTTATATGGCAAATCGAGGCGGCATGATTTTATGGCGTGAACTATCCGCTGTCGTCTCCTTTTTAGGTTGTAGCAAGCGGAGCTCAACGCGCAAACCAACGCGAGTTTTTAGGGGGAAGCGGCGAATTTTTCCAGCTATATTGCAGGCTAAATTCGCCATTATTAGGGAGTGGCTGGTAATGAAAAAACGCCCGACGAGCGTTATTCCATGCCCAGTTCCTTGAGTTTACGCGTCAGGGTATTTCGTCCCCAGCCGAGTAGTCTTGCTGCTTCCTGTTTGTGCCCTTGTGTATGACGTAATGCGGTTGTCAGCAATGTACGTTCCATTTCCGGTTGTGCTTCCGCCAACAGGTTTTGATGACCGGAACGCAGCGCGCGGTCAGCCCATTGCGCCAGCAGCGTAGCCCAACTGTCGGGCATGACGTGCACAGTAGCGTCTGGCGCCGTGGTTTCAAACAGCTCCGGCGGCAGATCCTGAATCAGCACTTCCTGTCCCGCCGCCATCACCGTCAGCCATCGGCAGGTGTTTTCAAGCTGGCGCACGTTGCCCGGCCAGGGTAAGCGGGTGAGTGCTGCCTCGGTTTCCGGGTGTAGGTTTTTCGGCTCCACACCCAGCTCTTTGGCGGTCGCCTGCAGAAAATAACGAGCCAGACGTGGAATATCTTCCCGACGTTCGCGTAATGGCGGCAAATGAACACGAATCACGTTCAGACGATGGAACAAGTCTTCGCGGAATTTACCTTCCTGAACCCGTAATTCCAGGTTCTGATGTGTGGCGGCGATAATGCGCACATCCACCTTCACGGCCGCATAGCCGCCGACACGATAAAACTGGCCGTCGGCCAGTACGCGCAGCAGGCGGGTTTGCACATCGAGCGGCATATCGCCGATTTCATCAAGAAACAGCGTCCCGCCGTCAGCCTGCTCAAAACGCCCCTGCCGAATTTGATTGGCGCCGGTAAAGGCGCCTTTTTCATGGCCGAACAGTTCTGATTCGATCAGATCCTTGGGGATAGCCGCCATATTCAGTGCGATAAAAGGCGCTTTAGCACGTGGGCTGTGGCGGTGCAGCGCATGGGCGACCAGTTCTTTACCGGTGCCGGATTCGCCGTTGATCAATACACTGATCGATGAGCGGGAAAGGCGGCCGATAATCCGGAACACATCCTGCATAGCCGGCGCTTCACCGATGATGTCGGTAGTCGGCCCGCTTATCGGCTGGCTGCGAACCGGCTGCTGCTGTTCCATGTAATGGCTGATGGCGCGTTCAACCAGCGCTACCGCTTCGTCGATATCGAACGGTTTGGGCAGATAATCGAAAGCCCCTTGCTGGTAAGCGCTGACTGCTGCATCCAAATCGGAATGGGCGGTCATGATGATCACCGGCAGCATCGGGTGGCGCTGTTTGATCTGTTGCAGTAATGCCAGCCCGTCCATACCGGGCATACGGATATCCGACAGCAGGACATCCGGCGTTTGAGTGGTCAGCGCGTTTAATGCCTGAGTACCGTTATCAAAGGTTGCACAGGTTAATCCCGCCCCGGTAAGCGCACGTTCAAGCACCCAACGGATGGAGCTATCGTCATCGACAATCCAGACTATCCCTCGTTGCATCGTGAACCTCACTGGCGAATGGGCAGATACACCGAGAATTCGGTATGACCTGGCCAACTGTTAAATTCAATTTTTCCGGAGTGTTGATCGATAAGGTTGCGGGCAATCGATAAGCCCAGCCCGGTGCCACCTTCACGACCGCTTACCATCGGGTAGAACAACGTATCCTGCAGATGCGCCGGCACGCCGGGGCCGTCGTCTTCAATATCGATACGGGCCACCAGACGGTAACGCACGCCATGTAGCGTCAGCTGGAATGCTGTGCGGGTGCGGATGGTAATGGTGCCGCCCTCCTCACCCAGAGCCTGCATGGCATTGCGGGTGATATTGAGCAGCACTTGTTCAATCTGATCCGGGTCGTGCATCAGTTCCGGCAGGCTAGGATCGTAATCACGCACCAGCGTCACGTTATCCGCTTTTTCCATCGACACCAGTTGGAATACCCGTTCGGCAACCTGGTGAATGCTTTGCGTAACGTGCAGGCCGGGTTGCTGTGGGCCGAGCAACCGGTCTACCAAATTACGCAGGCGGTCGGCCTGTTCGATAATGACTTTGGTGTATTCCATCAGCGCCGGGTCCGGCAGGGCTTTTGACAGGAGCTGTGCCGCGCCGCGCAGGCCGCCGAGCGGGTTCTTGATTTCATGCGCCAGACCGCGCACCAAATCGCGAGCCGCCTGTTGCTGGGCATGTTGTAGCTGTTCCTGACTGAGACGGCGCTGGTTATCCATCGGCGCCATTTCCAGCAGGATAAAGTCGTGCTGAATACGCTGTGCCGTCAGCGACATGATATGTGCCCGGCCATCCACCACGATGGTGACCTCGTTATCGGTAAAGCCTTGCCCTGAGTCGAGACTTTCGCGCATCAGGTCGAGGTTCAATGAAAAGTAACCGAGTAACTCCGGCAGTGGCGTTCCAGACAATTTGCGTGAGCTTTGGGCCAGAAGTTGCTGCGCCGCCGGGTTGGAATAGTGAATAGCCAGATCTTTGTCTAGCAATAAGATGCTGTTTATTAAAGAATTGAGGATCTGCCCAGCATCGGGCAGCGTGCCTGTTGCCATAACGCAGACTCCCGCACCATTTTAGTGCACACTATTCTGGATTGTAGTTTAAGTCGCAACTGTAAAATCTATTGTGGAGAAAAAAGCCCATCCGAAGATGGGCTGAAAAGTTTCCACGGCAACAAAAATAAACATAAATAAAAAACAGCTATCAAACGGCAGTATGAACATCATTTTCATCATCCTGCCGTTCAGGCGTGGGGTATTACACGCTGTAGTACAGTTCGAACTCAACCGGGTGCGGCGTCATGCGAACGCGGTCGTTTTCAGCGATACGCAGTTCGATGTAAGCATCGATCGCGTCGTCGGTGAATACGCCACCGCGGGTCAGGAACTCGCGGTCTGCATTCAGGGCGTTCAGTGCTTCTTCCAGAGAGCCGGCTACGGTCGGGATCTCTTTCGCTTCTTCCGGCGGCAGATCGTACAGGTTCTTGTCCATGGCATCGCCCGGGTGGATCTTGTTGATGATGCCGTCCAGGCCAGCCATCAGCAGTGCAGCGAAGCACAGATACGGGTTAGCGGCCGGGTCCGGGAAGCGCACTTCGATACGGCGTGCTTTCGGGCTGGAGACCACCGGAATACGGATGGAAGCGGAACGGTTACGGGCAGAGTAAGCCAGCATAACCGGCGCTTCGTAACCCGGGACCAGACGCTTGTAAGAGTTGGTGGTCGGGTTGGACAGGGCGTTGATGGCTTTAGCGTGTTTGATCACACCGCCGATGTAGTACAGCGCGGTTTCAGACAGGCCGCCGTATTTGTCGCCGGAGAACAGGTTGGTACCGTCTTTAGCCAGAGACATGTGGCAGTGCATACCGGAACCGTTATCGCCGAACATCGGTTTCGGCATGAAGGTCGCGGTTTTACCGAAGGCGTGCGCCACATTGTGAACGACGTATTTGTAGATCTGGATTTCGTCGGCTTTCTTGGTCATGGTGTTGAAGCGGGTGGCCACTTCGTTCTGACCAGCGGTCGCTACTTCGTGGTGGTGTGCTTCAACCACCAGGCCCATTTGTTCCATGGTCAGACACATGGCGGAACGCAGATCCTGCGCAGAGTCTACCGGCGGAACCGGGAAGTAACCACCTTTCACAGCCGGACGGTGGCCTTTGTTGCCGTCTTCGTATTTAGTGCTGGAGTTCCAGGCGCCTTCGATGTCGTCGATAGCAACGTGGGAACCGGAGATGCTGCTGCCGAAACGCACGTCATCAAACAGGAAGAATTCCGGCTCCGGCCCGAACAGTACGGTATCGGCGATGCCGGAAGAACGCAGGAAATCTTCAGCGCGTTTGGCGATGGAACGCGGGTCGCGGTCATAGCCCTGCATGGTGCCCGGTTCCAGAATGTCACAACGGATGATCAGGGTCGGTTCTTCGAAGAACGGATCCATAACCGCAGTAGTCGCGTCCGGCATTAACACCATGTCGGATTCGTTGATGCCTTTCCAGCCGCCAATCGAGGAACCATCAAACATTTTACCGTCTTCGAAGAAGTCAGCATTAACCTGGTGGGCTGGAATGGTGACGTGCTGCTCTTTGCCTTTGGTATCCGTGAAGCGAAGATCAACAAACTTCACCTCATGCTCGTTCAGCATCGTCAAAACGTGTTCTACTGACATACTTGGTTCTCCCGATTGTGTCATTTATCGTCGTGGAACGAATATCGTTGTGGAATGATGTTGTTACCGTACAAAACATATAGCTAAAACTGTGCCAACTTTTAAGAATAGTTCTAAACGGCATTCCTGCTGGTTTTTTGTGTCCTCATGCACTGCACCAAGATAGTTAACTGCACCAATTGTGTGCACCATTTTGGTGTTATTGCACTTAATTGGTGCTTGTTGTTTGTGGGGTGCTGCTTTATTGCACCGTGAAAGGGATCACAGACCCGTTATTAGCAGGTTGTTTGTGGAAGATGATTGTGATCTTGTTCAGTCGCTCGATTAATACGTGTACAATAGCGCGCTATTTCTAAAATGCCTGAGGCAAAGCTGTGATCGAAAATTTGCGTAACATCGCTATTATTGCGCACGTTGACCATGGAAAAACAACCCTGGTTGATAAGTTGCTGCAACAGTCCGGTACGTTGGGTGAGCGTAACGACGCCACCGAACGTGTTATGGACTCCAATGATTTGGAAAAAGAGCGCGGAATTACCATCCTCGCCAAAAACACCGCCATCAACTGGAATGACTACCGCATCAATATCGTGGATACCCCAGGGCACGCCGACTTCGGCGGCGAGGTAGAGCGCGTGATGTCCATGGTGGACTCTGTACTGCTGCTGGTAGACGCGATGGACGGCCCGATGCCGCAGACGCGTTTCGTGACCCAGAAAGCTTTTGCCTATGGCCTGAAGCCGATTGTTGTCATTAATAAAGTGGACCGCCCCGGCGCACGTCCTGACTGGGTGGTCGATCAGGTGTTTGACCTGTTTGTAAACCTGGGCGCTACCGACGAGCAGTTGGACTTCCCGATTGTTTATGCGTCCGCGTTGAACGGTATTGCCGGTCTGGACCATAACGATATGGCCGAAGACATGACCCCGCTGTTTGAAGCCATCGTGAAACACGTTGAAGCGCCGAATGTCGACCTCGACGGTCCGTTCCAGATGCAGATCTCCCAGCTGGACTACAACAACTATGTTGGCGTTATCGGTATCGGCCGTATTAAACGCGGCGTGGTGAAACCGAACCAGCAGGTCAGCATCATCGACAGCGCAGGCAAAGTACGCAACGGTAAAGTGAGCCAGGTGCTGGGCCACCTGGGTTTGCAGCGTATTGAAAGTTCACTGGCGGAAGCAGGCGATATTATTGCCATCACCGGTCTGGGTGAACTGAACATTTCCGACACTATCTGCGATACGTCCTGCGTGGAAGCGCTGCCGGCCTTGTCGGTAGACGAACCTACCGTGACCATGTATTTCTGCGTTAACACCTCGCCGTTCTGCGGCAAGGAAGGCAAATACGTGACGTCACGTCAGATTCTGGATCGTCTGCGTAAAGAGCTGGTGCATAACGTGGCGCTGCGTGTAGAAGAAACGGAAGATCCGGACGCGTTCCGCGTATCTGGTCGTGGTGAGCTGCACCTGTCCGTTCTGATCGAGAACATGCGTCGTGAAGGTTTCGAACTGGCGGTGTCCCGCCCGAAAGTTATCTTCCGTACCATCGACGGCCGCCGTCAGGAACCGTTCGAACAGGTAACCGTGGATATCGAAGAGCAGCATCAGGGCTCGGTGATGGAAGCGCTGGGTCTGCGCAAAGGCGAAATGCGCGACATGATCCCGGACGGCAAAGGTCGCGTACGTCTGGATTACGTGATCCCGAGCCGTGGTCTGATCGGCTTCCGTACCGAATTCATGACCATGACCTCTGGTACTGGTCTGCTGTACTCCACTTTCAGTCACTACGATGACATCCGTCCGGGTGAAATCGGCCAGCGCCAGAACGGCGTGCTGATCTCCAACGGGCAGGGTAAAGCGGTTGCCTATGCGCTGTTCAGTCTGCAGGATCGCGGTAAGCTGTTCCTGGGCCACGGCGCTGAAGTGTACGAAGGCCAGGTCATCGGTATTCATACCCGTTCCAACGACCTGACGGTTAACTGCCTGACCGGTAAGAAACTGACCAACATGCGTGCTTCCGGTACCGACGAAGCTACCGTGCTGGTGCCGCCGGTGAAAATGTCGCTGGAGCAGGCGCTGGAGTTCATCGATGATGACGAACTGGTTGAAGTAACGCCGACCTCTATCCGTCTGCGTAAACGTCATCTGACGGAAAACGATCGTCGTCGTGCGAACCGTTCCGCCAAGGACGAGTAATTCGTTATTTTTATTGATATTTCAGGCGGGTGAGGCAGAGTACCGAAGCCGCCTTGCAATAAGGCCCCAATTTGGGGCCTTTGTTTTTTTCGGACTTCCGTTTCCTGCCTTCACCCAAATTTGCACTATTTTTGACCTTATTATGATCCTGCTTATCCTCCCTGTTCAGCACGGATTTTTCTCGCTACAGTGAAAACCTACTGGTCATTCTGGAGGACACATGCTGTATATCTTTGATTTAGGTAACGTCGTAATCGATATCGATTTCAATCGTGTACTGGGGGTGTGGAGCAATCTGAGCGGCGCACCGCTGGCGGCCCTGCGTAAGCGCTTTGAGTTGGGGCATACCGTTGCGCTGCATGAGCGCGGTGAAATCAGCGATGAAGAGTTTGCATCGCGGTTGTGCCATGAACTGGGAATTTCGCTCAGCTTTGAGCAGTTTTCGACCGGTTGGCAGGCCATTTTCATTGGTGTACGCAAAGATGTGATCGAGATCATGCATCGTTTGAGGCAGGAAGGGCATCGCGTGGTAATACTCTCCAATACCAATCGCCTGCATTGTCAGTTCTGGCCGGATGAATACCCCGAAGTACAGCAAGCTGCAGACCGGCTTTATCTGTCGCAGGATATCGGCCTGCGTAAACCGGAAGCGGCGATTTACCATCATGTTTTGCGCGAAGAGGGTTTTGATGCCAGTGACGCGGTCTTTTTTGATGACAACGCCGCGAATGTGGATGCGGCTAACGCGTTAGGCATCCGCTCTATTTTAGTGAGCGATCGGCAGGTCGTGCCGGATTTTTTTGCCAGCCAGGTTTTCAAGTAGGAGTCGTAAGGTCGTTATGATCGCATTAATTCAGCGAGTATCTTCCGCTAGTGTGGCGGTGGAAGGGAAGAGTGTTGGAGAGATTAACCGTGGATTGTTGGTGTTGCTGGGCGTAGAGCAAGGCGATGACGAACAAAAAGCGACCCGATTATGTGAAAAGGTGATCGGCTATCGGATTTTTGGCGATGATAACGACAAGATGAACCTGAACGTACAGCAAGTCGGCGGTAGTTTGCTGGTGGTGTCGCAGTTTACGCTGGCGGCGGATACGCAAAAGGGTATGCGTCCCAGTTTTTCCCGTGGTGCCGCCCCGGCAGAAGCCGATCGGTTGTATCAGTATTTTGTTGGTCAGTGTCGCGAGCATGGCCTGACGACGGAAACCGGTCGTTTTGCGGCGAATATGCAGGTCTCTCTGGTGAACGACGGGCCTGTCACTTTTTGGCTGCAGGTATAGTCCTGGCGGTAGGTATAGCCCTAACGGTAGGTATAGTCTGGTTGCGGATGTAAGCTGACGTTAAGCTGTAATAATAAGTATGCGTTGAGAGGGGCGGTTATGTACTACCTGAGAGTACCGGAAAGCGCTGAAGAGCTGGATGCTTATTACCAGTTCCGCTGGGAAATGTTGCGTAAACCGCTGCATCAGCCGCTAGGCTCCGAGCGTGATGCCTATGATGCGCTGGCTCACCATCAAACCATCGTTGATGGGCAAGGTAATTTGGTGGCGGTTGGCCGTCTCTCAATCAATGCCGACAATGAAGCATCGATACGTTTTCTGGCCGTTCATCCTGATGTTCAGCGCAAAGGGCTTGGTACGCTGATGGCAATGGCGCTGGAATCGGTGGCGCGTCAGGAAGGCGTAAAGCGGGTGGTATGTAGCGCCCGTGAGGATGCGATGGCGTTTTTCTCCCGTCTTGGTTTTGTGAATCAGGGGGAAATTACCACGCCGATGACGACGCCGGTGCGCCACTTTTTGATGATTAAGCCGGTGGCCACGCTGGATGATATTCTGCATCGTCCGGACTGGTGTGGTCAGTTACAGCAAGCGTGGTACAACCATATCCCGTTGAGTGAAAAGATGGGGGTACGCATCAGTCAGTACACCGGGCAGAAGTTTATTACCACCATGCCGGAAACGGGGAACCAGAATCCGCATCATACGCTGTTTGCCGGCAGTATGTTTTCGCTGGCGACGCTTACCGGGTGGGGGCTTATCTGGTTGCTGCTGCGTGAACGGCAACTGGGCGGCACCATTATTCTGGCGGATGCGCATATTCGCTACAGCACGCCGGTAACCGGGCGCCCCAGTGCAGTGGCGGATTTAGGATCGCTGAGCGGCGATCTGGACCGGCTGGCGCGTGGACGCAAAGCGCGGGTACAGTTACAGGTGGAGCTGTTTGGCAATGATAAAAAAGGTGCGGTATTTGAAGGCATCTACATTGTGCTGCCGCCAGATCAGAATGAATTGCTGGAGCAAGGTGGCTCCGCGATTCGCTAACTCTGAAAACCGGGTATGAATATGAAACAGCCACCATGACGGTGGCTGTTTATTTTGTGCTTAAGGTTGTTCAACCGGCGCAGACGGCGGTGTCGCAGGTACTGTGGGCGTGGGGGCTGCCGCGGGCGTACTCTCCGCCACCGTTCCCTGATGCATGGCCTGGCTGATGGTGTGCCCGGCGCTATCGATGCCTTGCAATGTACCGTTGAGTGTCGGTTTCAGCGGGCTTGCCGTTTCCAGCCGGCCGTTCAGGTGTAACTGCAGGTTGGTGTTGCCGGTGGGCGCAGTGGCGGGAACCGGCCAACCCCAACGGGTCAGAACATCGAACGCTACGGCTTTGCCGGTCAGGTCCAGCGTGAAAGTTCGGGCAGGCTGCTGTGCAATGACTGCTCTGGCTTCCAGCAGGCCACTTTGAGTAAACGCGCTCAAATCCGTCAGCGAGATTTGGTTGTCATTGGCGTTTAACGCCAATGATGGGCGACGAATATCGACTTTATTGAAGGTGGCGTCGCTGGCGTTCAGGTTAAGTGCGCCTTGCCATACGCCCCACTGGTGGTTGCGCGCCAGCAATAGATTGTTACCGAAACCGTCCAGCGCGGTAAGCTGGAAGGGAAAATCCGGGTTGATATCGATAAGCAGGTTGTGGTTTGCGCTGAATTTCCGCAGCTCCACCTCTGCCAGCCAGTCGGGCAGCGTTTGTTGCCAACGTTGACGCCAGTCTGCCGGCAGTGTGTATTCCATGCCTGCTACGACCAATTCGTCCAGCGTTAGTCGCTGGTTGCTGCGCAGCCAGCTACCGCTGGTACGCAACAGACCGCCTTCCCAGCGGGTAGAAAACTGTTTGATATTCACGCCCTGTTTCGACAAATCCAGACTGACGATCGGGTCGACCAGATGCATGTTGCCGTTGACGATATCGGTGGCATTGAATGACAGCGAACCGTCGTCGCTTTGCCAGTCATTTTGCCGAAACGTCACGTTTTGCAGGGTGACATCCAAATCAGTGAAGGCCCAATTTTGCCCTTCGATACGGGCATCGATCAGGTCAAAGCGATTGACGGTTACTGCAGGCAGGCGAGTCACCGGTTGCCAGAAGTCTGCCATTGATGCTCGAGTCTGCAACCGAACATTGCTCAGCCGCAGATTATTAACCAACCAACTGCCATCCGCTGCCCGGGAGGCATTGCCCGTCAGTTCGCCTCGCGCCACATCGGCACCGAAGTTCTCCAGCGTCAATTGCCGGTTATTAAACTGCCCTTGCACCAGGACTTTGCTTGCCGGCAGGTCATTGAGCAACAACGCGTTTGCGCTGAGCTGGAAAGCGGCTTTCTTACCCAGCAGAGCGCCTGGCTCTGGCTGCCACGGCGTAATACCGCCGGTTACCTGTTCGCCCTTCAATCGCCAATCGCCGTCTTGTGCCTGCAGCGCCATGGTTTTCAGTTGCAGAACATCCGCTTCAATCGGCAAGGTAAAATCCGTCTGACCCAGATTGAGGGTGCCGCCTTCCAACGTCAGGCTGGAAAAATGACGCGGATCCGTAATCTGACGTACGCTAAATCCCACAGCGATACGCTGCGCAACCAGTGTAATTGGTTGATTTTTATGACCTAAACTGACATCCAGTAATTGAATGCTACCAGGGGACGACCAGTCATGCGCCATTTTTCTGAATGACGCCTGGTACTCGGTACGTTGGTTAACCCATTGACTGATATGCCTGGCGCCCCATTCCGTCTGGGCTAGTACATACAGCACCACTACAGCCAGCAGCGCCAGTAACAGCAGTGTGAGAAGAAGTTTCCCGATAAGTTTCATTGCTTAGGTCCGCGCCAGTCACAAGGGATGATGGTGTTATGCCGTAATTATCCTGTTGTCTCAATAGGTAACTTATTACAGACGATAAATAAGGGCCGATGTTACACCATCGGCCCTTATTATCACGTAAGACAAAAAATTTCTGGAAGCCCGGCTTACTCTTTTTCGTGAGGAAAGACCAGATTCAATACGATTGCTGTGATGCCGCCCGCAGCAATGCCCGACGACAACAGCGTTTTCAGCCATTCCGGTGCGAACTGCAAAATCAGCGGTTGTTGGGAGACGCCCAGACCAACGGCCAGCGACAGCGCGATAATCATAATGGCCCGGCGATTAAGCGGCTCGCGGGAGACGATACGGACCCCAGAAGCTGCAATGGTGCCGAACATCACGATAGTTGCTCCACCCAACACGGGCTCTGGAATATGTTGCACAAAACCGCTCACCGCCGGGAACAGGCCCAGTACGATCAGCATCAATGCCACCACGAAACCCACATAGCGGCTGGCAACGCCGGTCAGTTGAATCACGCCATTATTTTGCCCAAAACAGGAGTTAGGGAAGGTATTGAACACGGCGGACAGGCAGGAGTTCAGGCCATTCGCCAGTACCCCGCCCTTCAGGCGTTTCATATAGAGCGGGCCGCTGACCGGTTGCTCGGAGACATCGGAGGTAGCGGTGATATCACCGATGGTTTCCAGTGAGGTCACCATGAATACCAGCATCAGCGGAATCAACAGATTCCAGTCAAAGCCAAGGCCGTAGTACAACGGGGTAGGCACGTTAATCAGCGACTGATTGGGTGTGCCGGTGCTTTCCGGCAGCATACCCATCATCCAGGCGGCCAGATAACCGATAGCCATGGCGATAACCAGCGATGCGACGCGCAGGTAAGGGTTGCGCTGGCGATTCAGGATGATGATGACGACCAGTACGACGGCCGCCAGCAGCAGGTTCTTCGGCGCGCCAAAAGTATGGTTACTCATGGCGGCAAAACCGCCGCCGATTGATGTCAGGCCAACCTGAATCAGCGACAAGCCGATGATCATGACGACGATACCGGAAACCAGCGGCGTAATAATGCGGCGCGCCAGGTGCAAAACACGCGACAGCAGAATTTCGGTGCAGGAGGCGAGCATCAGCGTGCCGAACAACGCCGCCATCATCGTCGGCACATCCGCACCGCCGTTTTTCAGCGCCATGCCACCCATGATCAACGGGGTAACAAAGTTGAAGCTGGTACCCTGAATGGACAGCAGGCCGGAGCCGACCGGTCCCCAGGTTTTGATTTGCAGAATAGAAGCCAGACCGGAAGCGAACAGTGACATACTGATGATGTGTTGCGTATCCTGCGCAGGCAGACCCAGCGCCTGACAAATCAGCAGTGCCGGAGTGATGACCGCAACAAACATCGCCAACAGGTGTTGGCAGGCGGCAAACAGGGTTTGCGGTAAAGGAGGCCGGTCCTCCAGGCGGTAAATCAGTTCGCTATGAGCCGGTTTGGCGGCATCGGCCTGAGGTAACTCGGTGGTGGAAAGACTCATGATTGTGGGCGCTCCTGAACGGCAAAAAACGCATTTTAATCATCTGCACTGTAAAAGCAATCGATTGCGGGATGGGATTTACTTATCGCCCGGAATAGGCATGAGTGTAATGCTATGCTGACTTTACAGGCAGGCTGAATCGAACGAAGACGAAAGAAAACAAGGCGCGCGAGTCATTCTCAGGCGTTGGTATAGCGGGTACGTTCCGGCAACCAGCGTTCGATCAACGCTCTGGCATGTTCCGGGTAGTGCTCATGGATATGGCGCGATACCCGTTGAACCTGTGGAATTAATGCTTGATCGCGCAGTAAATCGGCCACTTTGAAGGCGGCGTTACCGGTTTGACGGGTGCCGAGCAATTCACCAGGCCCCCGAATTTCCAGGTCGCGCTGGGCGATAACGAAACCGTCGTTGCTATCACGCAGGACTTGAAGCCGCATTTGCGCTGTTTTACTCAAGGGCGATTTGTACAGCAACACGCAGTGAGAAGCGACAGCACCGCGACCAACGCGGCCGCGCAATTGATGCAACTGTGCCAGCCCCAGCCGTTCCGGGTTTTCGATGATCATCAGGCTGGCATTCGGCACATCCACGCCGACTTCAATCACCGTGGTGGCGACCAGCAGATGCAGCTGATTGGTTTTGAATGCCTCCATAACCGCCTGCTTTTCCTGTGCTTTCATTCGTCCATGCACCAGGCCGACAGCAAGCTCGGGTAACGCCGCTTTCAGTTCCTGGTAAGTGGCTTCGGCCGCCTGCGCTTCCAGCAGTTCGGATTCTTCTATCAGGGTGCAGACCCAGTACGCCTGCCGACCTTCCTGCAGACAGGCATTGTGCACCCGCTGGATGATGTCATCGCGCCGGGTATCCGCAATCGCGACCGTCGTAACCGGCGTACGGCCCGGCGGCAGTTCATCGATAACCGAAGTGTCGAGATCGGCATAAGCGGTCATCGCCAGCGTACGGGGGATCGGGGTGGCGGTCATGATTAATTGATGAGGGTGAAAGCCCTGTTCTTCGCCTTTTTCCCACAACGCCAGCCGCTGATGCACGCCAAACCGGTGTTGCTCATCGATTATCACCAACGCCAGGCCGTTAAACTGTACCTGTTGCTGAAAAATAGCATGGGTGCCGACCACCATGGCGACCTGTCCGCTGGCGATGGCCTCTTGCTGGGCTTGCCGCGCCTTGCCCTTTTGTTTGCCGGCCAGCCAGCCCACTTCGATACCCAGCGGCTCGAACCAGCGGCGGAAGTTGGCCGCATGTTGTTCAGCCAGCAGTTCGGTAGGCGCCATCAGCGCCACCTGTTTGCCGTGAGCGATGGCCCGCAATGCCGCCAGAGCGGCTACCAGTGTTTTACCGGAACCGACATCGCCTTGAACCAGGCGCATCATCGGAAATGGCTTGTTCATATCCTGTTCGATTTCCGCCACCACCCGTTGTTGCGCGCCGGTAGGGCTGAACGGCAGCGCAGCCAGCAGTTGTTGCTTCAGGTCGTCTTTGGTACCCAGCGCCAGTGCCCGGTGGCGTTGTGCGCCAGCACGCACCGCCAGCATACTCAGATGGTGCGCCAGCAGTTCTTCCATCACCAGACGTTGTTGCGCCGGATGTTTCCCTTGCTCCAGTTCAGCCAGTTTCACATCCGGCGGCGGGCGGTGCAGAGTGCGCAACGCGTCCGGCAGGCTAATCAGCCCGTGGCGCATTTCCTGGGGCAGCAGTTCGTCAATCGGCTGGGTATCCAGCAGTTCCAGCGCCTGATCGGTCAGTTTACGCAGCGTCGCCTGCCGTACCCCCTCGGTAGTGGGATAAACCGGCGTCAGGGTTTCCTGTAGCTCGACATTCGCGCTTTCGCCCTGCACCCGGTATTCCGGATGGATCATTTCGCCGCCCAGCTTACCGCGCCGTATTTCTCCGTATGCCAGCACCCGCTGACCCGGCGACAGGCTATTTTTCATGGCGGCGTTAAAATTAAAGAAGCGTAGCGTGAGCATGCCGCTGCCGTCGCTGATTTGGCAGGTCAGCATCCGGCGTTTGCCAAAGGTGATGTCGCTGCGTAGTACTTCGCCTTCAACGGTGGCGTACATGCCTGGCAGCAGGTCGTTAATCAGGTAAAGGTGGGTACGGTCTTCATAGCGTAATGGCAAGTGCAATAATAGATCCTGCACTGTCTCCAGACCGAGACGGGCCAGTTTTTCCGCCTGGCTGGCCCCGACGCCGGCAAGGGTGCTCAACGGCTGGGTATGCAGCAGGCGGCTATTCATTATTGCTCCGTGGATTGCATCGCCGCCCACCAGGGTGCGTCGGCAATCACCTGACCAGTCTGGTCAATGTGTGGGCGTGGTAGTCCTTTGCGTTTGGCGACGCGCGCCAGCACCGGGTAACCCCCTTCGAACATCAGGCGCTGCTGCTCTTCTTCATCCAGAGGGCTATCTTCGCGGCGGTACATGCCGGCCAACTGACGTTGACGCTGCGCTTCGTACAGAATCAATGCGGAGGCCACAGAAACGTTTAACGATTGCACCATACCGATCATCGGAATGATGATGTCCTGATCGGCAAGCGCCAGCGCATCGGCGGAGATACCGGTTTTTTCCTGCCCGAGCAGGATGCAGGTAGGTCGAGTGTAATCCACATCACGGAAGTCGACCGCGTCGGCAGACAGGTTGGTCGCCAGAATTTGCATTCCCTGCATTTTAAGATGGCCGACGGCGTCCTGAATGGTGCGGTGGGTTTTTACTTGTACCCAGCTATTGCTGCCGGCGGCGGTAGACACCAGGGTTTTCATACGGCTTGTCGGCCATACTGCATGTACCTGATGTACGCCAACCGCATCGGCCGTACGGATAACGGCGGATACGTTGTGAGGTTTATGCACCTGCTCCATGCACACGGTCAGATCAGGCTGACGGTTGTTGAGCATCTCGCGGATACGTGTATAACGTTCTGGGGTCATAACAGGCTAATTTCGGTTACGGTTGACTTTAATCACGTCCGGCATCACGCGGATCTTGCGCATAATATTCGCAAGATGGATACGGTCGCGCGTGGTGAGGCGAATAAAGGCGCTGTACACCCGGCCATCCCGTTCTTCGGTGTTGATACTCTGGATATTCGAGTTCGATGCGCTGATCGCCGCCGTCAGGTTAGCCAGTGCTCCCTGATGGTTGAACATGTCGACCTTGATTTCCGTCATGAACTCTTGCTCGGTCACTTCATCCCACTCTACCGCCATGAATTTTTCCGGCTCTTTCTGGTAGCCACGGATGTTGCGGCAGGACTCATGATGAATCACCAGCCCTTTACCGGGGCTGACATGCGCGATGATTGGGTCGCCGGGGATGGGGCGACAACATTTGGCGAACGTGATCAATACGCCGTCGGCACCCTTGATAGGCAACTTGCGGATACCTGCCGTACCGGATTCCGTATGTTCTTCCAGCAAATTGCGCGCGACCACCACGCTCATGGCGTTACCCAGACCGATCTCCGCCAACAGGTCGTCCAGCGAGGCGAGCTTCATACGCTCCAGCTCCCGCTGAATATTTTGCTCCGGAATATCAGACAATTTACGGCCGCTACCTAATGCGTGGTTGATCAGGCGGCGCCCCAGGCTGACGGAATCGTCACGCTTGAGGTTTTTCAGCATTTGGCGAATTTTTGCACGTGCTTTGGAGCTGACGACGAAGTTGAGCCAGGCGGCGTTCGGGCGGGCGCCCGGTGCGGTGATAATTTCGATCGTTTGCCCGCTGGACAAGGCTTGCGACAGCGGATACGGCTGGCGATCGACGCGTGCGCCGACACAGGCGTGGCCGATATCGGTATGTACCGCATAAGCAAAGTCCACCGGAGTCGCGCCGGCGGGCAGCTCGACGATGCGGCCTTCCGGCGTGAACACGTAAATTTCGTCCGGAAACAAGTCGGATTTAACGCTTTCGATGAATTCGAACGAACTACCGGCGCTCTGCTGTAGCTCCAGCAGGCTTTGCATCCAGCGTTGGGCACGTACCTGCGCCGTCGTACTACTGCTCTCGCCCTCTTTATAGGCCCAATGCGCCGCGACCCCCATTTCCGCCATCTGGTCCATATCCTCGGTACGGATCTGAACTTCCACCGGCACACCGTGCGGACCGATAAGAGAAGTATGGAGCGACTGATAGCCGTTGGCCTTGGGGATGGCGATATAGTCTTTCACCCGGCCGGGGCGCGGTTTGTACAAGCTGTGTACCTGCCCGAGCACGCGGTAGCAGGTATCCACTTCCCGCACGATCACCCGAAAGGCATAAATATCCATAATCGAGTGAAAGCGCTGCTCTTTCAGGTGCATCTTGCAGTAAATGGAGTACAGATGCTTTTCGCGACCGCTGACGCGACAACTGATGCCCGCCTCTTTCAGGCGACCTTCAATTTCGGCGAGGATCTTTTGAATCATCTCCTTGCGGTTGCCGCGGGCGGCTTTCACCACCTCTTTGATGACCCGGTAGCGGTTGGGGTAGAGCGCTTCAAAACCCAGCTCTTCCAGTTCGGTTTTCAGATGATGAATACCGAGACGGTGTGCGAGCGGGCTGTAGATTTCCAGCGTTTCCCGGGCGATGCGTCGGCGTTTATCCGGGCGCAACGAACCCAGCGTTCGCATATTGTGGGTGCGGTCAGCGAGTTTGATCAGAATGACGCGGATATCCTGCACCATCGCCATGATCATTTTGCGGAAGTTTTCCGCCTGAGCCTCTTTCTTATCGCGGAATTTCAGCTTATCCAGCTTGGAGACGCCTTCCACCAGTTCAGCCACGCTTTTGCCGAACAGCTGTTCCATATCCTGATAGGTGGCGGGCGTATCTTCAATCACATCGTGCAGCAAGGCGGCCATCAGCGTTTCGTAGTCGAGACGCATTTCAGCAAGAATGCAAGCCACCGCCACAGGATGGGTGATATAAGGCTCACCGCTGGAGCGAGTCTGGCCCTCGTGAGCATCACGTGCAACAAGATAAGCCTGCTTGAGGCGCTTTATCTGGTCTTCCGGCAGATAACGCTGAATCAGCAGATTGAGGCTTTCGAACAGATACAAGGGCGACTCACGACCGAATTCGAATTAACGACGACCTTCAGCGATAGCGGTAACTGCCTGAATTTCTGCAGCTTCCTGTTCCTGCTGTTCCTGACGCTCACGGGTGTCCAGAATCTGGCCGTTGATCAGACCTTCTTCAATTTCGCGCAGCGCGATAACCGTGTATTTATCGTTTTCTTCCGGAACCAGCGGATCTTTGCCACCCACCTGGATCTGACGGGCGCGACGGGCGGCGACCAACACCAGGTCAAAACGGTTACCAATTTTTTCTACAGCGTCCTGAACAGTTACGCGTGCCATAGTGTGTACTCCAGTGGGGAAATAAAATGACTGGGCATCATACTGAAAGTGCCGTCAGTCTGCCAATAGTTTGGTGATTAAAGCGTCATGTCGGACTTTCTGACGGCTCAGGCGAAGACGCTCGGCGCGAATGATGGTTTTTAGATCGGACAACGCCAGATCGAAATCATCGTTCACAATCAGATAATCGTATTCGGCGTAATGACTCATTTCCGCCACCGCCTGTTTCATCCGGCGGGCGATGACTTCTTCACTATCCTGACCGCGACCGCGCAGACGACGCTCCAGTTCTTCCTGCGAAGGAGGCAGGATAAAAATGCTGCGGGCTTGCGGCATGCGTTCGCGAATCTGGCGAGCGCCCTGCCAGTCGATATCCAGAAACACATCGACGCCGGTAGACAACACCTGCTCGATAGCCGCGCGGGACGTACCGTAATAATTGCCGAAAACTTCGGCGTATTCCAGAAAATCGTCCTCTTCGATCATTTTTCTGAATTCATCTACCGACACGAAGAAGTAGTGCTCGCCGTGAACTTCGCCTGGGCGCATGGCGCGGGTGGTGTGTGAAATAGAAACCTGAGTGTCATACAGCGGCTGTGTTTTCAGCAACGCCTGAATCAAGCTGGATTTCCCTGCACCGCTGGGTGCGGAAACAATGTACAACGTACCTTGAGCCATAGTGAATTCTGTGTCTGATCAAAGATGAAAGGAGAGATGCGGTCAGTCGCGCATTTTTCCGCATTATACACGCCGCCGTGTGGGCCGTCGCGTGGTGAAACACAGCCTGACGCCCTGCCTGTTATCTGTCACTCTGCGTCTTTCTCATTTGCAAACCGTCTTCCTGATTTTATTTCGATTGCAGCAACCGGTGCGATGCCGTGCGGCCTGCGTCGCATTCCCTTGTTTTGGGACTCGTATTTTCTGACTGCCTGCGGGGTAATGCCTGGGTTTTCGCTCAGGGAGGAAAAGCGATGCGATATCAATACGCGCTGGCGGCAGTGTGGTTTTTAGTGAGCGGTTTTGCCAACGCGATGCCTTGTCCGGCATGGTCGTCGGCGCGCGCTGAACGGGAGGTAGCCCAACTGGGGCAACAACTGACGCAGTGGGACAATGCGTATTACGAACAGGGTCATAGTCCGGTAGACGATCAGGTTTATGACCAGTTGCGTCAAACGCTGGCCACCTGGCAACGCTGTTTTCAGTCGGATACCGAACGTTTTGCAATACGTCTGTCGTCAACCGGTAAGCAATCTCATCCGGTGGCGCATACCGGCCTGAAAAAACTATCTGAACCAACCGAATTGAAACAGTGGGTTGATCGGCGTGATGACCTATGGGTACAACCCAAGATCGATGGTGTAGCGGTGACGCTGGTTTATGAGCAAGGGAAACTGGTGAGCGCCGTCAGCCGCGGCAATGGGCGTCAGGGCGAAGACTGGACCGATAAGGTCCGCCAGATTAACTTAGTGCCGCAAGTGCTCTCCGGCATGTCCGGCCGCCAGATTTTTCAGGGTGAGTTGTATTTGCCGGTAACGGAACACCGGCAGTACGTGTCCGGCGGCATCAATGCACGGGCGCAGGTGGCGGGTGAAATGCGGCGAAAACAGCCGTCGCCGCTGTTGTCCCGCCTTGGCGTATTTATCTGGGCCTGGCCGGACGGCCCGGCAGACATGCCGACGCGGCTGGCGAAATTACGGGAGATGGGGTTTGGGCTGGCCGCAGATTACACACAATCCATTTCCTCTCTGGAGGCGGCGGCACAGTGGCGTGAACGCTGGTATCGTGCGCCGCTGCCGTTTGTAACCGATGGCGTAGTGTTACGCCAGGCGAAGGAGCCGGCCGGTCGTTACTGGCAGGATACTCCGGCGGAATGGGCAGTGGCCTGGAAATACCCGTTGATGAATCGGGTGACGGAGGTCACCGGCGTTGATATTGAAATAGGACGCACCGGCAGAATGACTGTGGTACTGCAACTGCAACCGGTCATGCTGGATGACAAGAGCGTGAGTCGGGTCAATCTCGGCTCGGTTGGTCGCTGGCGACAATGGGATGTTTTACCGGGGGATCGGGTCAGCATCAGTCTGGCGGGATTAGGGATTCCCCGGCTTGACGCGGTGGTATGGCGCGCAGTGGTGCGGGAGTCGATAACCGTTCCGGCTGTATCGCCTTTTGATGTTTTCAGTTGTTTGCAATGGAGCCGGGAGTGCCAGCCGCAGTTTCTGGCCCGGCTGGTATGGATGAGCGGTCGCAACGGGTTGTCGCTTAACGGCATCAGTGAAGCGACCTGGCGGCGCCTGGTGCAGCACGGCACGCTGGTCGACGTGGTGTCCTGGCTGGCGCTGGAGCCCGCTCAGTTGGCGGCGGCCGGTGATTTCAACGAACAACAGGCGGCGCGGATTTATCGCCAGTTACAGCAGGCGCGCCGCCAGCCATTGCGGCGCTGGCTGCTGGCATTAGGATTACCCGTGCCCTCCAGCGCCCGGTATGCGTTGGAGGGGGCTTCGCTCGAACAGTTGCAGCAACGCTCAATCGTGGAGTGGCAGCAGTTTTCCGGTATCGGCGCTCGGCGAGCGCAGCGCATTCGGGATTTTCTGCATCACCCGGAAATTGTCCGCCAACTGGCATGGCTCAATGAACAAGGCGTGAAATCATGATGAGAATAATTACGCTGGCAGAAAAGAATGGCGATCTTCAGATAATAACCAGAGTGATGAATTGAATGGGAAATAGCCGAAATAGCCAACATAAAAATAGAAATAACATGGAAAGCCAATTCGTCGATATTAACAGGAAAAATGGAATCCAGGAGTTGCTTCTGTCTTATTTTTTTCGTGCTATTCACGCATTGATTGAAGGGATAACTATACCCGTCATACTTCAAGTTGCAGGTGTGTTGGCTGCGTTCGTTCACCCGAATCACTTACCTGAGTAAGCTCATCGGGATGAAATGAGAGACATCCTGTCTCTCACCAGAGGCCAGCCTTTGGCTGGTCAAATTCGTTCCCGACGAATTTGTCTCTCTCTTGCCGCGTGACAAGGCTCATTATGAGCCTTGCCCTGACGGGCCAACGCGTTGCGTTGTTCAACACGCAATGCGTGTTGTCCTGCAATTCGAATTATTTTGGGTATAAATCGCTTAAAAGATGTTTAACTATTTATGTAAAGTTTTTTCAGGGAAAGCGAGATATGACATAAGAAAAAACGGAGTGCGCTGATGGTGTATGAACTTTCGAAAAGATCGTCAGTCTGTTTACAGGATGTTTTACCTCTGGAGCATAGCCTGTAATGAGATTTCTGCTGGCATTATCTCAATCTGGATTGTCTTGGTTGCTGGCAATTTATATTGGCCTGTTTTTGAATCTGCCGATTTTTTATCGGCGGATCGATGCATTCCCATTTTTTACTGAAAGCCCGATCGCCAGATATATTCCTCTGCTGGTGGAATCGATGGCTTGTATTCTGTTTACCTTTTTCCTGATGCGGCTTCTGTCGCTCGGTGGGCGTCGTTTTTTTCGTGTAGTGGCGTCGTTATTGGTATTGATTTCAGCGTCCGCCAGCTACTACATGACTTTTTTTAATGTTGTGATTGGTTACGGCATTATTGCAGCGGTAATGACCACGGATATTGATTTATCCAAAGAGGTGGTTGGGCTGTCTTTTGTGCTGTGGGTGGCGGCGTTCAGTATTCCACCGATATTTATTATCTGGAAAAACCGCCTGCAGCAAACGCTGATTGAACAATTACGTATTCAGCGACGTCGCTATGTTGCGCTGCTGGGTCTGGCGGTGTCAGCCGCATTGGTCTGGTTGCCGCTGCGCTACCTGGATCAGATAAATACCTCGGCAGAGAAACTCTCCAACCAGGATTTACCCAGTTATGGCGGGGTGGTCGCCCATTCTTACTTACCCGCCAACTGGTTGTCTGCATTAGGTTTGTTTGCCTATGCCCGCTATGACGAAAATCAGGATGATGGCGATCTCTTCGATCCCAGCGAGCAATTTACTTATCAGGCGCCGACGGGCATCGACGACACTTACGTGGTGTTCATCATTGGTGAAACCACCCGCTGGGATCACCTCGGGCTGCTGGACTACGAGCGCGATACTACGCCGCAACTGGCGAAAGAACCGAATTTGCTGGCGTTTCGCGGCCAGTCCTGCGATACCTCCACCAAATTGTCGATGCGTTGTATGTTTGTGCGCGAAGGTGGGACGTCCGATAATCCGCAACGTACGCTACGGGAACAGAATATCTTTGCCGTCATGAAGTCGCTGGGGTTCTCATCCGAACTGTTCGCGATGCAGAGCGAAGTCTGGTTCTATAACAACATTCAGGCCGACAATTACGCCTTTCGTGAAATGATTGCCTCGGAAAAGCGCAATGAAGGGAAAGCGGTGGACGACATGCTATTGGTTGATGAAATGTCGCAGTCGCTGGCGCGTTATCCTAATGGTAAGCACCTGGTGGTGCTGCACACTAAAGGTTCCCATTATCTGTATTCACTGCGTTATCCGCGCAGCTATGCCCGTTATCAGCCGGAGTGCATGGGGGTGGATGCTTCCTGTTCCCGCGAGCAGTTGATTAACGCCTTCGATAACAGCGTATTGTATACCGATGCCTTCATCAAACGGGTGATTGATCAGTTGCGTGATAAAAAGGCGTTGCTGGTGTATTCCTCCGATCACGGTGAATCGATTGACGATAACTACCATTTGCATGGTACACCGCGCCAACTGGCGCCGCCGGAGCAGTTCCGTTCGCCGGTTATGCTATGGGCTTCGGACAAATATCTGGCGCAGCCGCGTAATCAACAAGCGTTTGAGCGGCTGCGGGTGCAACAGCAGCAGGGTAAGGTGCTGCGGCATGAGGAGATTTTCGATTCCATGCTGGGTTGCCTGGGGTATACCTCGCCGGATGGCGGCATTCAGGCAAAAAATAACTGGTGTGATGCGCCGGATCGCGGCTAGCGCTGTGTCGCGGCGTAACGGGGTTTAGGCTGGCTGGGCGGTGCTTTACCACCGTGTCGGACACTTTGTCGTCAACCTGTTGGCTTTTATGAAAAAGGGATTGACGCTATGGTAGGGGCGCAGTAATATGCGCCCCGCATTCGGTGAGTGGCGCAGCCTGGTAGCGCACTTCGTTCGGGACGAAGGGGTCGGAGGTTCGAATCCTCTCTCACCGACCATTTTTAAACGGTAACACCCGATTGCCGTTAACATGAAACTCGCTTCTTTCAGATAGCGAGTTTTTTTGCTTCTGCTGTTCGTGGTGGTGTTTTTTTAACCTTATCTCTCCGTTTTCAGTTCTGTTCCCTCTAAATTCGGCTCCAGATGTTATTTCCCTTGATAATTAAACGTAATCCTTCTCATTTTCAGACAGGGTATTTGCCGAGGTTGGTTGTTTAATTGTTTGTTTAAATTTTATTTTTTATCCGCTATGGCAGATTTTGGCTGTCTTTTACCTTTTTTTACATAGAACGGGTAGGGGAACCCGTTTTGTTGTAAAAGCATTAGGCGTTTTAATCTTGATGAATGAATAAACGGTGAAAAAAACGGCACGGGGAAATGCAATGGCGGTACGGGGCGTCGACGGCAAGCGTGAAATCACGGACGTGGCGAAATAGCGTCACTGCCTCAATTGAGCCAGCGCTTTTTCGGCCTCTGCGCGTCGGCCCTGGTCGGCAATTTCACGCCCTGGGCGCGGCGCGGTTGCCAGCGCGGTGGTCAGGTATTGTCTGGCCTCGCTTTTGCGCCCTGTTTTCAGCAGAAAGTCGCCGTAGAAGAAATTAGCGTCAATGCTGGCGGGACTGATTTTCAATGCGGTTTTGAGATAGCGCTCTGCTTTTTTGTCATCACCAAACCCTAGCGGCCAGCCCGGCACCTGATAGTAAAGCACGCCGAGAATAGTGTAAGCCGCGCCATTCAATGCCTGCGGGTCAAGCACGATGGCTTTTTCCAGCAAATTTTTGGCCTGCCCGGCCAGATTGAGCGCTTCCATGCCGTCTTTAACGCCCGCCCAGCTACTCTCTACCATGGCGGACCAGATCAGATAATCCGCCCGTGTGGGGTGGTTTTCCGCCAGCTCCTGCGCTTGCTGGCTCAGCGCGGCGAAGCAGGCTTCTTTCTGACTCGCCGGCGTTCTGTACTGACAGACCGACCATTGCCGATGGATATCCATCGACATGTCGCTGGCATAGGCCATGTTGACCGCCAGTAATCCGCCGAGCAGTAGCACCATTGATCGGAGAGTCATGCCTGATTTTCCTATTTTTTTTGCGATGTTATATAACGCTGGATAACGGCTAACTGGCGCCGGATGGCGTTATCCACCACGGTGGGCACCAATGCATTTAGCGCGACAAATACTTTTTCAGGCCATCCCAGCCACTGGCGCACGGTTTCGTGCTCCAGTGCGCTCACGACACGCTCTGCTACCAGGATGGGGCTGTCACTGTGGTAACCCAATTCCTGATTCAGGCCGCTAACGGCGGGCTGGTTGTCCTGGGTATCCACAAACCTTGGCGCCAGGTGCAACACTTTAACTTTCTTAGATGACAATTCGCGGTGCAGCGCTTCACTAAATCCACGCAAGGCAAATTTACTGGCGCAATATACGCTGTACCCTGGGTAGCCGATGCTATCCAGCGTGGAGCCAATGTTCATAATGATGCCGGGTGTATTGAGACACTCGAGCATTGCGTGCGTCAGTAGGATCGGCGCTTCGGTATTGAGCATCAACTGCTGGCGAATGGTGTCATGGCTTTGCTCGTTAAATAAGCTGAATGTTGATGTGCCCGCATTATTAATCAGCACGTCCAGCCTGACGTTCTCCGGGAAACACTCCGCCAGCGCGTTGCGATCCTGTTCGTTACAGAGATCAGCCAGCAAGATATTGTGATGACCGGCGTCAGGCAGCCTGCGCTGTAACGCCAGCAATGCCTGTTCGTTACGGCCGACCAAATACAGCCTGGCGCCTTTGGCGGCCAGCGCCAGCGCCAGTTCCTGGCCCAGGTTGCTGCTGGCGCCGGTCAGTAGAATACGTTTGTTGTCGAGTTTCATGTCTTAGTGCTCCGTGAGGCTGCGCAGCATATCACCGTACAGCCGATAAACCACGTGAGCGGCGTGGATGATGGCGGCCTGATCGGCTGAGTCGTTAATGTTGTCCATCAGTGTGGCGAAGCACGGTTGCAGCGTCTGATTCGTCGGCGTCCGCGATGGCGATTGACCGGTAGTGCTGGTCGTAATGTTGAGATTGAGGCCTTCCAGTACGTGCATCAGGCCGAAGATGCTCATGGGGTTGCCGCGCTGGATCTGATCGTAAAAATAGGCGGCCATCAACTCTATCCACTGAGTGACCGCGCACTGGCGCCAGGTATCCATTTCAACGCCACAGGCACGAATTTTGCGGCGAAGCGATGCTTTGTAATCATTTTCGGCGTCGATGTACGCCGTCATCGCCTGGCGGGCCCACTCCTGATGCAGGGGGACGCGCACACTCGCAGCCATCAACAGCGGCACGGTATAGCTGACGTGGTGATAAATCTGCGTCAGAAAAGCAACGTACATCTCTGCGGTAATGGTCCCCTGACGACAGGCGTGAATGACAGGAGCGGACATCATCAATTGTTGTGATGTTGAGGTGGCGGATTGTAGTTGTTGATAAAAGTTCATGTCTTACTCCTGAATGGCGCGTTGACAGTCGTGGAGGCGGCCGCTGAGGATGCGATGGTGTCATGCTAACGGGGGAGCATTAAGAGAGACTTAAGACGGCTAAAAAAACGCCTTACTGTAGGATTTGTCGCTGAAATCTGCTGGTGATGCTGAAATCCAATAGTGATGTCGGTATCCGGTATAATCGGCGTCCTGATAAGTCACGACAAACGGAGAATAAGCATGTCGACATCGCGCCGCGCACATCAACTGGCGATTCTGGTGGTGATGACCAGCGCCTCGTTGGTAGGGCTGGTTCAGGGATATTCCATCCCGCTGGTGACGCTGAAACTGACGGCGCTGGGATACGGTTCCGCACTGACCGGCATGATGTCCGCGTTACCGGCGATCGGCGTGTTCGTCTCTTCCTGGGTGGCTGCGCCGGTAGCGATGCGCTGGCCGGTAGGCCGGTTGCTGGCGCTGTCGACATGGGGAATGGGGATCAGCCTGACATTATCGTTTTATCTGGACAATGTGGTGCTGTTGGCGGCGCCGCGTTTTTTGATGGGTTTTTGCTGCGGGCTGATTATCGTTATCGGCGAGTCCTGGGTCAGCGGCCATACCGCCGAGCACCGTCGGGGCGTATTGGTCGGCTTGTATGCCACCGCGTTTACCGGCCTGCAACTGCTGGGGCCGTTGCTGATTTCATTAACTGGCCTGGAAGACCCGACCGGATTGTGGCTGATTCTGGCACTGCATGGCCTGTGCCTGTTGATGGTGCCCGGTTCGTCTTTTTCCGGGCTGGCGTTGAGCGCCCATCGGCAACATAACCTGTTTTCACTGTTGCTGGCTGCCCCCGCGCTGGCTACGGCGGTGTTTGCCTTTGCTTTTTTTGACGGCGCGGTACTGTCGATGCTGCCGTTGTACGGCATGGCGCACGGCTATGAGGAATCTCTGGCGGTGCTGCTGGTCACCGTGTTGTTTATCGGTGATGCGTTGTTGCAGGTGCCGCTAGGTTGGATTTCCGACAAGCTGGGCACGGTGCGGGTTCATGTGGCTTGCGGGGGGCTGTTCGTGCTGATGTTGGCCGGCTTGCCGTTTAGTTACGGCACTGGCTGGGTGTGGGCGAACGTTTTTCTGCTGGGCGCGGTGGCGGGCAGTCTTTATACCCTGTCGCTGGTGCGTGCGGGCAAACAGTTCAGCGGCGTCGATCTGGTGGCGATCAACGCCTTGTTCGGCGTGTTGTGGGGCGTCGGCAGCTTCAGCGGTCCGCTGGTGAGCGGCTCGCTGATGCAATGGTACGGCCGTGATGGGTTGATCGTCATTTTGGCATTGCTGGGGCTGCTGTTTCTGGCCGCCAACACGCTTCTCGCGACGCGGCGGTGCGACTCGACGCATTACAGCGCGTAGCGCACCGGCAGCAGCGCGGTGCGATCCACCGATTCGTTGAGGCGCTTCATCACGGCATCGTACGGACACAGGGTGCCGACATCGGTTTTCTGGCAACCGTTGATTGAGAATTCGCCGCGCAGCGGCGGATGGTCGTTATCCAGCGTGGTCAGCCCGCGAATCTGGTCCAGCGATTGCGCCTGAAAGTAGATGCGCACGAAGCGTTGACCGGACTGCGCGTTGCGCCAGCGTTCGAAGATCAGGCTGCCGGCGGGCGGGATATTGCCGCGCGGGTAGTCGCCCATCTGCCAGGTGAAGCCCAGCATGGCACGCAGTTTCGCGATGTTGGTATCGTGCGCCACGTACAGCAGCCATTTGGCATCGGGTGGGGCATCCTCCTGATGTCGTTCCGGGTTAAGCGCCAGGGCTATCTGATTCATCAGTATTGAACCGCCGCGCCGTGCCACATAGGGCAGGTCGTTGGTGAAATCGTAGTTGGCGGTCAGCAGCGGCATCAGCGCCGCCACCGCGGCAGCGGTTGCGGCGTTGCCGAAGGCCACCTGGCCGAGCGGGTTGTTATTGCTGTAGGACAAGCGGATGGTTTCCGCCATATTGGCCAGCGCTTCCGGGCCGTGCAGCGAGATATTCCCTTTCTTACTTTCTTTCACTTCCCATTTGGCGCTGAACGCCGGGCAAGCGGTATCCGGCAGGCAGACCGCCTGTTTCAGGCGATCGATGGCCGGTTGCCACTCCGCCTGAATTTGTTCGGCGCTTTTACCCTGCATCGCGTTTTGTAAAGCGGCTTTCACCTGTTCCTGATCCATCTGCACGCCGGCCGTCTCGGCATGGAACAAGGTGTCGTTGTCTTCACTCTCCGGGCCGCGAATCACCACGCCGCAACCGGGGAATACGCCATCCATCAGCGCCATGGCGGTTTCCTGCGTGCGTTGCAGCGGGCTGGCCCAGACAAACACGTCGCCGGGCGTCGGGCAATTCTGACTAAGTAACCCGTGCTGACGCAGGTATTGCCCTTCGTACTGGCCTTTTAGCACGGCCGCCGCGTAGCCGTGGCCGGTCAGTTCGCCGTAACGGGTCAGCCAGGTCGGCCAGTTGCGGCCGGTGCCTTCCTGAATGGTTTTAACGTTGCCTTCGGTCGGCGGGCGAACGCCATGACGGCTGACTTCCACGACTTTTTCCAGCGTCCAGCCCGACGGGGTGGTTTCCGCCTGCGCTGTCAGCCAGGGCAACGCCGACACCAACAACCCGGCAACGATCTTGCGTGTGAACAACATAATTAATCCTCAGGTAGATGCCTTTTGGCTACCGCCAAGGCTAAGCGATGGTGGTGGCAGGAAGAATATTTTTTCTATGTAAGAATCGTAGGTTTTCTTTCAATTTGTAAACAAAATTGTTGAAGAGAAAATATCACTTTCACCCTAAACACGATGAAATGAAAAAAGAAAAGTCTGAATCATAAAACTGTCTTTTTTTTGCCGGCCTGTTGTCACAGACCGATTTTAGGCTTGGCGGATTAATAGCGGGTGGGATTTATGGAGATATCATGACGGTCAATAAAAAACCGACGTTGGTTAACCACGGCAGATTTTGGGGCATGAGGTTGATCAGGGTAGGGTGTATTGCTCCGTTGCTGATCCCGTTATGGCTATTTTGGGTAATTCCTTTTTTTTGCAGCCTGTATATCAGCTTCACCGACTGGGATTATATTTCGCCGGATTATCATCTCGTCGGTATGGATAATTATCGTGATGTGTTGCACAGCGATGATTTTACCGGCGCGCTGGGGCATACGTTGGTATTCGCCGTGGCGGTGGTCATCCCGGTCGTTGCGCTGGGTTTGGGTTTTGCACTGCTGCTGCATCGCCGGTGCCGCGGGCAGCGCGGCTATCAGGCGATGATCTTTTCTCCGTGGATGACCCCGACGGTGGCGGTGTCCGTGGTGTGGTCATGGGTGTTTGATTCTCGCTCCGGGCTGGCGAATCAACTACTCGGTCTGTTCGGTTACGCCGGCGTGCCCTGGCTGGAGCAGCCGCGCAGCGCCATGCTGGCGGTGGTGACGGTCACGATATGGCAAGGCATCGGCTGGACGATGATGTTCTTTATCAGTGCGCTTAACCGCATTCCCGCCGACTTATACGACGCCGCACGGCTGGATGGCGGTAGCCACGCCAGGCGGCTGTTAACCATCACACTGCCGCTGATTTCTCCCACCACCTTTTTTCTGTTGGTCGTCAATCTGGTGAATGCCGTTCAGGCATTCGATCAATTTCAAATGCTGACGCAGGGCGGCCCCGGCAACAGCACTCGCACGCTGATGTACCTGTTTTACCAGCAGGCGTTTCAGCAGTTCAGTATGGGGCCGGCCGCCGCCACTGCGGTAATGATCCTGCTGTTGGCGGGCTCGCTGTCGCTGGTTAACACGCTGGTTGCCCGTCGCTGGGTGTACTTTTAAGGAGCATGGCTATGGTGTCGTCGCCAGTCACGCTTGCCAAACCGACGATTGCCTCATCCAGGCGTCGTGCCGTTTTTCCCGCGCAGGCGCTGCTGAAACATCTGTTATTGATGGTGGCCGGTTTGCTGATGGTGTTCCCGTTTGTGTGGATGCTGTCCGGCGCGCTGAAAACCAATGACGAAATTTTCCGCCATCCGCTGCAACTGTTGCCGTCGCGCCCCGATTTTTCTTCATTCGCTACCGTATGGCGCGATACGCATTTCGGCTTGTTTATGTACAACAGCCTGACGGTGGCGCTGCTGACATCGCTGTTGGTGGTGAGCAACAGCGTGCTGTTTGCCTATGCCGTCGTCCAACTGCGCGGTAAAGCAAATCGTCTGCTCTATGGCGTGGTGATGGTGTGCTATATGTTGCCCGGCGCGGTGACCTATATTCCCTGTTACATCATTCTGGCTAAATTGCATTTGCTGGATACCCATACCGGCCTGATCTTTTCCAACGCAGTCAGTGCGATGGGGGTGTTTTATTTGCATCAGGCGCTGAAAAAAATTCATCCGTCATTAATGGAAGCGGCGCGTATCGACGGCGCCGGAGAATGGACGTTGCTGCGCACGATGGTGCTGCCGCAAATAAAGCCGGTGCTGGCTACGCTATTTCTGCTTATTTTTATCACCAATTACAACAGCTATATGTGGCCCAGTCTGGTGATTACGTCACCCTCGTTGAATTTAATTTCTATCGGTATCCGGCAGTATTTTATTTCCGGGGGCGATTATGGTTTTAACTGGTCGAATATTATGGCGGCCAGCGCCATTGTCGTGATGCCGATGCTGATTTTATTCCTGTTATGCCAACGAATTATCCTGTCCGGCTTTTCCGATAATGGAGTGAAAGAATAATGATGACCGTACGCAAAGGGCTGTGGCGTGTGGGCGGTGCGCTGTGCATGCTGTTGCTGATCACACCGGCACAGGCCGTCACTGAAGTGAACTTCTGGTATTCCGGCGGTACTAAACCGCAAAAGATGATGCTGACGCTGATTGACGAATTTAACCGTAGTCAGGATCAATACGTGGTGAAAGGCGCATTACAGGGTAATTACGATGAAACCTGGCAAAAATTGCAGGCCGGCATGGCGGCGAAAAACGCCCCGGCGTTCGCGCTGTTGACCGCCTTGCAGGGAACGGCGCTGGCGGAGCGCAAACTGTTGCGCGATATGCGCCCTTACATGGATAGTCGCTTCCGTTTCACCGATTTCATCGGCGCGTTCCGCCGTCAGGTTACCCGGCCGGACGGCAGCGTTTACGGCTTGCCGGCCTACGGCACCACGCAGGTGCTTTACTACAACCAGGCGGTGCTGGCGCAGCACGGCTTTACGCCGGATGACCTGAAAACCTGGCAAGGGCTGGCGAAAGTGGCGGCGGCGGTCACCCGGAAAGACGCCGGCGGCAACACCCAGTATTACGGTTGGGAGCCGATGTGGGGGCCGGGCAATCTGATGGACGCCGCGTTGTCCAACGGCGGACGCATCCTTAGCGAAGACGGCAAAAAAGTGCTGATCGATTCGCCGGCATGGGTGGAGGTGTGGGACAGCTTCCGCCGCTGGATTCATGAAGACCGTATCATGCGTATCTACCACGGCGGCCAGGGCTGGGAGTACTGGTATAAAACCATCGACGATGTGATGAAAGATCGGGCGTTCGGCTATACCGGCTCATCCGGCGATCAGGGTGATCTCGATTTTCAGCGGCTGGCGGCGTTGCCTCAGCCGGGTTGGGGCAACAATCCGGCGGCGCCGCAGGCGGGCGCGCTGGTATTTGTGATGCCGACCGACACGCCGGAAGCGGCGGCGAAGGGTGCTTTTGCGTTTATGCGTTTTTACACCAGCGCCGCCAATACCGCCCGCTGGTCAATGTTCACGGGTTATATTCCGGTACGCGAAAGCGTGTTGCAGGACGCGGGTTACCAGAAATACGTCGCCGCCAACCCGCAGGCCGCCGTGCCGGTGCAGCAGGCGAAATCCGCCGGTATGGATTTTATCGACCCGACCAAAGGCAAAATTCTGGATGCGCTGACCGTTGCCGCCGATCAGGTGGAAATCGAGAACAAACCGGCGCAGCAGGCATTGACCGACGCGGCCCGTAAAGCGCAGAAGGCATTGGATCGCATCAATGAATAAGCCGGAGCTGACGCTGGCTGGTTGCCTGACGGCGGGGCGTGGGCAGGTGGAATTTCGCGTGCCGGAAGGGATCGACGGCCTGACGCTGACCGCGCACAACCGCAACAAAAGCTACCTGTACGCGTTTGTCTACGACGCCGGTCAGCAACTGCGCGCCAATCTGCTGATTGAACCGACCGCCAAGTCGGTGACCATCGCCGCCCGGCGGGCGCTGCCGTTGGGCGGCATACCGGGACCATTGCCTTCAGGAACGTGGCGGTTGGCGCTGTGCAGCATTCCGGCGCAGGCCAATCACCCAACCCAGGCGGATTACGACATCACCGTGGCGTTCGACGCGCCGTTGCCGCCGCCGGACGACCTGCTGCTGACAGTGGCGTTACGCGGCGATCATCAGGTGTGTTTTGATTATTCCGCCTGCCTTGAACCGGCGTCCCGTTGGTATCGCGGCGACTTGCACGCCCACACCCGGCTGTCGGACGGGCACAACAGTCTGGCGGCGGCGAGAGCGCTGGCGCAAGCGCAGCAGCTTGATTTTCTGTTCCTGACCGAACATAACCTCTGCCATCCGGCGCTGCCGGCCGGAGGCCGTACCCTGTTCCTGCCCGCACTGGAGGTGACTACCGATATCGGTCACTTCAATGTGCACGGCCCGCGCCGGGTACTGACGCTGCACGAGGGGGACATCACGCCGGAGGCGCTGATCCGTCAAGGGTTGTCGTTGAATGCCACCGGCGACGGCAGCATCAGCATCAACCATCCGATGATGCCGCCGTGGCACTGGCAGTATGCGGCGATGCCGCTGGCGCGCATCAACACGCTGGAAGTTTGCTGCGACCCAAGCTGGCCGACGTCGGCCGCCGCTACCGAACGAGCATTGCAGATGCTGAGCACGTTGTGGAACGGCGGCTGGCGTATCGCCGCCGTCGGCGGCAGCGATTGTCATCTGCGGCCGGACGAACGCTATGAGGGTGCCACCCAGCCTTCGGTATACGGCGACCCGACGACGCTGGTGTTTGCCCACGGTCTGAGCGGCGACGCTATTCTGCATGGCTTGCGTCAGGGGCGGGTGTATATCGATAGGCAGTGCGGCCTGCGTTTCCGGTTCGACGATGGTGAGGTGTTGCCGGGGCAGAATGTCGGCGCACGCACGGTGCAGGCGACCCTCGCCATCGAAGACGATCGACCGGGTTACCTGGCGGAATGTATCGCGGGGGGCGGCGTGATCGCACGCCATGTGCTGGGGCGCGACGAGGTGAGCTTTACGCTGCCGCTGGCCAACTGGCCGTGGTGTCGCATCGATATTCGTGCGCCGGGCGGCGGTTTTGCCGGGCTGATCAATCCGCTGTATAACGGCACTCACCCGATTTTCGCTAGCCAGACCTTTACCACCTGGGGCGAAGCCGCCGCCCGGCTACCGCAATAATGCCGGATGATGTGCTGTCGGCGGCGCGACGGGTAATCACCGAGCACCCGATCAGCGTATGGCATGAAGTCAGCCGACATGCCGGGGCGCTACAGCGTCAGGCGCATCGTCATCAGTTCCAGCCCCTGATTGCCGAACGGGGCGGTGGCGGTGATGTGAAAACCAATCGACTGGTAACAGCGCAGCGCGCTGTGGTTATGGCTATACCCGTCATACTTCAAGTTGCAGGTGCGTTGGCTTTCCTCGCTCACCCCGGTCACTTACTTGAGTAAGCTCCCGGGGATTCGCTGCGTCGCCGCCTTCCTGCAACTCGAATTATTTTGGGTATAAACACCGACAGCGATAGCGATACGCTGTGCGCCGCAAACTGCTGTGCTGCTTGTCGGATGGCGGCTTGCAACATCTCGCGCGCCAGCCCGCGCCCACGGTACGCCGGGTCGATAAATACCCGGCACAGCCGGCTGTGGTGCGGCTCCACCTGAGACAGCTCGACAAATCCCACGATCTCGCCCTGATGTTCAAACAGATACGGCACAAACTGCGGATTAGCCAGATGCTCGCTAATCTGCGCGAGGGTGATCGGAAACGCATAGGTGGGCCCGCCCCACAGCAGATTCAGTTCGGCATTGTCTATCCAGCGAATCAGACGCGGGTAATCCGCCGGCGTAAAATCGATAAGCATAGGGGCGTTTCCTTACGGTTCGTTTCCTTACGGTTTAAGTAACCGGCGGCTGGCGGCGGCGCCAGCTTGCAGGTAGCGAGCCATCTCGTCTTCCGGCACCATGCCGCCGCCGGTGGCCCAGATAACATGGGTGCCTTGCCGGCAACGCTGTGGTGTCAGCGGCGCGCGCCGACGGTAGCCCTGATCTTCCTGCAACAGACGCAAAAAAACCGGTGCGCCCGCCAGTGCAGACGGCTCCAGCAGAATCTGCTGGGTGTCGTGCATCACATACAGCAACGCCAGCATCTCTTCATCCGTCAGCGTGTAGTAACCGTCAATCAACCGCTGCATGGCGTTGCCGACAAACCCGGACGGGCGGCCGACCGCCAGCCCGTCGGCGGTGGTGCAGTTGCTGATGCCGAAATCCTGCACCGCCAATTGATCGTGCAGGCCGGTGTAGACGCCCATCAGCATACAGGGAGATTCGGTCGGCTCGGCGAAAATACAGTGTACGTGATCGCCAAACGCCAGCTTCAGCCCGAAGCTGATGCCGCCGGGCGCGCCGCCGACGCCGCACGGCAGGTAAATGAACAGCGGGTGCTCGGCATCCACCCCCCGGCCCTGCGCGGCAAACTGTGCTTTTAGCCGTTCCCCTGCCACTGCGTAGCCCAGAAACAGCGAGGTGGAATTTTCATCGTCGATAAAGTGGCAACTCGGGTCGGACAAGGCTTCCCGGCGACCTTGCGCCACCGCCTGACCGTAATCGCCGTCATACTCCACCACCCGCACGCCGTGCGCGCGTAACCGGTCTTTTTTCCACTGCCGGGCGTCGGCGGACATGTGCACCGTGGTATCAAACCCCAGCCGGGCACTGGCGATGCCGATCGACATCCCCAGATTACCGGTGGAACCCACCGCCACCTTGTGGCGACGGAACCACTGTTGGCAGTCGTCGTCCAGCAGGCGGCGATAGTCATCGCTTTCTTGCAACAGGCCATGGCGCAACGCCAGCTGTTCGGCGTGGTACAACACCTCGTAGATGCCGCCGCGCGCTTTGACCGAACCCGCTACCGGCAAGTGGCTGTCCAGCTTCAGCAACACTGACGGTGGCGCATCCAGCTCCGCCTGTCGGGCGATCGCCGCGGCAAATGCCGGCACCGGCACCAGTTCGGACTCGATGATGCCGCCGCTGGCTTCCAGCTCCGGGAACGCCTGACGCAGAAAGGGCGCGAACCGTTGCAAACGGCGACTGGCATCGGCTACGTCGGCACCGGTTAACGGCACGTCGCCCAGCGCGTCATGCACGGAAACCGTCGCCGGATTAAACCAGCACACCGGCTGGCGATTAATCAGCGGCTCCAGCAGCGGAAAGTCGTGGAACCATTGCGGTAAGGATTTACCGTATACGGCGTCGGCCATCGTCGTTGTCTCCTTTAAACGGCGGGCGTACCCGCTGCCAATCATCGATGCTTATCATGCCTGCGTTAGCCGGGATTTGCCTACCGCCATCGCCGGAATGGTGTGTGTTTATCCAGGTTTATTTTTTCTAATCATAGGGATATGACGGCTTGTCGACCCTATACAGAATTTTTATACCCACATGACAGGCTTTTACGACAAATTTACCGCCTGCCCGGTAGCCTGATTGCGTATTCCCGGATGGTATGACGTTTAACCGAATGCGGGTGGGGCGCGGCGAACCGGCCGTGGCAAGGCTCAGATCCGCTGTGCGGCAGGCCCATTTCATGGGAGAAGTGAGCCTGCCATAGCGGATCTCCCGAGGGGAGGAGGCAGTCATGAAATTACACTGGCTGGCGGCGGGCGGATTATTGCTGATGCTGCCGTTATGCGGGCAGGCGGTCGCGCCTTATCCGGCAGATGACCGCGGTGAATTTACCGAGGCGCAGCGGGCGGAAATCCGCCGGATTGTGATGGAATATTTGCTGGCGCACCCGGACAGGGTTCAGGCGATAGGCCGGACGCCGGCGATCGACGGGTGTATACCGGTGCGTCCGGCTGCCGGCAACGGCAAGCCCGGTTCGTGCATCAACAGGTCGTGCCCGCCGCAGTAAATCCGATCTGGAAAAAGGCCGGCATAAACGGATAAATATCATTCATATATTTTGAATGATATCTGCAAATAAACCCGATTTTAACGTCGAGGCAACAGGTCTATTATCACTTCCATCGAAGGCGAAAGCGCCTCCTGAAAAGAATAATTACCCCATTCAACGTGAAGGATATTGACCATGAACGCTATCAAAAATGTTGTTGCAGTTATCGCCCTGGCTACCGTTTCTTTTGGTTCTTTCGCTGCGACGGAAGTACAGCACTCTGCCAGCCAGTCCATCGGCAGCATCAGCGCTACCGCCAATACGCTGGACGGTTTGCAGGCCAGCCTGTCTGAAAAAGCGAGTGCTGCCGGCGCCAAATCGTTCCGCATTATCTCTACCACCGGCAACGACAACCAACTGCGCGGCGTGGCGGAACTGTACAACTAATCAAATCGATATTAATCACATCGATATCACATGCAGCAATGGCCGCCTTCGGGCGGCTTTGTTGTTTTCAGCACTGGGTAAGCGCCAGCGCGGCAGCGCCGAAAGCGGCGCTGTTTTGTGTCGGTAACGTTGAGAGGCGTACCGGCGGTAGTGTGAGCGGCGCGTCGTCGTCCGGCGCGGGCGATTGAGCCATAACGGCGGCCTGTAATTCGGCCATGAAGGGCGCAGGCAGCGTGCCGCCGAGGTAGAGACTGGGCGGGTCGAGCAGCGCGGTGACGGTATAAACCAACCGATACAGTTCACCCGCCGCGCGTTGGGTCCAGCGCTTTCCGGCGGGCGAGGCCGCCAATGCCTGCCAGCTTGCGTCGGCGGCCGCGGAGGGCAGCGACTCGCCCGCCGCCAGCAGGCAGCTGCGCAAATCGTCAAACGATGGGCGTGATTGCGCGCGGGTGCGCAGTGCGCCAATTTCACCCGCGTTGCCTTGCTTGCCACGGTGAAGTTCGCCATTCAGGATCAGTGCGCCGCCAATGCCTTTGCCGATATACAGGTAGAAAAAGCTGTCGTCCGGGGCGGCGGAGCCAAAATACAATTCGCCGATGGCGGCGCAATTGGCGTCGTTTTCCACCAGCACCGGGCAGCCCAGCCGGTCGCTCAACTGCCGGGCAATATCCACTCCGCGCCAGGCCGCCAGACCGGGGGCGATCCACACCGGCATGGCGCCGCCGTCAAACCGGGCGGGCAGCGCCAGGCTGACGGCCAGTAGCCGCTCGTGCGCCTGCGGCTGAGCCTCAAGCAGGGTGCGGATAGCATCGGCCAGCGTGTCCGCTACTGAATCCACCACCCGGAAATCGCCGCGCAGGGTGGTTTGCGCCACACATTGCCCGGCGTAGTCCATCAGAATCAGGCAAATCAGGTCGTATTCCGCGTACACCCCCAGCACATAACCCGCGTGCGCCGCCGGGCGCAGGTTGATGTGCGGCGGGCCGCGCCGCCCCTGCGCCCGGTCGCTCTCTTCCAGCAGGCCGAGGTTGAGCATGTCCCGCGTCATCATGCTGACGGCGGCGGTCGTCAGGCCGCTGGCGGCGGCCAGCGCGCTGCGCGACAGGCTGCCTGAACGGCGCAGCAGCCCCAGCAGCTTGCGGTGGGTGGCGGTGAGTTCTCGCTTTTCCATGGGTATCCGTTATCCCGGTGTTGTCCGGTTTCCTTCACACGTCTGCAATATAATTAAGTTACTTAATTAATTCGTCAACCTCAATAACAGGATGGTGCTCGTGCGTAAACGTGTTTCGTTATCTCTGGCGGCGTTATTGGCGTGCGGGCTGATAGCCCACAGCGCGGTGGCGGATGTCATCAAACTCAAGCTCTGGACCCTGAATGACAGAAATGCGCCGATGCGCACCGTCAATATCGAGGAGGCGGCCGGGGTGCTGAACCAGCAATTCGCCGCCGCGGGGGTGGATCGCAAAATCGTTATCGATACCCATGCCAGCGCGGTGCAGGGCTGGGACGATCTGGCGTTGGATACGCTGAAAGCCTTCGGCGTTAATCAGGGGCCGGATATTGTGCTGCTGCCGCACGAGTGGATCGGCGAATTTGCCCGCAACGGTTACGCCATGCCGATGGAGGAGCAGATCAAAGCGAATCCGTGGGTGTACGCCGATATTTTGCCGGTGTTGTGGGAGGCGATGAAATATCAAGGCAAGGTGTATGGCATACCGCAGGACGCCGAAATCCGCATGTTTTTCTATAACAAAGACATGCTGCGCAAGATTGGCAAGGACGAGACGTTTATCGATAGCCTGCCTGTTCGCGTGGACAGCGGCGAATTCACCATGGATGACCTGACGGCGCTGGCGAAGGAGGTGGTAGACCGCCATGCTGCGCCGATCGGCATGTTGCATCGCCCGAATGTCGGCATCGATTATCTGATGGTGTTTGCCGCCAGCGGCGCGAAATTCATGGATGAGAAAACCGGTAAACTACTGTTTGCGAAGAAAGAGGTTGAAACGGCGCTGAGCTGGTACGCCCGTAATGTGGCGGCCGGCGTGACGCCGACCGATAACACCGCCATGAGCTGGGACACCATCCAGACTGCGTTCAAGCAGGAGCAAGCCTTCCTGTTCCATCAGGGTATCTGGGCGATGGCCTGGCAGGTGAACGATAATTTTGGCCCGGCGTGGCCCGCCGATAAAGCGGGTTACACCCACAAGATTGGCTGGATAGCCGCCCCGGCGTTAGTGAAAGGCGGTAAACCCGCCAACCTGTCGCACCCCATCGCCTACGTGGTCAGCAACAAGAGTCAGTACAAGGATCTGGCGGCGCAGTTGGTGGCTATCGCCAGCCTGCCGTACTACAACAATCGCCACGCCGTCAGTTCCTATCATACCGCCATCAGCCATGCCCAGACCGCCATGCCGCAATACACCGACAACTGGGCGTTGAGCGCAGCCGGCAACATGATGAAAAACATTACCTTTGTGCCGAATCACACCCGTTTTGGCGACTATAACCGGGTGCTGTTCAAAGGCTTGCAGGCGGTGGAAACCAAACGCATGACGCCGGCGCAGGCGGTGGACTTTATCGCCGACGAGCTGGAAACCCAACTGGGCAAGGATGTGGAAATCGTCGATAGCCTGCATTGATGGCAGGCATCGTGGCGAGAGTGTTATCCGCGTTGATGAACGAGGTGGCGTATGTCTGTGACGTTGTCGAACCGCCCGGCCGGTGTGCATCCGGCGCGCTGGCTGGCCCCGGCTATTTCGGTGCTGGCGGTGTTTTTTGTCGCGCCGATGCTGCTCAATCTGGTGATTGCCTTCAGCGACATGGGCAGCAATGTGCAGATAAGCGCCTTTGGCACCGACAACCTGATGCGGTTGCTGGTTTCGGACAAGCGCCTGCCCGCTATCTTGCTGACCACGCTGGTGTATGTGGTCAGCACGCTGCTGTTGTTCAATCTGGGGCTGGGGATTGTGCTGGCTGTTGCCACCACCGCGGTGCCGCCGGCGCTGGGGGCGCTGTTTCGCGGCATCTGGTTTTTGCCGCGTATTTCGCCGTCGGTGTTGTACGCGCTGTTGTGGATCTGGGCGGCGGACCCGTCGCCCCACAGCCTGATCAATCAGGTGGCGGTCGGCTTGTTCGGGTTGCCGCCGCTTAACCTGCGTAACGACCATCCGATGATGCTGATTGTGGTGGCTAACGGTCTGGTGGGGGCCTCGTTTGCCATGGTGATCCTCGCCTCCACTATTCGAGCGATTCCGGCCCATCTGTGGCATGCCGCACGTGTTGATGGTGCTGGCGAGTGGTCGGTGATTCGGCATGTGGTTCTGCCAGCGTTAAAAAGCCCGGTGTGCTTTATTGCGCTGTATCAGGCGCTGTCGTTGATGGTGACTTACGAATACATCCTGCTGATTACCGGCGGCGGCCCGGTATACGACACCACCACCTATGCGCTCTACATTTACCGGCGGGCGTTTGAGTCCGGCGCTTATGGCTATGGTGCCATGCTGGCGCTGGGGCTGATGGTGTTCGGGGTGCTGCTGACGCTGTTGCAGTGGCGAATGATGAATATGCGCGCGCAGTTTACCCCGCCGCGTATCGAGGTGATGCGATGACGACGATGAACGCGGTCGACTGGGCGCGTCAGGCGGCGCGCTCGCGCTGGAACCGGGTGGGGTTTCTGGCGAGCGTGGTGCTGTTTCTGACGCTGGTCTCGATACCGATCGTGACGCCGTATCTGTGGCTGCTGGCTATCTCGTTTACCCAGCGGGATGGTGGCAGCGAGTATCAGGTGCTGTGGCGGTTACTGACGATCGCCGCGCTGGCGTACGGCTTGCTGCTTGCCGTCGCCTGGCGGGCGCGTACCGAACAGCATGCCCGCCGCTTGCGCTGGCTGGTTGGGCTGGCGGCGCTGCTGGTGTGCGGCCTGTGGGTTGCTCCGCAACTCACATTGCACAACTACCGCTTTCTGTGGAACCCGGATGTACAGGCCACCGGCGTACAGAGCGGCACGCTGCCGTCTGTCTGGACCGCGTTGGGCAATTCACTGCTGTTTGCTAGCGGCCACACCTTACTGGTGACGCTGCTGGCGGTGCCCGCCGCCTATGCGTTATCCCGGCTTGGTTTTCGACGGCGCGAAGGGGTGCTGAAAGCCTTGTTATTGCTGCACGCCTTTCCGGTGATGGCGCTGACGGTGGCGATTTTTATTCAGCTCTACTGGATGGGGCTGCTCAACAGCCTGTGGGGCGTGATGCTGGTGATGTGCGCCCTTGAGCTGCCGTTCGCCATTTTCGTGATGAAGAATTTTTTCGACGGCGTGTCGTGGGATATCGAAATGAGCGCCATTACCGACGGCGCCAGCCGTTTTCAGGCCTTCCGACTGGTGGTGCTGCCGCAGGTGACCGGCGGCATCATCGCCATCGCCACCTTCGCCTTTTTGCGCGGCTGGGAGGAGTACATTTTTGTACGCACCCTGCTGATCGACAGCAACCGGATGACCATGAGCCTGTACCTGTTCTGGGCGTCGCAAGACAGCATGGGCGCAGATTCCGGGCTGATTGCCGCCGTTGGCGTCATCTATATCCTGCCGGTACTGGCGCTGTACCTGTTAACCCAACAATACCTGACGCAGATGAGCGTCGGCGGAATTAAAGGCTGAATGATGGCAGAGATTGTGCTTGATGGCGTAACCAAAGCCTGGGGCGATACGCCGGTGCTACACCCGGTTAATCTGACGCTGGAAGACGGCGAGTTTGTGGCGATCCTCGGGCCGTCCGGCTGCGGTAAGTCCACCACGCTGTTTCTGCTGGCCGGGCTGTACGCACCGACACAAGGGCAGATTCTGTTCGACGGCCATCGGGTGAACGGCGTGGACGCGCGCGATCGCAATGTCGGGGTGGTGTTCCAGTCTTACGCGCTGTACCCGCATCTGAATGTGTACGACAACATTGCCTTTCCGCTGCGTTTTAAACCCGGCGAACGCGCCGGGCGCGACCGGCAGGTGCGGGAAGCGGCGGCGCTGGTGCAGGTATCGGAACTGCTGGATCGCAAGCCGTCGGCGCTGTCCGGCGGCCAGCAACAGCGGGTGGCGCTGGCGCGCGCGCTGGTGAAGCGGCCGTCGCTGTTGTTGCTGGACGAGCCGTTATCCAACCTTGATGCCACCTTGCGCATGACGATGCGCACCGAGTTAAAAGCGATTCACGCTCGCTCGCGTGCCACCACCTTGATGGTCACCCATGACCAACTGGAGGCGATGACGCTGGCCAGCCGCATTATCTGTATGAATCAGGGGCGGGTGGAGCAGGTCGGCACCCCGCAACAGCTTTATCGTCAGCCCGCCAATACCTTTGTCGCCGGCTTTATCGGCTCGCCGCCGATCTGCCTGCTGCCGGGGCAGGCCAACGGCCGTCAGTTGACGGTGGGCGAGATACGCTGGGGATTGTCATCGGCTTATCAGGGTAGGCTCACGCTCGGTATCCGCCCGGAAGACGTCATTCTGACGCCGCCGGACTCCGGGTTGTTGGCGGGGCGCATTGAACACATCGAGCCGATGGGGCGGGAAATCCTCTACCGCCTGCATACGCCGCTCGGCTCATTGCCGGCGCTGATAGCCGGCTCGATAGCGCAGTATGACGCGGGGATGCTCGTCGGGGTGTCGCTGTCGGAGGATGCTCTGCTGCTGTTTGACGCCGACGGCAACCGCCTGCCAGATGTCGGCGTTGTGCTGCCCGCCAATGTGTTTTCCGCCTGCCGGACGGCAGGTTAACGTCCACTTACCAACAGGTTGCCTTATGCTCATTGTCAGCTACAACATTCAATACGGTCTTGGCCGCGACGGCCGCTACAATCTGGCTCGCATCGCCGATGAAGTGCGCGGCGCGGATATCATCTGTATGCAAGAGGTCGAACGCTTCTGGCAACGCTCCGGCATGACCGATCAACCGGCGGAACTGGCGGCGCTGCTGGGCGAGTATCACTGGGTGTACGGCGCCAATCTGGACATGGACGCCAGCACCGTGTCGGCGGATGGCCGGGTCGTCAACCGTCGTCGCCAGTTTGGTACTCTGACGTTGTCCCGTCGGCCGATTTTCTCCAGCCGTAACTTCCCGCTGCCGAAATTCGGCACCCTGACCCAGCACTCGATTCAACAAGGTGTGCTGGAAACGGTTGTCGACACTGATGGCGGGGCGATCCGCGTTTATAACACCCATCTCAGTCATCTGTGTGCTGGCACCCGGTTGCCGCAGGTGGACGCGATGCTGGGGATTTTTGCCCGCGCTCCGGATGAAGGCGGTGCCTGGTGCGGCGGCCATCCTGACCCGAACTCGGGCTGGACTGAAGGGCAGATGCCGCTAATGCCGCAGGAGATGATCCTGATGGGGGATTTGAACTGCCTGCCGGAGAGCGAAGAGTACAGCCGTCTGATTGGTCCGGTGTCGCCGCATCACGGCCGGCTGGTCCGTCACCGTGGGTTGATGGATGCCTGGGTCGCGGCAGGCCAGCCGGAGAGCAGCGGTTCTACCCATCCGGCGGTCGGCGGCCGGATCGATCACTGCCTGCTGACGCCCTCACTGGGGCTGACGGTGCGCCGTTGCTGGGCGGATACCGAGAATCAGGGCTCCGATCACCACCCGCTGTGGGTGGAATTGCAATAACTGGCCACTCTGCCATCTGCGCTAAAAACTGGCAGGTGGCAGACAGTACAAAAGGGTGTTTTTTAATTCATAAATTTTGAATGATATCTGCAAATAAACCCGGTTTTAACGTCGAGGCAACAGGTCTATTATCACTTCCATCGAAAGCAAAAAGGCTTTCAACAAGAAAATTAACCGAATTCAACGTGAAGGATATTGACCATGAACGCTATCAAAAATATTGTTGCAGTTATCGCCCTGGCTACCGTTTCTTTCGGCACCTTTGCTGCGACCACGTCCACTGCGATTGAAGTACAGCAATCCGCCAGCCTGTCCGTCGGCACCGTCAGCGCGACTGCCGCTACGCTGGATGGCCTGCAAGCCAGCCTGTCTGAAAAAGCGGGTGCCGTCGGCGCCAAATCGTTCCGCATCATTTCCGCCACTTCCGGCGACAACCAGATGCGCGGCGTAGCTGAGCTGTACAACTGATAAGACATTTATCACGCACCGCAATTACGATGTGAGCAATGGCCGCCTTCGGGCGGCTTTGTTGTTTGGGGGAGTTGTTGTGGTGATTTTAGTGGCGCTGATTTAATGCGCTGTCTGGTGTTTACTCCAGCGCCTGCGCGCAGGCCCAGGCGGAGCTCCACGCCCACTGGAAGTTGTAACCGCCGAGCCAGCCGGTGACGTCCACCACTTCGCCGATGAAATACAGGCCCGGTGTTTTGCCGGCTTCCATCGTTTTTGACGACAGTTCGCGGGTGTCGACGCCGCCGAGCGTCACTTCCGCCGTGCGATAGCCCTCGGTGCCGTTAGGCTGAACCCGCCATTGTTGCAGCGTGGCTGCTACCTCGGCCTGCTGCGGCTTGTTGAGCTGTTTCAGCGTGACGTCCGGCAATTGCCCCAATGTTTGCAGGCATTCCACCAGCCGTTTCGGCAACCATTGCGACAGGGTATTTTTCAGGCTCTGGTTCGGGTGCGCCTGACGCTCGGCATTGAGGTTTTCGGCCAGATCAAGCGTGGGTAACAGGTTGATGGTGACGAATTCCCCCGGCTGCCAGTAGCTGGACAGTTGCAGAATCGCCGGGCCGGACAGGCCGCGGTGAGTAAACAGAATATTTTCACGGAAGGTGGTGCCGTTTTCGGCCGTCGCCACCGCCGGCACCGACACGCCGGAGAGCGTCTGTAATTGCGCCAGCAGCGGCTTATGCAGGGTAAACGGCACCAGCGCGGCGCGGGTGGGCAACACGTTGAGGCCGAATTGCGCCGCCAGTTGATAGCCGAACGGCGTGGCGCCCAGCCCCGGCATCGATAGCCCGCCGGTGGCGACGACCAGCGCCTGCGCCTGTACCACGCCGTTGTTAAGCTTCACCTGAAACTGTGCGTTTTTTTCCACCGACAGCACCTCGCTGCGCAATCGCAACGTCACCTTACCGGCATCGCACTCTTTCATCAGCATATCGACAATCTGCTGCGCGGAATCGTCGCAGAACAACTGACCAAGGGTTTTTTCGTGATACGCGATGCCGTGGCGGTTAACCAGACTGATGAAATCCCACTGGGTGTAGCGGGCGAGGGCGGATTTGCAGAAGTGCGGGTTGTGCGACAGGTAAGCACCCGGCTCGGCGTACAGATTGGTAAAGTTGCAACGCCCGCCGCCGGACATCAAAATCTTGCGGCCCGGTTTTTTGCCGTTGTCCACCAGCAGCACCCGCAGCCCTTTCTGGCCTGCCTGTGCCGCGCAGAATAGACCGGCCGCCCCCGCGCCGATGATGATGACGTCAAACTGTTCCACATTACTCTCCCGCTGTTGCGCCGGTGATATCCGGGCGGCCGATTATAGGCGATGTCCCCACATCGGTCACTCGCCCAACAGCGCCTTGTTTCATGCCGTTCCGCCGCCGGATCTGGGCGATGTACCGGTAACAAAATGTGTGGATGGGTAAAAACAATAATGCATTGATTTTAATTAATTAAATCCTTTTCACCGGCAGAAGTGGCGTAAATTAAGTCAAAATAATGTCATATTTTGCTTTTCCCGTTTCAGCTTGTCACCGATAATGCGCCGCGTTCATGACCACTACATGGCCTAACACTTATGTTACATTTATTTGCCGGGCTTGATTTCCATACCGGTCTGATGCTGGTTCTCGCCCTGCTATTCGTTCTGTTCTATGAAGCTATCAACGGTTTTCACGATACCGCCAACGCGGTCGCTACGGTGATTTATACCCGGGCGATGCGTGCTCAACTGGCGGTTGTCATGGCCGGTGTTTTCAATTTCCTCGGGGTATTGCTGGGCGGGCTAAGCGTGGCGTATGCCATCGTCCATCTGCTGCCAACCGATTTGCTGCTGAATGTCAGTTCCACTCACGGGCTGGCGATGGTGTTTTCGATGCTGTTGGCGGCGATCATCTGGAACCTGGGGACCTGGTATTTCGGGTTGCCGGCCTCCAGTTCTCATACCTTGATCGGCTCCATCATCGGTATCGGTTTAACCAACGCGCTGGTGACCCATACCTCGGTGGTGGATGCGCTTAATATCCCTAAAATGGTCAGTATCTTCCTGTCGCTGCTGATGTCTCCGGTGGTCGGCATGATCGTCGCCGGGTTGATGGTGTATCTGCTGCGTCGTTATTGGCGCGGGAATAAGAAACGCCAGCGTATTCACCTGACGCCGGCGGAGCGCGAAAAGCAGGATGGTAAGCGTAAGCCGCCGTTCTGGACGCGTACCGCGCTGATCTTGTCTGCGGTAGGGGTGAGCTTCTCTCACGGCGCTAACGACGGGCAAAAAGGCATTGGCCTGATCATGCTGGTGCTGATTGGCGTGGCGCCGGCCGGGTTTATGCTGAACATGAATGCCTCAGGCTACGATATTAGCCGTACCCGCGATGCGGTGATGAATCTGCAGGGGTATTATCAGTCTCATAACGCGTCGCTGACGCATGTGATCGGCCTGTCGACGCCGATTCCGGCTCCGGAAAACGTGATTCCTGCTACCGGCAACAAACCGGATTTTCACTGTGATACGTCTCGCGCCATGATCGCCATTGACCGTGCGCTGACGTTGCTGAATAACGTGAAAAACTACAGCGAGCTGCCTGCGGATGATCGTGCCCGTGCCCGTCGTTTGTTGATGTGTATCTCCGATACGTTGGATCGCGTCGTTAAGCTGCCGGAAACCTCGGCCGATGACAAACGCCTGCTCAACAATCTGCGTAGCGACCTGCTGTACACGGTGGAATATGCTCCGCTGTGGATCATTGTGGCGGTGGCGCTGGCGTTGTCGCTCGGTACGATGGTGGGCTGGCAGCGTGTGGCGGTCACTATCGGCGAGAAAATCGGTAAAAAAGGCATGACCTACGCACAAGGCGTCTCCGCACAGTTGACGGCCGCCATGTCGATTGGCATTGCCAGCTATACCGGTATGCCGGTATCCACGACGCACGTGCTTTCCTCCGCGGTGGCCGGCACCATGATTGTGGACGGCGGCGGCGTGCAGGGCAAAACGGTGAAAAGCATTCTGTTGGCTTGGGTTTTCACCCTGCCGGTATCAATGCTGCTGTCCGGCGTGCTGTACTGGCTGGCGCTGAAACTGATCTGACGTGCGCTAATAGAGCGCAAACGTTGCATCCATCAGCGTGTAGACAAAGTAGACAAATAAGAAAGGCGGCCATCAGGTCGCCTTTCTGCTTTCAGCGTATCGTTAATGGGTTGATGGGACCACAACCTGCTTATGCCGTCACTGTTGCCGCCGCACTTCAATGCCAGATGATAAGGCCGATGAGGCTGACGACGACCAGCCCGCACAAGGCGGAAGTCAGCAAAAACTGACCGCGCACCCGCGCGCAACGACGGATAAATTCCGGGTCGTGATGGTCAAGATAACGTTGTGCATAGATGTAACGAACCAACCGTAACTGCTTGCTGGGTTGCCCGTGGGAGGTGAAAAATCCGCTTCCATCCACATACTGATACAGTAGCGGATCACAGTCTCTCAATATCAGCAGCAGCACTCGCAACGAAGAATAATATCGCGCCATATTGATGACACAGACGACACATAAAGCCCAGAAAAGCGCAAATGTACTAATCATCATGCTTCCCTCCCGGATTATGACCCTACAGATGCCGGTATGTGTCGTATCCTGCTGACATCACATCTGTGGGTATTTATGCCACACGTTTTTCACGCGATGTTATGGGGCTGCCCGACCATGGCGAGTTGCCCGGGTGTTCTTCTTCACCTTTGTATCCCTGCCTGGAGATGAACCCGTTGAGGTTCCCCCCCAATTTCATTGTAGAAGAGCCTTGCGATTTTTTTCCATACCCGGCGCAAGGTTCCTGACAGCCAAAAACATCATGATGACTTTTGATCCGGCACCGGCTTTCTTCGCCGTAGGCCCCGTCCTTTTCAACTACACTTTATGTACGGGATAGCGGTTTCACCGTTATTCAGGCTTTCCTCTGGTATCCCTAAACAATTGAGTTGCAGGAAAGCCAACAGCTCTGCAGCTTGATGTATGACGGATATAGAGAGTATCGGCGCAATGGGCGATCACTTCAGGGTAGGCGATCATCCGCATTCGCAGAACCGTTACAAAATGTGTGGCGTTGTGATCCGTTGAACATAACCCGCAATAAGCGGGGTGTTATGCTCATCACTGCCATAGGTTATCAGGCTGGCAGGAAATATCTGCTGACTCATCAGTTAGTCATTACGGAAGGAGCTTAATCATGGCTTACAAGCACATCCTTATTGCGGTTGACCTGTCACCGGAAAGTAAGGTGTTAGTGGAAAAAGCGGTCTCCATGGCGCGGCCGTACGATGCCAAAGTCTCTTTGATCCATGTTGACGTGAATTACTCTGATCTCTACACCGGGCTGATCGATGTCAATCTGGGTGACATGCAGCAACGCATTTCCGAAGAAACCCAGAATGCCCTGAAAGATCTGGCGGAAAACGCCGGTTATCCGATCTCGGAAACTCTGAGCGGCAGCGGCGATCTGGGCCAGGTGCTGGTTGACGCGATTCGCAAGTATGACGTTGATCTGGTGCTATGCGGCCACCATCAGGATTTCTGGAGTAAACTGATGTCGTCTGCGCGCCAGTTGATCAATACGGTGCACATCGACATGCTGATTGTGCCGTTGCGTGAGGAAGAGGAATAAGTCGCACCCGTGTTTTGATGCGCCTGAAATGATCCGACGAATATGAGGCATAGCCAATCGCGATTGGCTATGCCTCTTTGTCTGTCTGTCCTGATCAAAGCCTGTCTGTCCTGATCAAAACTCAATTACGCCTGGTGGGATAAGCTCTTCGTATGGGTTTCTTTAATCACCTAAGGATGATACGCCGGCGGATTTTCTGGTTTTACCCAACCTAATCACGCTAGGATACCGGCAGTGAGGTTACTTATTGGGGAAATCATGGCGATAAAACTGATTGCGATTGATATGGACGGCACGCTGCTAACGCCGGAAAACCAGATTTCGCCGGCGGTGAAACAGGCTATTGCCGCCGCCCGCGAAAAAGGCGTTTATGTGGCGCTGGCGACCGGGCGCCCGTTCATCGGCGTTGAGCGCTATCTGAAACAACTGGGGTTGCAGCAAGACGGGCACTACTGCATCACCAATAACGGCGCGCTGGTGCAGCGCACATTGACGGGGGAATGCGTGGCGCAAACCACGCTGAGCTTTGAGGACTATCTCCATTTCGAGGCGTTGTCGCGCGAGTTGGGCGTGCACTTCCATGCGCTTGATTTCAATTATGTGTATACCGCCAACAAAGATATCAGCGCCTACACGGTGCATGAGTCCCACCTGACCAGCATGCCGCTGAAATACCGGGCGGTAGAGGAAATGGACAGCAGCCTGCGTTTTCCAAAAGTGATGATGATCGATGAACCTGAGGTGCTGGATGCCGCTATCGCCCGCATGCCACCCGAAGATTTCGCCCGTTATACCATCATGAAAAGCGCCGCTTTCTATCTCGAGATTCTGGACAAGCGCGTCAATAAAGGCGAAGGGGTGAAAATGCTGGCGCAACACCTCGGTCTGGCCGCTGATGAAGTGATGGCGCTGGGCGATCAGGAAAACGATTTGGCGATGCTCGAATTTGCCGGGCTGGGTGTGGCGATGGGTAATGCGATTGAGAGCGTCAAGGCGGTGAGCCAATTCGTCACCCGGTCTAACAGTGAAGACGGCGTGGCGTACGCCATTGAGAAGTTTGTGTTGAACGTCTGACCCACGCCGGGCCAGACGTATAACCCGTCATACTTCAAGTTGCAGGTGCGTTGGCTTTCCTGCAACTCGAATTACTTAGGATATAAGACGAACCGCGGGTCAGTCGTTAAAGAACGTTTGTTTGATCGCCAGTTCGACGCCGCGCACTTCCGCCAGCCCTTTCAGCCGCCCGATGGCGGAATAGCCGGGGTTGGTTTTCTTCTTCAGGTCATCCAGCATCTGGTGGCCGTGGTCGGGGCGCATCGGAATGGCGCGGGTATTGCCCTGCTGACGGCGGCGGTGTTCTTCCGCCAGAATCGCTTTCACCACCTTCACCATGTCTACATCGCCATGCAGATGAGCCGCTTCGTGGAAGCTTTTCGGGTTGTCTTCGCGGCAGGTGGCGCGCAAATGAGTGAAGTGGATACGGTCGGCGAAGGTTTCGATCATTTTCACCAAATCGTTGTCTGCCCGTACGCCGTAAGACCCGGTGCACATGGTGAAGCCGTTATGGATGCTGTCGACAGTATTTTTTAGCCACTGCATATCCTCAATGGTCGAAACGATGCGCGGCAGGCCGAGGATTGGCCGCGGCGGATCGTCCGGGTGTACCGCCAGCACGATACCGGCTTCTTCCGCTACCGGCACGATCGCCCGCAGGAATTCCGCCATGTGCTCACGCAGCTTCGCTTTATCGATACCGTCGTACTGCGCCAGTTGGGCGCGGAACTGCTCCAGCGTATAGCCTTCTTCGGCACCCGGCAGACCGGCGATAATATTGCGGGTCAACTTGTCTTTGTCGGCATCGGTCATGGCGGCGAAATACGCAGCGGCCTGACGCTGTTCTTCATCGGTGTAGTCGGCGGCGGCGCCGTTACGCTTGAGCAGGTGCAGCTCAAACGCCGCGAAGGCGGTGTGATCAAAACGCAGCGCCCGGGAGCCGTCCGGCATTGGGTATTCCAGATCGGTACGGGTCCAGTCCAGCACCGGCATGAAGTTGTAGCACACGGTATCAATGCCGCAGGCGCCCAGATTACGCAGTGACTGCTGGTAATTGGCGATATAACGCCGGTAATCGCCGGTCTGGGTTTTGATGGCTTCGTGCACCGGCACGCTTTCCACCACTGACCAGGTCAGCCCTTTTTCCGCCAGTATCGCCTGACGTTGCTTAATCTCTTCGATGCTCCACACTTCACCATTCGGGATATGGTGCAGGGCGGTGACGATACCGGTCGCGCCCGCCTGACGGGCATCATCCAGCGACACCGGATCGTTGGGGCCATACCAGCGCCAGGTGTGTTCCATAATGCAGCTCCTTAAACTCTGTTGATGTCGATGGTCGGTCTGGTGGCCTGACCACCGGACCGGTTCACTATTCACCACCTGTGGCGATATTTCTGTGATGTATGTCACTAATTGGGATTGGTGAGATGATAAGACAACAAGTTATCAGTTTAATTATGCCCCAGTAGTTTGAGTGATTAGAAACATAGTCTGGTCTCAGTAGACATAATTGTTGGGAGTGGCCGTTAAGTCCTAAATGCTAAGTAATATAGCTATTGATGATTAGCTGGTCTCTAGAATGACTAAAGGGAGTAATGTGTTATGCAAGAGTCTGGCAATGTTAAAAAACCTGTGGCACTTTCTGATTTACGAGTGTCATCAATACCTGTAGCTGAGTGTCATGAAAAGCTGGTGGATATAGTTGGTATTCATAAGAATATATTTGTTGATGATTCATTAGACAACCATTCTCATCTGGAGTATACCCCCGTATTTAAAGTCAGGGAATCTGTTGCTGAACGTTTGACTCGTGCTGCAAACTTACTTCCTGATGATTATGGATTCATCATCAAGGAAAGTTTCAGACCTGTTTCGATGCAGAAGTTCTATTTTAATCGGCGATTAAAACGGCTTGCAGCAGAATACTTAACACTTTCACACGAAGAGCTGGTTAGGTTGACATCAGAATTTGTTGCGCCACCCAATGTAGCTGGGCACCCTACTGGAGGTGCTATCGATCTGCTGCTGTGTTTGTCCGGAAAAATATGTGATATGGGGTCAGAATATGATATGGATATCGCATCTTCCAATGGAAAGTGTATGAGTTTTTGTGAAAATATCTCCGAGAAAGCACAAAAAAATCGAAATATTATGTTTAGTGTGTTATCAGCTAATGGCTTTGTCAATTACCCATTTGAGTGGTGGCATTGGTCATATGGTGATAAATACTGGGCTGCTATGACCAATGCACAATTTGCATTGTATGATTATGTTAAATAATCACGGTGGTTATTTGCAGATTTAATGTAGTAACTCCACATTGCATTCTGATTCAATACTATTGATCAGTGATTTAGTCATGCTATCCCGCTGTTGAGCAGAGTTACATAAAAGTTGAATGCGTCCAAGTACATCTTGTGGTTTGATGCTTATTGATGATCCACTCGATTCTATAGTTTCTGAAAAGATAATGTTTTTAGAAAAATTGGATATGCATTTAAGCATTTTTTCATGATTGATGGTCGATTCGGAAAGTGCCTCTAATCTAATTGTTGTAGCATATTTTTCGGTCATTTTTTTTATGTCAATATCAGGTTTTCTCCCTAAATGAATATCAAACATGAGTTTGTAAATATCATGTTCTGTGAAATTCAGATATAAAAGTGGCATGAATCCTCCCATGATCCTTGCGTTAGCCTCAACAAGGATAGGGCCTCTTGATGTGATCATCATCTCGAGATGAAAAATACCATAATGAAGTTCTAGAGCTTGTATAACAGAAATAGCATACTCTTCACATCGCAGCCATTCTTCCTCACTGATATCGGCTGGCATATCAATACGATATTCAACCATCTCATTTTTTTCAGAACGACCACGAGATGAAACCATTAATATTTTTGTTTCTTTTCCATTGTGTGCTACTTCAACAGAGACCATTTCGCCAGAAAGGTACTCTTCTATAAGAAAACCTCTTTCATATTGAACACGGACAGATACCGGGAGTTCACAAATTTTTCTTTCAGCCTCATGCCAATATGATTCAAGCTCAGTTTGATTTTTAACTTTATAGCTAAAAAAGCTATCTCTACCTGATATTGGTTTTAATATTACTGGATAACCGATTTTATTTGCGCTATCAATTGCCTCTTTTTTGTTTTTTGCCGTATAATATTTTGCGTTTTTGATTTTTTTTTCATTTAAAGTATTTCGGGTATAAAGTTTATTCCTGCATCTATTAACTGACTCTACTGTAGGAAATGGTAAACTAAGGTCTTGAGCTGCCTTTGCTGCAAACTCAATTGCTGTTTCTGGCAAGCATATAATGGCATCTATTTTTTTATTTTTTCAATCGCTATTATATTTTCATATAGTTCATCATAATCGGTTATTTCTTTCGTTTTGATATAATTATCTAGACTATTTAATATTTTTTGTTTTTCTCATTTTTTTTATACCAACTAAACTCACCTGATTCTATGAATGATACATAATGGCCAAGTGATTTTGCATGATGCATAACAATTGGTCCAGTAAGATTTGAATCAATAAATAATATATGTGCCATGGCTGTATCACTCAAATGTAAAATAAATTGTAACCAATGCGATTCTGAAGATGCGTTGGGCTGAGATGAGGGGCTGGTGTTCTGCCATTATATTTTACTTCCTCAATGATTGTCTTATTATTTTCAGGTGTTATTTCATTGTTTTTTTCTCTAAATAAAAATTCTATGCCATATTTTTTTCGTTTTTATTTTCTATGTCAGGTAAAGGAATTCCACATTTTAACATGATTAATATTTCTTCTAAATTTACTCCATATGTGAGGTTGACGAGCCTGGTAATATAATCACCTGCAACTCTGCATCCAACTTCTATTATTGCAATCTCATTTTTATTATTAACTTTGAACTCAACATGTAATATACTTGAGTTTACTTCAGCGGAACGAATAATTTTCTCTATATTCCTTTCAAGAACACCTGCTATTTCTGGTTTTATTTTCTCGCCACATATATGCCCAATTTCATCAAAATTAGGTAATTCTGAGACAAACTTTTTGTTTATAAAGTAATTAATGATGAGACCGCTCTCTACAATAACTTCCGCACTATATTCTTCCCCTTCAAAAAATGTTTCAATAATGCATTCTCCTTTAAAATCAATCCCTGTTGCAAATGATTTTTTATAGGAAAAAATAGGTTCCGCATTTCTAATTAGTTCCTGAGGTGTATGATTGATTGATACATACCATGAACCAGCCATATCGACAGGTTTGCTTATAACAGGGAAATGAATGGTATCATTTACTTTAGATATAAGATCTTTGTATGATGTGAAAATGCCTATGAGCATCGGTTGAGAAACTTCTTGTTTTTGAAATGCATTTCTCATTTTTTTCTTGTTTCTTAATACACTGGGGTCACCATTAATCGCTCGTATCAAACCTAATTCAGCGCAAAGGAATTCGGTTGCCTCTACGGAGAACTCGCCAGATGCAACAATGCCGGCAAGATCATTAATATTTCTCAGTATATTTAGTAGTTCGTAGGGAGATGATGATAATTCATCAATTTTTATTTCTTCAATGTTTTTGTATTTAGAGAAATCGATATGTGTTGACTTAGTCGTAATAACTAATGGAATAAGATTGTGTTTGAGTGCGGCATCAATGTACCTTACTGCAAAATCATAATTTAGTGGACAAATTAAAGCGACTCGTTTCATTCTATTTCCTTTTTTAATTTAGAATATTAAACTATCAATTTCAATGGTGGATACCAAGGATTATGCCGTTACTGCTATAACTTGCATTAAATCTGTCAATGGTTATACAGTTATGTGTTTCTCCCCAACGAGAAGGATCTCTGAAAAAAATATATTTCTTTCCGGCATGTTCTTTATATTTGTAAACAAGCACCAGATGACCCCCTTTTCCTGCATTGACTGGAAACTTATGCCGAATAGATGCGATGAAAACAGCACCTTTATTGACTAGATCTAATACGTCATCTAAAGGGATTTTCAATGCCTGGGACGGGAGCCCAAAAGAGGTGGATAGTTCTGCTAGTTTATAGTGAATCCAACCATTCTGCGAGTATGCACCAATCCTTATGGCAGCATTAAATATATCATGCATCTTTATTTCGGTGTTTTTCAGTCCTTTTAACGCCATCAACAGACAAGCAAGACCACAAGAGCGGTCAGACCAATATTGGATCATGCCAAATAACTCTTTCATGTCTTTTTTATTTACATCATAGTTCTTTAACCAATTTTGGCTAATATATGGTATCGATGACATAGTTTTTATTTCTATAAAATTTAGTGTTCATTCAACTTCTGTATTTACGCTATAGGACTGATGCGTAATAGTTGTCAATAATAGTATGGATATAATTGTGACGGATAACCATACTATATGCCATATATGGCTGTCTATATACTGGTATATGTAAACTCCAAAGTATTGGCCAAATCCAATACCAATTGCATTTGATAGAAAGCTATATATAGATATGTTTTTTTGTATCTGGCTGGGCTGAGTATATTTTCTTATATATTCCATGGCATAAACAGGGAATATGATCTCACCTATGGAATAGAATATTGTTATAAGCACGGGTATGTAAAATCCATATGGTGTACTAGGAATCAATAAAATTGCTACCAGCATAGAAACCAAGCTTATTGTAAAGCATTTTTTTATTGATAATTCTAATTTTTTGATAAGAATTGCAACCGGGATGGAAAAAATTATCAGTAATATTGCGTTAATAAAAAAGAAAAAACTAACATATGTTCCACCTCCGGTTTCATTAAATTTTATAGGTATAACACTGATGGATTGTCCTAGGAATATATTGAAAATAATACATATAACATAAAATGGGGTGGACTTGATTAAACCTTCTCCGGCTTTTTTTTGTCCTCTTTTGATTGATTTTTTACCTCTGTAAGATATGTGTTTATATCATTTTTTATTTTTTCATTATTAATAAGGATAATAATGAATCCTAAAAGATAAATTAATGATGTTGCAATGATTACTGATCCAAACTTTCCATCTTGAAAGATAATTGCACCTAGTATTGGCCCTACAGATGAACCTATTCCAAACATCATTGCAGCAGAGGAAAACAATGGTGAGCAGTCTTCATGATGAATATTTGTTATAGTGTGTATAGAGCGAGTCATGATCGTTGCGGATGCCATACATATTCTGATGAATATTAACCCTAAGGTGTAGAAGATAAGCATCTTTGATGTGGTTGAGTAGTATATTATCATTACGCCAAGTGTCGAAAATAACATTGCGGATAATAATATTTTTCTTGAGTTGTCATTTATATTGATAGTTGCTAGTAATAATGAAACACTACTACCAATTATCATGGATATCATAATCGATGTGCTTAGGTATGTATAATCCAAACCCAGGGATTCTTTTGCACCTATAAGCAAATAGGGATTAAGAATAAATGCTCCCAAAGCAACAAGCAATGTATTTAACAATAATACCTGACTGGATTTTGAGTATCCTGATTTAAATATAGTATTTAATATCATAAACATTCTTCTTCACTTCTTTCTTCGGTGAAATAAATGTGTTTATTTCCTTGGTTTTCTTTTTTCAGAATTCCGGTTCTGATAAATGCAATCACTAATTCGTTATAACTAAACCCTAAACTTGTAAACATTTTTGTAAAATTACTATTCTTTGATATTCCTGGTATTGTATTGATTTCGAGAATAAAAATATCATCATTGTCATCGATGATTAAATCAACTCGACCAACTCCTTGACATGCTGCATGTTCAAAGGCTTTTATTGCTGTCTCTTTTATTTTCCTATCAATATATTCCTTACTGGAAAAACTATTTAGAATATACTTTACATCATGATGACTATGACCGATTTTCAATTCAGCATCGTAGTAATTTGAGTTTGTTACTGTTTCCAATGTAGGTAATATGAGAACGCCTTCTATCATTTGAACAAAGCCTACAGATATAATTCTTCCTGATATGAATTTTTCAAGGAAGTATTTGTTTATTTCATTCTTATTTTTTTCATACCATGTATGTAGATCTTCATCGTTAGAAATATATGTAATACCGAGGCTGCTTCCTCCACATCGTTCTTTTGCCATGATAGGGTACTGAAGGCATAGTGCTTTTTTATGAACATCGCTATATGAATCATGAATATTGAGTTCATAAAAATTTGGAGTGTTGACGGATGATCCAGTCATAAGGTACTTGAATTTTAATTTATCGCAACAAACCGCACTAGCCAAAACGCCTGAGCCAGGGTACGGTTTATCTATATAATCTAGAAATCCTTGTAGCCTGCCATCTTCTCCATACTCGCCATGAGCATATATAAATACGAAATTATGATTGTTTATCTCATATTGAAGATTGTTATCTGTTGATTCTATTTTTTTATAATTAAGTCCTAAATCAATGAAAGCTGATTCTATTGATGTTATTCCTCTTTCTTCATCGGATGCCTGAGACTTATATATCAAATTTTCCTGTGAGTGAGTTCCTTCAACTAAGCATATTGACTGATTTTTAATGAATTCTTTATAATTCAATAAATATCTTTTCTCTTTTTCTGTAAGTGACTCAACATAAATTTTGTTTTTGCTGTCTATATATTTCATTTTTTGTCCTTGTATAAAAAATCCATTTCTATAAATGGAAATAAAATAAATCCCCTGTTATTTATGTTATTTAAATAAAACAGTTATTTGAGATAAGTAACAACAATCATTACACTTTAAAACTAAAGTGTAGATGGTGTTTTTATATATTAATCATCACGATGTTATTGATTTTAGCGCTGTGATGTCAATCGCATTTTTATTAATTATTTGTCTTTGGGTTTTAATTTTTATTCAAGTGTCGTTATAGGTGAATTGTTTCATTTTGTTGTTTTTCTTTGGGGTAATAAAATGCATGCTGGAGAAGTATTCCTGTTATAATGATTAGCACGATTATTTAATGATGTTTAATTATTATTCTGGATGGCTCATTTGAAATGGGCGTGTTTAATTTTGTTTTTTATTTGTAACATTATCCCCCTTTGATTAGGCTGTGTAAAATATAATTATGGATTGTTAAAATTTAAAATACGTTGCATTTTTTCTGTGCACTACCTCGAGTACAAATCAGTTTTTCCAGTGCCTGTTGGGTCAGCTTTTATTCTGATGTTGCATATGTATGCCCACTTTTTCGTCCCTTTGCCAACGATGCAGGAGTTGTTCCTATCGTGTTTGTACATTATTAAGAGATGCTACTGATGCTATGGTAAGCTTCAGGCTGTTATTGGCGGAACAGACGTTGACAGGTCACGACTGACGGGGGAACCGGAGGGGATATGGTGTTACCCACACTGAAAGTTGAGCGGCTTTACCGGCAGATATCCACGCTGCTGATTAACTGCATCAGGAACGGTCAGTTTGCGGCCGGGCAACTGCTGCCCTCGGAGCGAGAACTGGCGAAACAGCTGGGGGTAAGCCGCTCGTCGATCCGTGAGGCGCTGATCGCGCTGGAAATCACCGGCTGGGTGGAAATCCGTACCGGGAACGGTGTGTATGTCAACGATCCGCTACCAGAGGCACCGCCCGTTGCGTTGCCGGAAGATGAATTCAGCCTGCGGGCGTTTATTCAGGCTCGGCAGGTGTATGAAGCGATGATGGCGGAGCTGGCGGCGGTGCAGGCCACCGACGAGCAGCGTGCTGCGCTACAGGCGATCACCCGCGATCTGTCCCGCCTTAATGTTAATGACGCGCAGTTTCTGCATGAAGACAAGCGTTTCCACCTGTTGATTAGCGAGATGTCCGGCAATGAAGTGCTACAGGACATGATGGAGTACCTGTGGAACAAGCGTCAGAGCAGCCGGTTCGTGCGGCTGGAAACACTGTACGCCGACTCCGATTTTCCCCGCACCATGAATCAGGATCACGCCGATATCGCCGATGCCATCATCGCGCGCGACCCGGCACGGGCACGGACCAGCATGGAGCGTCATCTCCAGCATGTGTACGATCATCTGTTCAGCGGCGATGAGTAAAGCCGAGGTGTTCCGCGGGCATAAAAAAACCCCGGGGGGGACACAGGCACCGGGGCTGAGGGGTAATGATGAACGTGCAGGCGGGGATTATTTGTAGATAGTCGCGTTGCCGTGCAGGGTATCGTCGCCGCTGGCATAGGTAATGGTGTACGCCGAAGCGCCGGCTTCGCTGGCTTTGTCGGCCAGTTTGGCTTGCAGCGAGCTCAGATCGTTGGCGGTGGCGGAAACCGAACCGATTTTTTCCAACTGCTGGGCCTGGTCATAGCTGACGCTTTGCGCAGCGAAAGAGCCAAACGATAAGGTAGCAAGGGCAGCGGCGATAGCGATGGTTTTGATGTTTTTCATGTCTCTTTCCTTCTTCGGTAACTGACTTCGGTAACTGAGTTGAACGGCGCTTGTCCTTTCGATAACGGAAAGGTTACGCCCTGTTGACCTGCGTGGAAAACGGAGGTTGTTGACGATATCTTTCTATTTTTTTGACCGAGAATACAGTCAGCTTTTGTAAATAAAGCGCTGATTTTCATTGTTTTTGTCATTCATTGCGCGATTTTTTATGATATGCCAGGTTAATTTATTAAGACGGAAAATCTGTGATGAATGAAGACCGGCAGATAACATTCGATGCTTTTTCACATCAGCTGACCAATATAAATATCTGGTCCTGTGACGGTAATTGGTTGATTTATGATGTCAGGCCGCACGGATCTTCGTTTACCGGTTTGACGATTGAACGCGTCAATGTGGAAACCCACCGGCGTGAGGTGATTTACCGTGCCGGGCAGGGGGCGCATGTCGGCGTGGCGACCGGTAGCCCGGTGCCGCCGCAGCGCTATGTGTTTATCCACGGTCCTGAAAACCCGGACGCGCACTGGCAGTACGATTTCCACCATCGTCGGGGCGTGGTGCTAGCGGATGATGACCGCCAGCAGGCGACGACGCTGGATGCCTGCGTGTTGACGGCACCGTATCTGGCCGGTGCGTTGCGTGGGGGTTCTCATGTGCATGTGTTCAGCCCGGACGGCAGCCGCCTGAGCTTTACCTATAACGACCATGTGCTGCACGAGCGTGACCCGGCGCTGGACTTGCGCAACGTCGGGGTGGCGGTGCCGTTGCAGACAGTGGCGGCGCCACACCGTCATCCGCGTGAGCACGATGGCAGCCATTTTTGCGTGCTGGTAAGCGATACCACGCCGCAGCCGCGCCCCGGCAGCGATGATATCAACCGCGCCTATGAGGAAGGTTGGGTAGGAAATACCGGCTATTTACGCCCGGACGGTTGCCGCCAGCGCTGGGCGCTGGCGTTTATCGGCGATACGTTGTCGGCGCGCGGCGAAAAAGTGCCGGAGGTGTTTCTCGTTGATTTACCGGAAAAAATGGATGATTACGCCCGTGCCGGCGAGCGGCCGCCAGGCGGCACCGAGACAGAACTGCCTGCGCCGCCTGCCGGTGTGCGTCAGCGCCGACTCACCTTCACCGCCGACAGGCCGTATCCCGGCGTGGTTAACCAGCCGCGTCACTGGTTACGCAGTTCGCCGGACGGCCGCCAAATCGCCTTTCTGATGAAAGACGATCGCGGTGTCGTGCAACTGTGGACGGTATCGCCGAACGGCGGTGAACCACGTCAGGTGACGCAGGGCGACTGGCCGGTGCAATCGGCATTTAGCTGGCATCCGGACGGCAAATACCTGGCGTTCATTGGCGACAACAGCGTGATGCTGTGCGAGGCGGCGACCGGCCGGTTGATTCGTCAGACCGCGCGCAGCGAAACGCCGCCGGTAGCGGATGCGGTGGTCTTTTCACCGAATGGCGATCGCATCGCCTATTTACGGGAAATCGACGGTTGCAACCAGATTTTTGTGGTAACGGTGAGGTACTGACAACGGGAGCATCGCGAGGACTTTTCGGCTGCCTGCCCACTTATCACCAGATTGGTGTCTGGGCGCCGGTCTTGCTGGTGGTGCTGCGTTTCGTGCAGGGTTTTACGGCGATGCCGTTGGTGTTAAACGGCGATGCACAACCACATCAGGCGGCGATCCCGATGACGCTTGCCCAACGGCATCAGGCGGAACATCACTGACGGGGGTTATTCGCCGATGCGGGGATGACCATCAATGGCGGAGGGTTGCCCATCGGCTGGCGGCGTTCATATTCTTCCAGTCGATCACGGGCCGAGGTGCTGTGGCTGTCGCTGTGGGTGCGGTAATAATCATAGGGCAGCAGTAACGTATCCAGCATGGCGGAAAAGGGGACATCAAGCACGACCATCGGCATCATCGCCCAACTGGTGTTCTCATCCTTCAGCGTAGACATGCTGGCTTGGGTGCCGGAATAGTACCCCTGCTCGCCGCCAGAGTGAGTCATCACGCTGGAACAGCCGCTGCATGTCGCCAGTATCGCGCCTGACAGTACGAGCGACAATGAGGTATTTCTCAGTATGGTCATCATGTTACCTTGAGGAAAATCGTCCCGGTTACGCGGTTGGCTGTGCTTACAGCAACCTTGCGCTGCGGCCTTCACATATTTTAGCAAAATGTGCTTGCTGTCCAGTGTATGCGATTACATCGGAGCCGGGTAAAGAATAAGAAAATTTTCCCTTCTGCCGTGTTGAAAAGCAGAGATAAATCACCATATCCCTATCAGACCTGCAGACATACGCCGACAGGGTATAAGGCTGTGTTCCTGAATACAGTTGCTGCGGTCAGGAGCCCGTCCGGATGGAGGGCCGCCCTATTTTAACCTCGCTGCATGCCAGGAGATATTGTATGCGTAATCCCGATTTTTCCCCGCTGTATCGCTCCGCTATTGGTTTTGATCGTCTGTTTAATCTGCTGGAAGCTGGCCAGAGCCAGGGTAATGGCGGATATCCTCCTTATAACGTCGAGCTGGTTGACGAAAACCAGTATCGCATCGCGATTGCCGTAGCCGGTTTTGCTGAAAGCGAACTGGAGATCACCGCGCACGACAATATGCTGATTGTCAAAGGATCACACCACGGCGACGCCACCCCGCGCAATTACCTCTATCAGGGGATTGCCGAACGCAATTTCGAACGCAAATTCCAACTGGCCGAACACATTCAGATTAACGGCGCCAGCCTGGAGAATGGGTTGCTGTTCATCGAGTTACAGCGGGTGATTCCGGAAACGCTGAAACCGCGCCGCATCGACATCAAATAATCGCGACGGCCGCCGGCATCTCACGCCGCGGCGATCAGAGAGCCGCCTGGAGCGATAACGTCGCCCGGCGTCTGTCTCGCTATTCGTCCGCCGTACGGGGACGTCCGGCTATCGGCCGGAAACCATTATCTCGCTTCACAGAAGGAGTTATGAATATGCGCAATTACGATTTGTCCCCCCTGCTGCGTCAGTGGATCGGTTTTGACAAGCTCGCCAGTTCCATGGGGAACCAGGACGCGGTGGAGTTCCCGCCGTACAACATCGAGAAAATCGACGATAATCATTACCGCATTACACTGGCGCTGGCCGGGTTCCGCCAGCCGGAACTGGATATTGAAGTGGAAGGCCAGCGTCTGACCGTGAAGGGCACGCCGACATTACCGGAGAAAAAAGTGCAGTATCTGCATCAGGGGCTGGTGTTCAAACCATTTTCGTTGAGTTTTACCCTGGCCGAGCATCTGCATGTCTCGCAAGCGCAGTTTCAGCATGGGTTACTGCATATCGACCTGATCCGCGAGGTGCCGCAGGCATTGCAGCCGCAGCGCATCGCTATTGGTCGCCCGGCGCCTGAACGTATTGACGGTACGCCGAACGAACAGGCGTAACCGGTTATCACCAGCCGCTCGCACGGTGTTGGCGAGCGGTTTTTTAACATCTCCTCGCGTTTTCCCCGGCTGTTGAACTACGGCGGGCGATAGTTTGCTTTATGCCGGCTGAATAGTTTTTTTCATTTGCAGGAAAAATGTTGGAAAACACTTCAAAATTATTTTACTTCCTGACCAAATAGGGTGAAATAAACCGATAAATAATCACGGTGAAAAAAATATCTATTAATAAATTATTATTAACATCATCGTTAATGTCATGTTTGATAATTGTTATTTTATGGATTAATGATTCACTTTTATTTATTTTTGAAATGGTGTTTTTATTTTCAAAAGTAAATTATTAAATCTGTTTAGTAATTAAAATAACAATAGTGTATTCCATTTTTATAATACTATTTCCTTCGTTGATCACTTCACTTGATTTTGATGGGACGAGAAAAGCACCCTGCTCTTTATTGTTTTCTCGTCTTTTTTTACTGATGCTGTACCCGTTGTGTTTGTCAGGTCGTATCCCGCCATGAAAGATGGCGATGGCACGCCGAAAACTCGTTATCTGCATTTATTTATGCCTTTTGCATTGACCTGTTTTGTCAGATAACGAAATTAAGGGTGATGAAGAAATAAAATAACTCCTCCACTCATAATGCGGGACCTCCGGTAAAGGCGGCTGATTTCGTTTTAATTTTGAGTGGTGTTGTTATGTCTGCAAATAATAGCAGGTTAGTGAAGCTTCTTATTATCCTCGGTATAGCCGTTATATTTTGGTTTGTTCCGGTTCCCGAGGGCGTTAATCCCACCGCATGGCATCTGCTGGCGATATTTATTGCCACAGTCGTCGGGCTAATCCTTTCCCCCTATCCCCTTGGCGCCATTGCCATTTTTAGTATTACCACGGTGTCGGCGCTCGGTTTGCTGCCGGTCAAGGATGTGTTGGTCGGGTTTAGCGACCCCACCATCTGGATGATTGCCTGCGCCTTTTTTATTTCGCGTAGCTTCATCAAAACAGGGTTCGGTCGCCGTATCGGGTTCCTGTTCATCAGTAAACTTGGTAACAGCAGTCTCGGGCTGGCGTATGGTCTGGTGTTTACCGACCTGCTGTTTTCCCCGGCGATGCCGTCAACCTCCGCGCGTTGCGGCGGCATTATCACCCCGCTGTTCCGTTCCATCGCCGAAGCCTACGGCTCAACGCCGGAACAGGGCACTCAGCGGCGTATCGGCGCGTTTCTGGTGCAGACCATTTTCCAGTGTAACGCCATCACGTCGGCCATGTTCATGACCTCAATGGCCGGTAACCCGTTGATCAGCAAGCTGGCCACCCAGTTCGGCGTGCACCTGACCTGGACCGAATGGGCGGCGGCGACGCTGGTGCCGGGGCTGCTATCGTTGATCGTCATCCCGTTGGTGCTCTACCGTTTTTATCCGCCGGAGCTGAAGAAAACGCCGGAAATGCGTGAACTGGCCAAGGTTCGCCTGCAGGAAATGGGGCCGATGAGCCGCAACGAATGGATTGTACTGTGCGTATTCCTCGGGCTGGTGGTGTTCTGGGTGTTGGGATCGACGCTGAATATCGACGCTACCCTGACCGCACTGGGCGGGCTGAGCGTGCTGTTGCTGACTCGTGCGTTGAGTTGGGAAGACGTAACCGGCGAAAAAGAAGCCTGGCACACGGTGGTGTGGTTTGCCGTGTTGATGATGCTGGCGACCCAACTGAACAAGATGGGGTTGATCGCCTGGCTGGGCGGCATGGCCGGTCACGCCGTTGCTGGAATGTTCTGGTTGCCGATGCTGGGCTTGCTGCTGCTGGTGTATTACTACAGCCATTACTTCATGGCCAGCGCGGTGGCGCATATCAGCGCCATGTACGCGATTTTCGTATCGATCGCCATTGCGGCCGGGGCACCGCCGGTGCTGACGGTGCTGGCGTTTGCGACATTCAGTAACCTGTTCATGGCGACCACGCATTATTCCGGTGGCCCGGCGCCGATCATGTTCGGTTGCGGCTACCTGTCGCTGGGAACCTGGTGGAAAATCGGCTTCCTGATTGGGCTGGTCGTCATTCCTATCTGGTTGGGTGTCGGCAGCCTGTGGTGGAAAGTGCTGGGGCTGTGGTAATAACCTGCTGCCTGCAAAAATGGGATTCGCCGCCGCCGAATACGGGCGGCGGTTTTGTTATCAGCACGCGCAGAAATAGCCTGAACAGGTTAAGATAACGGGATCGATGATGCGAATTCCGGAGCGAGAAATGAGTAAAAAAAGACACCGCTGAAGTTAGGCACTTCGATCATTCTGATGGTGTCGGCGGTGATTGGCTCCGTACTGCTGGTGGTTTACGCGCTGCTGTTTTTCCGTATTACCGAACTGACCGAAACGCACCTCAAAGATAAAGCTTTTGCGATTGCCCGCACGGTTGCCAATTCGCCGCTCGTGGTGGATGACCTGAAAGGCATCGGCGACCCGATGCTGGTACAAAACTTTTCCGAGAATGTGAAAAGCCGCAACCATCTGTTGTTTGTGATTGTGACCGATATGGACGGCATCCGTCATTCTCACCCGGAACCGGGGCAGATCGGCCGTCACTTTATCGGCGATGATCTCTACCCGGCGTTGCTGGGGCTGGAGAATACGGCGGTGAATCGCGGGGTATTGGACCCGGCGCTACGCGTGTTTACGCCGGTATTTGACGAAAATAACCACCAACTCGGTGTGGTCGTGGTGGGGATTTCGCTTTCCAGCGTACAGTCGGTCATCAATGAGAATCGTTGGATTATTCCCTGGACCATTCTGTTCGGTGCGCTGGTCGGCCTGCTGGGCACCTATTTCCTGGTGAAAACCCTCAAACGTATCATGCTGGGTTTCGAACCGTTCGAAATTTCAAACCTGTTCGAGCAACGCAACGCGATGCTCAAACAAATCAAGGAAGGGGTGATCGCGGTCGATACCGACTTGCGCGTTACCATCATCAACGACGAAGCCAAGCGGTTGTTCAGCCAGCATGGTTCGGGTGAAACGCTGGCGATCGGCAGCACGATTAGTCACTGGCCGGCGTTGATGAATCTGGAAAAGGTGCTGGAGTCCGGTTCGCCGCGGCAGGATGAAGAAATCAATTTCAACGGCAACCTGCTGCTGATTAACACCGTACCGGTGGTGGTGAAGGGCGATATCATCGGCGCCATCGCCACCTTCCGTGATAAAACGGAAGTCAGCCAGTTGCTGCAACGCCTGACCGGGATGTCGTATTACGCCGACGCCTTGCGCGCCCAGTCGCATGAATTCATGAACAAACTGCATGTGATTCTCGGCATGCTACATTTGAAATATTACCCGCAACTGGAAGAATATATTTTAAAAACCGCCAATAATTATCAGGCGGAAATCGGCTCGATTATCCGAAAAGTAAAATCGCCGGTGATTGCCGGGTTCCTGTTGGGGAAAATCAACCGGGCGCGGGATCTGGGCGTCACGTTGTCCATCAGCGAAGACAGCCTGTTGCCGGATACCGACGATTCGCAGTCCACCAATGAATTGATTACCGTGCTGGGTAATCTCATCGAAAATGCGATGGACGCCTTATCCGGTCTGGAAAACCGCGAGATTACCGTGACGTTCCATCATCAGGATGGGCAGTTGCACTGCACGGTCAGTGACGACGGACCGGGCATTGCGCCGGATATTCAGCAGCGTATTTACCAGGAAGGATTTTCCACCAAAGGCTCCGGGCGTGGCATCGGCTTGTATCTTACCCGGCAGAGTCTGGAGAAAATCGGTGGTACCATCGATTTTGAATCCGAACCGGACGTTTATACCCAGTTTTTTGTGAATATCCCTTATCAAGCAAGGCAGTTTGACCATGATTAAGGCAATTTGACCATGATAAATGTACTGATCGTCGATGACGACGCCATGGTGGCGGAGTTGAATAAATGTTATCTGAATCAGATTTCCGGGTTTAGCTGCTACGCGACGGTGCCGACGTTGCAGCAGGCGCGAAATTTGCTGATGCAGCCGGACTGCGAAATTGATCTGGTGCTGTTGGATATTTATATGCAGCAGGATAACGGTCTGGATTTGCTGCCTACGATCCGTGAATTTAGCGAACACACGGATGTCATCATTATTTCGTCGGCCAGCGATGTGTATACCATCAAAAAAGCGCTGCACTACGGCGTGGTGGATTATCTGATTAAGCCGTTCCAGTTCGCCCGTTTCGAGCAGGCGCTGACGGCTTACCGGGAAGAGGCCAATCTGCTCAAACACCGTGAGTTTGTCGCGCAGTCGGATATCGATAACCTGATTCGTCGCACCAGCGGCACGCCGACGGTGGAGCGCAAGAAATTGCCGAAAGGGCTGACCAGCCTGACGTTGCGCACCGTTTGTGAGTGGATTGAGAGCAATCAGGGAGCGGAATTCTCTACCGAGATGTTGGCCAATGCGATTGGCATTTCCCGCGTTTCCTGCCGCAAATATCTGATCTATCTTGCCGATACCGGTATTCTCGATACCAATATTCTCTACGGTTCCACCGGCCGCCCGGTTTATCTCTACCGGCTACTGCCGGAAAAGCAGGACGCACTGCGTCAATACTGCGAATAACGCTAATACGACAAAGCCACGAACGATGTGGCTTTTTTATTGGCGGTATAAAACGAAAAAGGCCACGGAATCCGTGGCCTTGTCGCATATAAATCCGATGAAGAATTACACCAGCCAGCCCAGCAGCAGGGTGGCGGCGATCACGGTAGAAGCACCGCCGATACGGGTGGCGATTTGCGCGAACGGCATCAGCGACATGCGGTTGGATGCAGACAGGATCGCCACATCGCCGGTGCCGCCCAGACCACTGTGGCAACTGGTCACGATGGAGGCTTCGACCGGATACATCTTCAGGTACGGTGCAATGAAGAAGCTGATCAGCGCCATCGAAAGCACCACGGAGCCACACACCACCACGTAACCGACGGAGAACACCGCCACCACGCTTTCCAACGGGACATACAACATGCCCAGACCAATCATCAACGGCCACACCAGTGAGCTGGAGACGAATTTGTAGAAGCTGTTGGCGCCGGTTTCCATGCTGGATGGGATAACACGGCCGTATTTACACAACACTGCGATCAGAATCATCAGTACCGGGCCGGGGATATGCAGCACTTTTTCAAACAGCCCGCCGACGATGAAGAAGGTACAGATCAGCAGCAGGCCGCCGCCCATCAGATGGAAATCCACCGTTTTCGGCGCGTCTTTTACCGCAAACAACGCGTTGTCGGTTTCGTTGCGCACCAGATTGCCGTTACCGTTCAGGTCACTGCGCCATACGCCGATACGGGCCAGCACGCCGGCGCAGATGATGGCAAAAATGTTGCCGACTACGGCTGCCGGCGCCAACTGGGCGACGTAGACATCCGGCGCCTGACCGAGGATGGCGGAATAAGCCAGCGACAGCGGCAGAATGCCTTCGCCGATACCGCCGCCGATGATCGGCACGATGATGAAGAAGAAGGTGTGATAGAAGCTGTAGCCAAACAGTTTACCGACCAGTAAACCGGTCACTACCGCTGTCGCGGTGCCCACCACCAGCGGAATGAACATCCGGATCATGCCCTGAATCAGGATGACGCGGTTCATGCCCAGAATACTGCCCACCACCAGACTGGCGATGACGAAGTAAAGGAAGTTGGCGTCTTTCATTAACAGCTTGACGGTATCCAGCGTGTTGGCGTTAAACAGATGAAAATACACCAGGATCGACGGCACCATCAGGCAGAGAATCGCCGGGCCGCCGATTTCTTTCAGTACCGGAATACGTTGGCCGATATAGGCCAGCAGGAATCCCATAGTCATAATAACGGCAAAACCGCCGATCATGTTTTTAGGCAAGTAGCTGGCATAGGAAGCAATAAAAACAATGGCGGAAATAACCAGAAAGAGAATAAAAGGCACTGAACCAATGCGGGTTTTATTGATGCTTTCCAGTAAACCTGATGATGGTGCGGCGGTAGCGAGCGTGTTATCGCTCATGATTTCAGTTTCAATATTTTTCATTATATTCACCCTGTTGTAGCGGCATAGGACAGAGATAATCAGCTTGCTCTGCAAGATGTGGAAACGGCGTTAGGGCGCAAAGCACATGGTCATACCCGTCATACTTCAAGTTGCAGGTGTGTTGGCTGCGTTCGTTCACCCGAATCACTTACCTGAGTAAGCTCATCGGGATTCTCTCTCTTGCCGCCTTCCTGCAACTCGAATTATTTTGGGTATATGAGATACACCATCAAAGACGAATGCGATGTTATTTTTATAATGATATGGCAGGTAATCTAGCATGGAGAAATGTTAAAAATAATAGCCGTTCACTACAAATATAGGGGAATTGTGAACCTCACAGCAATTCATCTTTAAATAACTTAATTCGCCATTTTGTAATTAAAATTAATTTGTGAATGTTGTGGGTGGGATATTTATATGGATGGGTTATTTATTGCTATATAAAAGTAACACGTTAGGGGTAAAATAAAAATAAATTTTTAAAGTTATATAAATAAAATATCTTAAGTAACGGCGGGAAAAATCGATTGTATACCCAAAATAATTCGATTTGCCGGCCCGGTGAACCGCTCCAGCATGGATTGCCTGACGGTCACCGGGTGGCTGGTTTTTCCTTTTGGTTTTATACCGTTCTGGGTAATGCGTGTTGCGCTCGCGACGGGGCGTGGCGCCCTGAATGACCGTGTTGTTCTAAATGGAAATGCTCTATCGCCTGGGCCAACAGCATGGCTTGTTCCTCCAGTGAACCGGTTGCGGCAGACATCTGCTGCACCAGCGCCGAGTTTTGCTGTGTTACGCCGTCCATCTCATTCACGGCAATGGTGACCTGGCTTATCCCCTTCGCCTGCTCATCCGATGCATTAACAATTTCATTGATAATAGTTTGTACCGAGCTGACGGCTTGAGTCATTTCCTGCATGGTTTTACCGGCATCGTTCACCAGTTGTACGCCATTCTCAACACGCTGGCCGGATTCTTCAATCAGCGCGGCAATCTCTTTCACCGCGTTGGCGCTGCGTTGCGCCAGACTACGAACTTCCGATGCCACCACGGCGAATCCCCTACCTTGTTCGCCTGCGCGAGCGGCTTCAACCGCCGCGTTCAGCGCCAGGATGTTGGTCTGGAAAGCAATGCTGTTGATCATGGTGGTGATGTCGCCGATCTTTTTCGCGCTATCGTCAATCTGCGCCATCGTCTGAACCACCTGGCCGACCAGCGTTTCACCGCGACGGGCGATTTGTGTGGCGTTTTCCGTTAATGCCGTAGCCTGATGAGCATTGTTGGCATTGTGTTTCACGGTTGCGGTTATCTGCTCCATGCTGGCGGCGGTTTGCTCTAGTGCGGCAGCTTGCTGCTCAGTGCGTGAGGCGAGATTGATGTTGCCGCTGGCAATCTCTGCCGCCCCCTGATGCACCGCATTACCCGCTTCCTTGATTTGTTCTACCACCTGACGTAACTGTAATTGCATGGTGTGCAAAGCGAAAAACAGGCTGCTGCGATCATTCGGTTTGATCGCAATCGTATTGTTGAGCTGCCCGCTCGCAACCGACAGCGCAATGGTGGCTGCTTCGAGCGGTTCGCCGCCAAGTGGTTTAAGTACTTTCCGGTTGAAGGTCATTCCCAGCAACGCACTCACCAACAGAATGCTGAAAACCATCAGAATCACGGCATTGATTAACTGCTGTTGGGCGGCTTCCATGACTTTGTTCACCGGCGCAGCGATACCCAGATACCATTTATCCGTGCTGTTGCCGATGGTGATGGGGTACCAGGTTACCAGCGCTTTCTCGCCCATTATCGCATCATCACGTTGCACCACGGCTGAGGTAAGGCTGTCCGTTTTTTCGTTCCAGACCTTGCTTGTCATGGATTTATCCGGATAAGAAACCACTTTGCCCGCGCTGGAGAGCAGCATCGCGTAGCCGCTGCCTGACCAGGGTTTAATTTGATTAACGGTTTGCTGTAATGATGCAAGAGAAATATCCGCAGTGATCACGCCAAACAGTTTTCCCTGAGACACCATTGGCGCCGCTACCGATGTCAGCAGCGTTGGGACGCCGTTATAGGCATACGAATAGGGTTCGATTAATGTATCTTTCTGGCTTTTTTGCGGCAGCAAATAGTAATCGCCCTGACCGGGCGTCAGGTAGGAAAGCAGCGGGTTCATTTTGTAATTGCCGGCCGGGTCACGGTCGACAAACCAGGCGTAGCGGCCTTTAGGCGGCTGGCCCGGCTTATTGATAAATTCGGCATCGCGTCCGTCAAACGCATTCTCTTCGAAAATAACCGACACTGAGAGGTAATCCGGATTGTCCCGCAGAGCATATTCCGTCACCTTATCGACTACTGCGCGGTCTTTAATGCCCGCCGCCGGCAGCGAAATCAATGCCTGCCCGAGGTTATGCGCCACGTCACGGTCATAGTTGAGTTTTTGTTGAATTTTCAGCGCTTCACTTTGGGCTATCTGCTGTAAATAACTCTCCGCCAGTGATTTTTGTTCGCGGCTGGATTGCCAGCTCAGTACTCCGATGGTGACAGCAAAACCAAGAGCAATCGTTAATGAGCCTATTAACAACATCTGGGTGCGGATACTCATTGTCTTTTTTGGTAGTGATTGGTTGACCATATGGTTCTCCTGATCTTGATCCCTATCGTAATCAATATCGAACGCTTAACAGTGAAGTCACTGTTATTTGACTATCGGCGCTTTTTTTTTGAACTTTAAAGACACTGAAGTGTAACAAGATATTAGGACAGGATTGGTCATTCGGCGATTGATGCGCTCACTTTTTATTTCCGCATCGCACAAGGTAGACGAAACAAAGCAAGGGCTTGTATAAGCCGGACGAGGGTATTGTCGTTTGTCGTCGGGCGAGTTGTGCTCGGTGGGATAAAGTTTTTTTATAATGCGCAAATAGTTGGCGAATATCAGCAGGGATGATAGGAATACATCATCGCGGTTGGGGTTTTGTCAGTATTTTCACCTGAATTTAACCTTTTTAACACGTTTTATTGTGCAGTAATTCACCATACGAGAGGATTTTCCTATGGGGTGTTGTTTGGTGATAATTATCGCACGTTGTACCTGATGTGGTTTTATCTGTTGATTTTTTGTTATTTTGTGGGTGTTGTCACCAAAAAAATGGCAAACTGAGCTAATTTTATATCTTGCTGATTCTGCGGTTTCTGTTTGTAAATCCTAACAGGTTATATTGACGCGATTGTGATCTGTTGACACATTGTGGGCGTCACAAGGAGGAGGGCGGCAGAGTACCTGGAATCATCATGATTGATCCGACAGGGCTGGCGGGGGTTTTCCTGCTTGTCCCGCACTGTTGTCTCTCCCTGTTTACTATTACATCAGTCTTTGGGCGCGTTGCTCGGGCTGAAATAGAAGAAAAGTACAGACCGCCGCGATAAAAATCATCGCGATAACCCCAATTGCGATATCCCTGTTGCCATCACAACAGTCGCGATGACAACAACAGGTCTGACTGACACACAACATCCACAATGGAGTTCATGTAATGGCTAAATCCCTGATGAAATCAAGGGTGCTGAAGTTCAGCCTTGGTTTGCTGGCGCTGTCCGTTGCCGCCGGTGTACAGGCAAAAACCCTGGTGTATTGCTCAGAAGGTTCTCCAGAAGGCTTTAACCCGCAGCTGTTTACGTCTGGTACGACGTTTGATGCCAGCTCCATTCCTATCTATAACCGTCTGGTTGAATTCAAAAGCGGGACGACCGAAATCGAGCCGGGCCTGGCCGAAAAGTGGGACATCAGCGCCGATGGCAAAACCTACACCTTCCACCTGCGTAAAGACGTGAAGTGGCAGGACAGCAAAGAGTTTAAACCGAGCCGTACCTTCAACGCCGACGACGTGTTGTTCTCTTTCCAGCGTCAGATGGACGCCAACCACCCGTTCCATAAAGTCTCCGGCGGCAGCTACGAGTACTTTGAAGGCATGGGTATGTCGGACCTGATCAGCAAAATCGAGAAAGTGGATGACTATACCGTCCGTTTCCAACTGACCCGCGCCGAAGCGCCGTTCCTGGCTGACCTGGCGATGGACTTTGCTTCCATCATGTCCGCCGAGTATGGCGACAAAATGCTGAAAGCCGGTACGCCGGAGAAAATCGACCTGGATCCGATCGGCACCGGTCCGTTCCAGTTGCAGCAGTACCAGAAAGATTCCCGCATTCTCTACAAACGTTTTGACAGCTTCTGGGGCACCAAGCCGGGTATCGACCGTCTGGTGTTCTCCATTACGCCGGACGCCTCTGTGCGTTACGCCAAGCTGCAAAAAGACGAATGCCAGGTGATGCCGTACCCGAACCCGGCCGATCTGACCAACATGAAGCAGGACAAGAACATTGAACTGCTGCAGAAGCCGGGTCTGAACGTGGGTTACCTGTCGTTCAACGTTGAGAAGAAACCGCTGGATAACGTGAAAATTCGTCAGGCGCTGACTTACGCGGTGAACAAGCAGGCTATTATCGAAGCGGTGTATCAGGGTGCCGGTCAGGCCGCGAAAAACCTGATTCCGCCGACCATGTGGGGCTATAACGACGACGTTAAGGACTACGCTTACGATCCGGCCAAAGCCAAAGCGTTGCTGAAAGAAGCCGGTATGGAAAATGGCTTTGAGATAGACCTGTGGGCGATGCCGGTACAACGTCCGTACAACCCGAATGCGCGCCGTATGGCGGAGATGATTCAGGCTGACTGGGCGAAAGTCGGTGTGAAAGCCAAGATCGTCACCTACGAGTGGGGCGAGTACCTAAAACGCGCGAAATCCGGCGAACACCAGACCGTGCTGATGGGCTGGACCGGCGACAACGGGGATCCGGATAACTTCCTGGCGACGTTGTTCAGCTGCGATGCGGCGAAGAAAGGCTCCAACTACTCCAAGTGGTGTTACAAGCCGTTCGAAGACCTGATCCAACCGGCTCGTGCGGTGTCCGATCAGGCTAAACGTATCGAACTGTACAAACAGGCTCAGGTTGTGATGCACGATCAGGCTCCGGCACTGATTGTGGCGCACTCCACCGTGTATGAACCGATCCGTAAAAACGTGAAAGGCTACGTTATCGAGCCGCGCGGCGTACATAGCTTCAATCACGTATCAATAGATTAATTATCTTATCACGTCACATTTATGGGCGATGGCAGCGCTATCGCCCCTGTTGTTTTTGGCGATGCGTGTTTTTGGAAACGAGTGTTTCTGGAGACGCGTGTTTCCGTAGGGGAACGGCAGGGGGCGCTTCAACGCCCGTTTTAATGCAGTGAGCAATGTCAGGCTCGATGGTGAGCACCGTCGGGCCCTTTATTCTCTATACGAGAAAGCACAGAGAGTTCGGGATATGTTGCAGTTCATACTCCGTCGTTTGGGGCTGGTTATCCCAACGTTTATCGGTATTACCCTACTGACTTTCGCTTTCGTGCACCTGATCCCCGGCGACCCGGTGATGATCATGGCAGGAGAGCGCGGAATTTCGCCGGAGCGCCACGCGCAACTGATGGCGGAACTCGGGCTGGACAAGCCGCTCTGGGAGCAATACGTCCACTATATCAACGGCGTGCTGCACGGCGATTTGGGCATGTCGCTCAAGAGCCGCATCCCGGTCTGGGATGAATTCGTGCCGCGTTTCAAAGCCACGCTGGAACTGGGTGTCTGCGCGATGATTTTCGCGGTGATCGTCGGTATTCCGGTTGGGGTGCTGGCGGCGGTCAAACGCGGTTCCGTGTTCGACCATACGGCTGTCAGTATCGCGCTGACCGGTTATTCCATGCCGATTTTCTGGTGGGGCATGATGCTTATCATGCTGGTATCGGTACAGCTTAACCTGACGCCGGTGTCCGGCCGGGTGGGTGACACCGTATTTCTGGACGACTCCCTGCCGCTGACCGGTTTTATGCTGATCGATACCTTAATCTGGGGTGCGGAAGGTGACTTCAAAGACGCGGTAATGCACATGGTGCTGCCCGCCATTGTGCTTGGCACCATTCCGCTGGCGGTGATTGTACGTATGACGCGCTCGGCGATGCTGGAAGTGCTGGGCGAAGACTATATCCGTACCGCCCGTGCCAAGGGGCTGAGCCGCCTGCGAGTGATTGTGGTACATGCATTGCGCAACGCCATGCTGCCGGTGGTGACGGTGATTGGTTTGCAGGTGGGCACCATGCTGGCCGGGGCGATCCTCACAGAAACCATTTTCTCCTGGCCGGGGCTGGGCCGCTGGCTGATCGATGCGCTGCAGCGCCGTGACTACCCGGTGGTGCAAAGCGGGGTATTGCTGGTCGCCACCATGATCATTCTGGTGAACCTGCTGGTGGATGTGCTCTACGGCGTGGTTAACCCGCGCATCCGGCATAAGAAATAAGGGGGACGCGGAGATGACTCACGTTACCGAATCCGCAGCGACGGCTGCGCCGAAGCCCATGACCCCGTTGCAGGAGTTCTGGCACTATTTCAAACGTAATAAAGGGGCCGTCGTCGGCCTGGTTTACATCATCCTGATGCTGGTGATCGCAATTGGCGCCAGCGTACTGGCACCGCATGCGCCCGCCGAACAATTCCGCGATGCGCTGCTTAAACCGCCGGTTTGGCAGGACGGCGGCAGCTGGCAGTACATCCTCGGCACCGACGATGTGGGTCGCGACGTGCTGTCGCGCCTGATGTACGGCGCGCGCCTGTCGCTGCTGGTGGGCTGTCTGGTGGTGGTGATGTCGCTTGTCCTCGGCGTCGTTTTCGGGCTGCTCGCCGGTTACTTTGGCGGTACGGTTGACGCCGCTATTATGCGCCTGGTGGATATCATGTTGGCGTTGCCGAGCCTGCTGCTGGCACTGGTGCTGGTGGCGATTTTCGGCCCGTCTATCGTCAATGCGTCGCTGGCGCTGACCTTCGTGTCGCTGCCGCACTATGTACGCCTAACCCGCGCCGCGGTGCTGGTGGAAGTGAACCGCGACTATGTGATCGCCTCGCGCGTGGCCGGTGCCGGCCCGCTACGCCAGATGTTCGTCAATATTTTCCCTAACTGCCTGGCGCCGTTGATCGTGCAGGCATCGATGGGTTTTTCCAACGCCATTCTCGATATGGCTGCGCTTGGGTTCCTCGGCATGGGCGCACAGCCGCCCACACCGGAATGGGGCACTATGCTCTCCGACGTGCTGCAGTTTGCGCAGAGCGCCTGGTGGGTGGTGACGTTCCCCGGTCTGGCGATTCTGCTGACGGTATTGGCATTTAACCTGATGGGGGACGGCCTGCGTGATGCTCTCGACCCCAAACTCAAGCAGTAATAGAGCAAGCAGTTATAGAGGTAGAGAGATGGCGTTACTCAACGTAGAGAAACTGTCCGTTCACTTTGGTGATGAGGGGTTGCCGTTTCGCGCGGTAGACCGCATCAGCTATCAGGTGGAACAAGGGCAGGTGGTCGGCATCGTCGGCGAGTCCGGCTCCGGCAAATCCGTCAGTTCACTGGCGATTATGGGGTTGATTGATTTCCCCGGCAAAGTGATGGCCGACCGGTTGGAGTTCAACCAGCGTGATTTGCAGACGCTGTCCGACAAGGAACGGCGTCAGCTGGTGGGGGCGGAAGTGGCGATGATCTTCCAGGACCCGATGACCAGTCTCAACCCTTGCTACACCGTGGGTTTCCAGATTATGGAGGCCATCAAGGCGCATCAGGGCGGTAACCGTAAAACCCGCCGTCAGCGGGCGATCGACCTGTTGAATCAGGTCGGTATTCCCGACCCGGAATCGCGGCTGGATGTGTATCCGCACCAGTTGTCGGGCGGGATGAGCCAGCGCGTCATGATCGCGATGGCGATCGCCTGTCGGCCGAAGCTGTTGATCGCCGACGAACCGACGACGGCGCTGGATGTGACCATTCAGGCGCAGATCATCGAACTGCTGCTGGAATTGCAGCAGAAAGAGAACATGGCGTTGATCCTGATTACCCACGATCTGGCGCTGGTGGCGGAAGCGGCGCACCACATTATCGTGATGTATGCCGGGCAGGTGGTGGAATCCGGTAAGGCGGCGGACATTTTCCGCGCCCCGCGTCACCCCTATACCCAGGCGCTGCTGCGTGCGTTGCCAGAATTCGCGGTCGATAAGTCTCGTCTGGCATCGCTGCCGGGCGTGGTGCCGGGCAAGTACGACCGGCCAACCGGCTGTCTGCTCAATCCGCGTTGCCCGTACGCCGGCGATCGTTGCCGTCAGGAAGAGCCTGAGATGCGGGATATTCCCGGTCGTCAGGTGAAATGTCACACACCGCTGGATGATGCGGGGAGGCCAACCGTATGAGCCAGACCATGAATGCCGCCGGGCAGCCGTACCTGCTCGAAGCGATTGATTTGAAAAAGCATTACCCGGTGAAAAAAGGGTTGTTTGCGCCTGAGCGGTTGGTGAAAGCGCTGGATGGCGTCTCTTTTACGCTGGAACGCGGCAAAACGCTGGCGGTAGTGGGCGAGTCCGGTTGCGGCAAGTCCACGCTGGGACGCCTGCTGACCATGATTGAAACACCGTCGCACGGCGAGCTGTACTATCAGGGACAGGATTTACTCAAGCCGGACCCTGCGGCGCAGAAGCTGCGTCGACAGAAAATCCAGATCGTGTTCCAGAACCCCTACGCATCGCTCAACCCGCGTAAAAAGGTCGGGCAGATACTGGAAGAGCCGCTGGTGATCAACACTGATCTCACCAAGGCGGAACGCCGTGAAAAAGCGCTGGCGATGATGGCGAAAGTCGGCCTGAAAACCGAGCATTACGACCGCTACCCGCACATGTTTTCCGGCGGCCAGCGCCAGCGTATCGCGATTGCCCGCGGGTTGATGCTCGACCCGGACGTGGTGATCGCCGATGAACCGGTGTCCGCGCTGGATGTCTCGGTGCGTGCACAGGTGCTGAACCTGATGATGGATTTGCAGCAGGATTTGGGGCTGTCTTACGTGTTCATCTCCCACGACCTGTCGGTGGTGGAGCACATTGCTGACGAAGTGATGGTGATGTATCTGGGCCGTTGTGTCGAGAAAGGCAGCAAAGACGCGATTTTCAACAATCCGCGCCACCCGTACACCCAGGCGCTGTTGTCTGCGACGCCGCGCCTGAACCCGGACGCCCGCCGCGAACGCATCAAGCTGACCGGTGAGCTGCCAAGCCCACTCAACCCACCGCCGGGCTGCGCCTTCAACGCCCGTTGCCAGCACCGTTTCGGCACCTGCACCCAGTTGCAACCGCAGCTGAAACCGCATGGTGAGCAACTGGTCGCCTGCTTCGCGGTGGAGCAGGAAGACAGTCAGGCAAGCTGACGTCTGTAGTGAGTAACATCGGTAGTGAAACAAAAACAGCCCCGATTAAAATCGGGGCTGTTTTACGATTGGCGAGCAGGCACGCTTTACTCCCTTAATTGCCGCCACTTGCTATCGATCTCCTGCTGAATGCCGGTAATCAGTGGTGCCGGGAGGCTGAAGTGGCTGGCTTCCCGATGAAAGTTTTTGGCGATGTCATAGAGCTCATCCGCTATGTTGAGAACCTCTCAAGCCTTTGATAAACCAGCCTGCCCCGCCAGTTGTCCAACACGTTCTTCCCGGCCATTGCTCAGGCGGCGTATAACTTCCAGAGGTACACTAAGCATTTTTAAGCCCCTCTTCGATGCTGGTGGGGGTATGTACCTGGCTGGTGAGTGCGTTGAGATCGTTCAGGTTACCCAAGACTTCGTACAACATCAGAAACTGTCTGAGTTATTTGAGGGTGGAGACGCCATTGTCGCCAGCCTGACGACGATTCGGTTACCTACCGTAATGGCGCTAATGTATTTGTCGTTTATTTCTACGCTTTTCGGATACGCCATCTGGGGCTATCTGTTGTCGCGCTATGAAACCTGGCGGGTCGCGCCGTTATCGCTGCTGGTGCCGGTGGTTGGCATACTGAGCGCGGCGCTACTGCTGGGGGAAAGTCTATCGGGCGGGCAACTGTCGGGAGGGTTGCTGGTGATGCTGGGATTGCTGGTCAATGTATTCGGCACGCGGTGCTGGCCGTTGCGGCTGGCGCGTCAGTCATAACGTACTGTCGGGTGATAATCCGAGGTGTGGGATTATTTAATTTACTTTAACCGTCTGGTCAATATTTAATCGTGGATTTTAGACGAACACTACGCTATCTTCTCGCGGTCATTTATCGTTCGGCATCGAACAGGTAATTCCCTCGGTGATTAACCACCTGGGGATTATTGAGACAGTAGAATCTTAGCCCGATAAATTACTCTGCTTTCAGTACGTTAAAGAAGATAATGTTCACTTGCGGATGATGTTATTTATTTTTCCGGGGTAATTTACCTTCATCGCAAATCTCGGTATAAGACTAATCCTAAAAGATTGTTTTTTGCGCTGTCTCCCAGCGCTATATTCGCCGTCACCCTTTCCAGGGAAATGTCAGTTAGATGAATAGTTATGATGATATGCAGCGCTTTAAGGATAAAGCCCAGATAAAAGATATGAATTTCAGGGACATGTCCGGTCAGGTATTGCAATCTGACACCGTAGTCTGGCCGATCATGAAACAGCTGTTGCGCAACCAGGCAAGCGATGATTCGCTGTCCGGCGCGCAACCGGTGAGTATTGCGCAACCGGTGCCGGCTAATCTGCATGACTTGTCTGCGCCGGTGCCGTCAGCGTCTCGGCGTGTAACGCCAACATCTGCTCTGGCTTCCGGTTCTTCCGAAGATACCCCGCCTGCTCTGTTTAATGCGGTTGCTGCGTCATTGCCGCCGGTTGAGGCGGTGCCTGCCCCTGTACCGGTAGCGGCGGCGGCGATCGACGTTGCGCCGGAAGCGGCACGTCCGCATCCGCTGGCGTCTGCACCGGCGGCGTCTGCTCCGGTAATGGGTGGGGCTCAGGTTGCTCCAGAAGCCGGCCGGTTTCGCCAGTTATTCACTCGTCACCGCCCTGATGAAATCCATTCGGCACCTAAGACCATGTTGTTGAAACCCTTGCTGGAGAAAATCGCGTTATGCCGTTAGTTTGTGTTTGTTCTCCGAAAGGTGGCGTCGGCAAAACCACCATGGCGGCTAATCTGGCCTATGCGCTGGCCCGCGGCGGCAGCAAGGTGCTGGCGATTGATTTTGATGTACAGAATGCACTGCGACTGCATTTTGGCGTACCGCTGGGCGATGAACGCGGTTACGTCGCCAAATCCGATGAAACGGCCGACTGGAGCCAGTCTATCCTGACCACGGACGATAATATTTTCGTGTTGCCCTACGGCAATGTCACCGAGGAGCAGCGGTTGGCGTTTGAGCACCGTCTGACGACCGACCCGCTGTTTATTAAACGCGGTCTGAGTACGGTGATGAACTATCCGGGGCTGGTGATCGTGGCGGATTTCCCGCCCGGGCCGAGCCCGGCGCTGAAGGCGATGACCGAACTGGCCGATCTGCATCTGGTGGTGATGATGGCGGATACCGCCTCTCTGTCGTTGATGCCGCACATTGAGGGCAACAAGCTGACTGGCCAGGCGCTGAACCGCCGCAAGGGATCTTACCTGTTGCTGAACCAGACGGATAACCGCCGTACGATCAGCAGTCAGGTGGCGTCGTTTGTCCAGCAACGTATGCCGGATAAACTGATAGGCAGCGTACACCGCGATGAAAGCGTCGCTGAGGCCAACGCTTCCCAGCGATCTATTTTTGATTTCAGCCCGGTTTCCGCCGCGGCGTTTGATATTGAGCTGATTGGAAAACGCGTTGCGTCGCTGTTGGATATCCGCATCGGTAACGGAGAAGTTCACGCCGATTTTCCAGCCTACCAGACTGTTCCGGCCAATTAAGCGCCGGTTCGGCCTAATCCGTACGGAATTCATGTTCCCCGGCTGGCTTTCTCAGCGCAAGGTATGTGCGCGCGAACGTTTTCCATCAATGAAATATCAGGATAATCGATGAAAAAAATCCTGTTTTTAACCGTGTTGTTGTTATTGCTACCGGTTGCGGCGGTGATTGTCATCACCCCGATGGACAGTGAAAAACAATATATATTCGGCCTGATTAGCCTGGCGCTGATGTTTTTGCTGGGATTAAACAAGAGTCGGCAAGTCACGGTCATACTGATTGTTTTGTCGGTATTGACCTCGACACGCTATATATACTGGCGGGCAACGGCAACCCTGCATTTCAATTCTGAAATTGAAGCTATTCTGGGTATTGGCTTATTTATCGCCGAGCTCTATGTCTGGGTTATTTTGTTATTAGGTTTTCTCCAGACGGCCTGGCCGCTGGAGCGGGTGATTGAGCCGATGCCGGAGGACACCCAATTGTGGCCGACGGTGGATGTGTATATCCCTACCTATAACGAGAGCCTGGATGTGGTGCGTGATACGGTGCTGGCGGCGCAGTGCATCGACTACCCACGCGAAAAAATGAAAATCTATCTGCTGGATGACGGCAAGCGCAGCGAGTTTGCCGTGTTCGCTTCGCAAGCGGGCGTCGGTTATATCACCCGCGATAACAATGCTCACGCCAAGGCCGGTAATCTCAACCATGCGCTCAGGTTGACGCAGGGCGAACTGATTTGCGTGTTTGACTGCGACCATGTCGCCAAGCGTATTTTCCTGCAGGCGACGGTCGGCCCGTTCCTGTCGGACCCGAAGCTGGCGTTGTTGCAGACGCCGCATTACTTCTACTCGCCGGATCCGTTCGAACGTAACCTGCGCGCGGCGCGTAATATGCCGAACGAAGGCGCGCTGTTTTACGGGCCGGTGCAACAAGGCAATGATCTTTGGAACGCGGCCTTTTTCTGCGGCTCCTGTGCGGTGATTCGTCGTTCGGCGCTGGACGAGATCGGCGGCTTTGCGGTGGAAACCGTGACGGAAGACGCGCATACCGCCATCAAGATGCAGCGCAAAGGCTGGAAGTCGGCTTTTCTGTCGATGCCGCTGGCGGCAGGGCTGGCGACCGAACGGCTGGTGCTGCATGTGATTCAGCGTACCCGCTGGGCGCGCGGCATGACGCAAATCTTCCGGGTCGATAACCCGTTATTCGGCCGTGGGCTGAGCTGGCCGCAGCGGTTGTGTTACCTCAATGCCATGTTGCATTTCCAGTTCGGCTTACCGCGCGTGGTGTTTCTGACCGCGCCGCTGGCCTACCTGCTGTTTAATCTCAATATTATTCATGCTTCGGCGGCGATGATCTTTGCCTATGCGCTGCCGCATCTGATGGTGTCGATGTACCTTAACTCGCGCATGAACGGGCGTTTTCGGTACAGCTTCTGGGGCGAAATCTACGAAACGGTGATGGCGTTCCATCTGGTGATTCCGACGATCGTCACCCTGTTTTCGCCGACGCGCGGCAAATTTAACGTGACCGATAAAGGCGGGTTGCTGGACGAAGGTTTTTTTGATTTTCGTATCGTGCGGCCGCATATCGTTGCGGCGGTGTTGCTGGGTGCAGGCGTGGTGGCCGGCATTACCCGCATTGTCGCGCATGATTATTTCAATGTTGACCCTTATGTGATGCTGCTGAACGTGGGATGGGCGCTGCTCAGCTTGTTGACCCTGCTGGCGGCGATCGCCGTGGCGCGGGAAACTAAACAGGTGCGCAAGACCATCCGTATTGATGTGGATGTGCCGGCCATTATCCATTACGCCAGCGGTATTGCATCCCGCACCACCACCGTCAATCTGTCGATGGGCGGGGTGCAGCTTAAAGCGCCGGACCAGCGCCACAAAACCGATGAGATTGAGGCGGTTGAACTGTTGCTGCAATCCAGCGAAATCTGCCTGCCGGCGCAGTCGGTGGCGGCGGACGACGACACCATTCGCCTGCGATTCGATGATATTCCGCTGGCCCAGCGCCGGGCGCTGGTACGCGTGGTGTTGTCGCGTGCGGATGCCTGGATGGGCAAGCCCTGGCCGCAGGATCGCCCTTTGCGCTCGCTGTGGGCGGTAGTCTGTACGGTTTGCGCGTTCTTCTGGATGAGTTTGCGGGGCCGCGGCAGAAAAGCGGACCTGAAAAAAGAGGACGCCGCAGCATGATGACGCCACGTTTTCTAAAAGCGCTGCTGTCACTGTGTGTGAGCAGCGTGTTGACGCTGGGCGCGGGCGGCGTGCTGGCGGCCGGCGATAATACGGCGGATGAGCCGCTGCCTGCGATGCTCAGCCCCGGTGGTACTCCGCAGACAGCCACGACGGAATCGGCGCCGACGATATCGTTACCTGCGATGCCGCCGGTAACGTCGCCGGCCCCGGCAACGTCATCAACGTTATCAACATCATCAACGTCATTGCTCCCGGCGGAGCCGGATGCGGCGCCGATAGCGCCGGAGTCTCCGTCGCCGGTATCGCCGTCGTTAACGACGCCGGCCATGTTGCTGCCCGCGGCTGTCGGCGATCAGGCCGGCGCAGGCTACCAGCCGCTGTCCAGCGATGTTTCCGTGGCGCAGATGGGGCAAACGCAGGGGATCACGCTGGCGGGCGGTCAGGCGCAGGCCGGGGTGATTTTTACTCTGCCGGGCGACCAGGTGGTCACCAACGCGCGGTTGGATCTGGCGTTGCGGGTATCGCCGGAACTGGCGGCGCTGAATACCTCGATGCAACTGATGCTGAACGGTCAGCCGTTGGGCACCGTGCCGCTGAATGCCGCGACGGGCGACAGCACGCTGTTTCAACTGGATATTCCTGCCGCGATGGTGGTATCCAGCAACAACCTGAGTTTTCGCATCAATGATGCCGACCGCCTGCTATGCGAGCGCGATAGCGCGACCCGCTACAACCTGACCATCCTGCCGACCACGATTCTGCATCTGGAAGGGCAGCAGCTTGATATCGGCACCCGGCTGGAGAATTTCCCGCGTCCGTTCGTCGACCCGTTGCAGATGACGCCCGCCTCGGTAACCATGGTGTTTCCGGCGAGTGTGACGCCGGGGCAAGTCAGCGCGGCATCGCTGGTCGCCTCCTGGCTGGGGACGCGGATGGACGGCTACGGCGTGACGTTCCCGGTAATACGCGATGCGTTGCCCGAAAAAAACGGCATGGTGTTTGGCCGCCCAGGGGAGAAAGTCGGCGCGTTGACGCTGCCGGAAGTCGCCGTGCCTACGCTGCAACTGATTGATAACCCGGTGAATCCTGTTTACAAACTGATGCTGGTGGTCGGCAAGGATGACGAGCAACTGCGACAGGCGGCGTACCGTCTGGCCAGCCAGCCGTTGACCGGCGATGCTTCCACCCTTTCGGTCACGCCGCAGACGATACCGTTTCGCCGCGCTTATGACGTACCGCGTTGGATCAATACCGATCGGCCGGTACGGTTGAGCGAACTGAAGCGCGCCGATCAAAACATGACGGTCAGCGGGCTCTGGCATGAGGCGCTGCGGATTAATTTCCGCGCCGCGCCGGATTTATTCCTGTGGGACGGCGATGCCATTCCGGTACAAGTCGATTACCGTTTCCCGTCGGAAAGCTGGATTGATGAAAACCGTTCGTACCTGAACGTGATGCTCAACGGCACGTTCCTGCGCAACCTGACGGTGAACAAGATTGGCGTGTTGCAACAACTGTGGCGCGAGATGGGCGGCGATACCCGCCAGGAGAGCTATACGCTGAAGGTCGACCCGTATCTGATTTACGGCTATAACCAGTTCCAGCTCTACTTCAACATCCGTGCGAAAGAGGATGCGCCGTGCAGTGTGCTGCTGAATAACAACATCAAGAGCCAGATTGCCGATAGCGCGTCGATCGATCTGAGCCGGACGCGCCATTTCACCTTGTTGCCGAATCTGTCCTATTTTGTAGGCGTGGCATTTCCGTTCACCCGCCAGGCGGATTACGCGCAAACCGTGATGCTGCTGCCGGAAAATCCCTCCGATGCCGAAATCGGTCTGTTGCTGGATCTGGCCGGCCGCGCCGGCGACGCCACAGGGGTCAGCCTTAATCACAACCGTGTGATGTTCGGCTTGCCGGACAACGGCGCTGACCGCCAGAAACTGGAAAACAGCGATGTTCTGACGGTGACCACGCTGCAGCAGGCGGCGTTCAATCAAAAACTGTTGGCCGATTCGCCCTACATGGTCAATGACCATACCTTTGGCGTGAAGACGCCCGGCATCGGGGAGCGTTTCCGAACCCTGGTGACCGGCGACTGGGACCGCACGCCGCTGGATGCCGACCGTTACTTCTCGTCTAACGAAGCCTGGCGCGGTTTCCTGAGCTATCGTTCGCCGTGGAGTCCCGAACATGTGGTGGTGGTTGCCACCGGCAGCGACGACGAGCAGTTATTGCGGCTATATGGCGATCTGAACTCACCGAACATTAACGCCGCGGTGCGGGGCGATACCGCCATCATTACCGACGAAAACAGCGTGCGCAGTTTCCGGGTGGGGCCACAGTTCCCCAGTGGTGAAATGCCCTGGTACATGATGATTGTCTGGTACGCCAATCAGCATTCGGTGTTGATGGCGGTCGCCGCAATGCTGCTGGCGGCGGCCATAGGGCTGAGCCTGGCATCGATCCTCCGGCGACAGGCGGAGAAAAGGCTGTCGACCCGACGTGATGCGGGATCGGATAAAAAATAAGTGAGCCACCTATGAAGATGACGACATTAACAGCCCGCATCCGTCAGTCACTGTCTCTTTCCGGGGTGCTGGTCGGCGGTATGCTGTCGACCTGTGCACTGGCGGCACCGGCTAATCCGGCGCTACAGGCGCTGTTTGAACAGGCGGATTACTGGCATCAGCGTTCTCACGACGATCTTGCCCGCAACGCGCTGCAAAAAATCCTGATGGTGGACGCCAACAACTCGCAGGCGTTGTACCTGATGGCGTTGTACGCCCAAAACGGCGGCGATAACGCCGAGGCCACCAAATGGCGTGAGCGCCTGAGCAAGGCATCGCCGCAGGACCCGCTATTGCAGGCGCTGGATAATGCCCGACAGGCCGCGACTATTCCGCCGTCGCAACTGGCGCTGGCGCGTCAGCAGGCGCGCAGCGGTAATATCAGCGCGTCGCTGCAAACCTGGCGCAATCTGTTTAGCGGCAACCAGCCGCCGGCCAGCATCGCAGCGGAATACTACCTGACCATGGCGGGCGACCGTACATTATTGCCGCAAGCGATTGACCACCTGCGCGAGTTTGCGGCGGCGCACCCGCAGGATACCCATGCCGCCGTGGCGCTCGGCAAAGCGCTGACCTATCAGGAGCCGACCCGCCGCGAAGGGGTGCAGATGCTGAGCGGGCTGGCGTCCGGCAGCGCCGATGCCGATCAGGCGATGCGGCAGGCGTTGCTGTGGCTGGCGCCGAAGATAGACGACGTCCCGCTCTATCAGCTCTACCAGCAGCGGCATCCGCAGGATACCGCGGTGATGGACTATTACCGCAAAAATGTGGGCGGCAACGAGAAAGACACAGGCTTTACCGCGCTCAACAGCGGCGATCTGTCCAGTGCGCAAACCGCATTCGGCCAGGTGCTGCAGGCTAACCCGGAAGACGCGGATGCGCTGGCGGGCATGGGGTATGCCGCCCAGCGTCGCGGCGATTTCGCCGCCGCGGCGTCCTGGCTGGAGCGTGCCGCCCGGCAAGGCGGCGAGAACAGTGCACAGCGCCGGCAGCAGGCGGACGACGCCCGTTTCTACGCCCAACTGGCGAATGCTCAGCAGGCGATGAAGAGCGGCGATACGGCGCAGGCGTTGACGCTGAGCGAACCGCTGGCGCAGGCCGGCGGCGATAAAGGGCTGACGGCGAAACTGTTCCGGGCGGATGTACTGCGTCGTACCAACAATTTTTCGCAGGCGGAACGGCTGTACCGCGATATTTTGCAAACGGATGCGGATAACCGTAACGCCAAAGAAGGGCTGTATTACGTTCTGCGTGAGCAGAATCGTGCCGACGAGGCCAATACCCTGTTTACCGCCTTGCCGGAGAACGTGCGTCGCAGTATGGCGCCGCGCCCGGTCGCCACCAGCTCGCCGGTTCGTAATGAAGCTAAACAGGCACTGGCGGCGGGCGATACCACCCGGGCCATCGGCCTGCTACAGCAGGGTGTGCAGCGTTTCCCGAACGACGGTTGGCTGAAGCTCGATCTGGCGCGGATTTACCAGCAGCAGGGCAATACCGCGGCGGCGACGGCGTTGATGCAGCCGTTATTCCGCACCGGCGCCAGTGCGGAAGACCTGTACGCCGCGGCGCTGTTCGCCAGTGAAAATAACGCCTGGCAGCAGGCCAGCACGTTGCTGTCGCGCATTCCGCCGCGCAATCAGAACGAGGATACCCGGAGCCTGGCGCGGCGGGTCAATTTCAATTTGCAGATGGTGACCGCGCAGGTTTATTTGTCGCGGGGCGAGAACGCCGCTGCGGCCAACACGCTGCGGGCGTTGTCAGTCACGCCGCCGGACAACCCGGCCGACGCGGGCAAACTGGCCCGGTCGCTGGCGGCGGCGGGCGATACTACGGCGGCGGTGGCGCTGGTGCGCAACAACATGCAGCGCGGCGTGCAGGGCAACGCCGGCGATTACGCCGATCAGGTCGGTGTGCTGAATCAGGCCGGGCTGAGCGACGAGGCGCAGTCGTGGCTGAGCCGCCCGGAGCTGGTGTCGCGCAGCAGCGCCGCGCAGTTGGATCAGCTGCGTACCGGCTTCGTCGTGCGCGAAGCCGATAGTCTGCGAGAGAACCAACAGTATGCACAGGCCTACGATAAGCTGGCCCGTGCGCTGCAACGCGATCCGAAAAATACCGACCTGATGTTTGCGATGGCCCGGCTATACCAGTCCGGCAAAATGCACAAAGAGGCGGCGGATGTTTACGACTACCTGTTGTCGCACGATACGCCGACGCAGGAAGCGCGCGTCGGTGCCATTAATGTGGCGCTGGAGCGTAGCGATGCGAAAAAGGCGCAGGCGTTGTCCGCCGGGTTACAGGGTGAACAAACGCCGGAGCGGTTGTTGCTGCTGGCCCGCGTTGCGGACGCCGAAGGCAACCGCGATCAGGCATTGGCCTACCTGAGAACCGCTCGTGCTAAAGCCGTGGGGCTGGAAGGCGCCGTCCCCGGCAAAGCGCCTGCGATCGGCGGCCTGGCCGTGGCGGATAATCCGTTCATTAATCGTGCGACGCCAGCGGCGACCCGTACTGCCGGTAATCCTTCCGCTTATGGCACCGTGATGCCGTGGCAGCAACGTAATGATGTTGCTGCCGGCGATACCGCACCGGCTCAGCAATCAGCGGCTACGCTAACCCAGATCAACACCATGATGGACGATCTGGAGAGGGATAACGGCGGCTGGGTACAAACCGGGGTGCAGATTCGCGGCCGCGATGGCGAGTCGGGCCTGAGCCGGTTAACCGAAGCCAAAGCGCCGTTGACCTGGTCGAGCGGTTCGTTTGGCGATGCGCGGATCAATTTTAGTGTTACGCCGATCACCATGAATGCCGGAGAGGCCGACGGTACAACCAGCCGACGTTTCGGCACCGGTGCGCTGTCTCAGTCGATTACCGCAGCGGTTCAGACTCTGCAAAACGAGCGTGCGAATGGTGCCAACGTGCCTAATCTCAGTTTTAACGATTTGAACCCGCTCACCGCCGCCGGGCTGACAAATCTGCAAAACATGCAGGGCCTCCTGCAGAATTCGACTCGTAAGCCAAATATCGATCTGGTGAATGTTGATTCACCCGGCGGGCGGCGTGCGTCCGGGGCGGAGCTGAATCTGGCGTTGATCGGTAAGAATTATAAAGTTGACTTCGGTAGTACGCCGTTGGGCCAGGAGTTGAATACACTGGTAGGTGGGGTGCAGTGGTCGCCGAAACTGACCGACTTCCTGACGCTGGTGGTGACCGGCGAACGACGTGCGGTAACGGATAGTCTATTGTCGTATGTCGGCGCTAAAGATGCGTTGACCGGCAAACGCTGGGGGCAGGTCACCAAGAACGGCGGCAACGTATTGCTGAGCTATGACAACGGCGATGTCGGTTTCTATGGCGGCGGTGGCGCTTACAGCTATCTCGGCGAAAATGTGAAGAACAATACCAGCGTGATGGCGAATGCCGGCGCTTATATCCGGCCGTTCCATGACCGTGATCGCGAACTGAAAACCGGCGTGAGCCTGAGCTGGATGAATTTCTCCAAAAACCTCGGTTATTACAGCTATGGTCAGGGGGGCTATTTCAGCCCGCAGGACTATGTGTCAGTGTCGCTGCCGGTGGAGTGGAGCCAGAAATATGATGACCTGAGCGTTAAAGCGGGCGTAGCGGTCGGTTTCCAATCTTATTCACGCGATCGCAGCGCCTATTTTCCCAATAATCCCGACTGGCAGACGTTGCTGGAGTCTGCCGAATCGGCTGGGTTAGCCAAAGAATCTCACTATGCCGGCGAGAGTAAGAGCGGCGTTGGCTATAACGCGCATGTCGGTGCGGACTATCGCGTAACTAAAGATGTGACCGTCGGCGGACAGATGAGCTACGACACCTTTGGCAACTATAACGAAACCACGGCCCAGCTCTATTTCCGCTATGGGCTCGGAGGCAAATAAGCATGAGTGACATGCAACAACATGCACTGAACTATTATCACCAGCAGCAATTGCCACCCGGCTGGGCGGATTTGTTCGGCGTGATCGTCAACGGGATGATGGATAACGCCGGCGAACAGGAAGGGCTGGCGTTTTTACGTCACATGGGCGAACAACTAGCTGAACGTTACCCGCTGTCTGAGGCGATAACCGTGGTGGATCTTGAGCAGGAGATGAATCAAGTGCTGTCGCTGTTTCACTGGGGATGCGTGGATCTGCGCCCGTATGAAAACCGTCTGGAAATCTACCATCTGGCAGTGCCTGGCGTGTTCAATACGGCGGGCAGCACACGCTGGCGTATGGCGATGGCGGCAGTATTGCAGGGGCTTTACAGTCGCTGGTTGCGCGAGCAGGGCGGGGCGGAACAGGTGCCGTTGTCTTATCAGGAAACCGATGATAGTTCGGTTCTGCTGTTTCGTTACCAACACTGAGCCGGGGGCATAACATGCTAAAGCCAATGTGGCGTGGTTGGATATTGATGCTGATGGTGTGGTTTAGTGTGTCGGCGACGGCGGCAACCGGCTGGGAAACCTATAAAAGCCGCTTCATGACCGCAGACGGGCGCATTCAGGATACCGGCAATAAGAATGTCAGCCATACCGAAGGCCAGGGTTTCGCCATGCTGATGGCGGTGCATTACGATGACCGTGCGGCGTTCGATAACCTGTGGAACTGGACGCAGAGCCACCTGAAAAATACCGTCAACGGCTTGTTTTACTGGCGTTATGACCCGGCGGCATCCAACCCGGTAGCCGATCGGAACAACGCAGCGGACGGCGATGTGCTGATTGCCTGGGCGTTGCTGAAGGCCGGTAACAAGTGGCAGGACAACCGCTATTTGCAGGCTTCCGACGGCATCCAGAAAGCGATCATCAGCAACGAAATTATTCAGTTCGCCGGGCGCACCGTGATGTTGCCGGGTGCGTATGGCTTCAACAAGAACAGCTATGTCGTCCTTAACCCGTCGTATTTCTTGTTCCCCGCCTGGCGCGACTTTGCCAATCGCAGCCACCTTCAGGTCTGGCGGCAACTGATTGACGATAGCTTATCGTTGATTGGAGAAATGCGTTTCGGGCAGACGGGATTGCCGACGGATTGGGTGGCGTTAAACGCCGATGGCAGCATGGCGCCGGCAACCGCCTGGCCGTCGCGTTTCAGTTATGATGCTATCCGTATTCCGTTGTACCTGTACTGGTATGACGCCAAAACGATGGCGCTGGTGCCGTTCCAACTGTATTGGCGGAATTATCCCCGTTTGGCGACGCCGGCCTGGGTCGATGTGTTGAGCAATAACACCGCGCCTTACAGTATGCAGGGCGGTTTACTGGCGGTGCGTGACCTGACGATGGGCAGTTTCGACGGGCTTAGCGATCAGCCCGGCGCTGCGGAAGATTATTACTCGTCCAGCTTGCGTTTGCTGGTTGCCTTGGCGCGCGGTCGGTAACGGCGCGGCGACACATATGGCGGGGCGTCGTTCCCGCCACGTTTTTGTTCTGTTTTCCTCTCTCTGTATTCCCCTGTGTACCTCTCATTTTTCACGCTTTGTTAACCTGATTGTTACTCGTGATCCTATTCACAAAAAATTCTTATGAATCAGCGCAAGATAGTACTGCAGCGCGGTTTGCTCGCGAGGCAAGAGAGTGTTGGTTATGCGTGATGTTATCAGTAAATTAATGCAATGTTTTTTGGGAATGATCTGTTGAAGCGATTCAGCTCTTGTTTTTAACCGGATGTTCACAAACTAAAGTTATAAAAGTATTCACTCTGTTATCAGGGTGTTATTTTCCGGCGCAAGCACAGGCGGCAATTTTATCGTTCTTTGTCCCCTGTGTTTTTTCCCATCAAAGGACGTCACACTATGAAAAAATCAATATTCAAAAGTCTCTACTTTCAGGTACTTACAGCTATTACCATCGGGATATTATTGGGGCATTTCTACCCGGCTTTGGGTGAACAGATGAAACCCCTGGGTGACGGATTCGTAAAACTGATCAAAATGATCATTGCGCCAGTTATTTTCTGTACTGTGGTAACCGGCATTGCAGGCATGGAGAGCATGAAATCGGTCGGTCGTACCGGTGCGGTGGCGTTACTTTATTTCGAGATCGTTAGTACACTGGCGCTGATCATCGGTCTGGTTGTGGTCAACATTTTGCAGCCAGGGGCTGGCATGAATGTTAACCCGGCGGCATTAAATGCGTCTGCGATTTCCGCTTATACCAGCGAAGCGGGTAAACAAGGCGTAATACCGTTCCTGATGGATGTGATTCCTTCCAGTGTGATTGGTGCTTTCGCCAGCGGCAACATCCTGCAGGTGCTGCTGTTCGCGGTGATGTTCGGTTTCGCTCTGCACCGTCTGGGGCCAAAAGGTGTGGTGATTTTTGATGTGATCGAAAGTTTCTCCAGAGTCATTTTCGGCATCATCAACATGATCATGCGTCTGGCGCCGCTGGGGGCATTCGGTGCGATGGCTTTCACCATCGGCAAGTATGGCGTGGGTACGCTGATACAACTGGGGCAGTTGATTATCTGCTTCTACATCACCTGTATTCTGTTCGTGGTGTTGGTGCTGGGTTCTATCGCCAAAGCCACCGGTTTCAGCATCTTCAAGTTCATTCGTTACATTCGTGAAGAACTGCTGATCGTGCTGGGAACCTCGTCTTCTGAATCCGTACTGCCGCGTATGCTGGAGAAGATGGAAAAACTGGGTTGTAAGAAATCAGTCGTGGGCCTGGTGATTCCGACCGGCTACTCCTTCAACCTGGACGGCACCTCGATTTACCTGACCATGGCGGCGGTATTTATCGCTCAGGCGACCAACAGCCATATGGATATCTGGCATCAGATTACCTTGCTGGTGGTGCTGCTGTTGTCGTCGAAAGGGGCTGCGGGCGTGACAGGCAGTGGCTTTATCGTACTGGCGGCAACGATTTCCGCAGTAGGACATTTGCCGGTTGCCGGTCTGGCGCTGATTCTGGGGATTGACCGCTTCATGTCCGAAGCCCGTGCGTTGACCAACCTGGTCGGTAACGGTGTTGCAACCGTGGTCGTCGCCAAATGGTGTAAAGAGCTCGATTCCAAACAGATGGACGATGTGCTGTCCGGTCGTCATGACGCCCCGGCGGCGGAATCCCGTCCGTCCTGATACGTCACACTGATTTTCTCCTGCCTTTCTTTACCCACAGTTCGTTTCACGGGCTGTGGGTAATTCTTATCCATTCTGTGCTAGATTTAGACGCCTTTAATTTTTTTACTCTTATTTCACGTTGTTGAGTGACATAGACGAAAGCACGCTGTCTAACGGGATGGTACACTTCGCCTCTCATTTTTTATGGGGCGAATAACACGTGAGGCGTCAGGATTATTTCGCCTGAATTCACAAAAACATACTGTATTTATACCCAAAATAATTCGAGTTGCAGGCAGGCGGCAATCGAGCGACAAATTCGTCGGGAACGAATTTGACCAGCCAAAGGCTGGCCTCTGGTGAGAGACAGGATGTCTCTCATTTCATCCCCAGGAGCTTACATAAGTAAGTGACTGGGGTGAGTGAGGGCAGCCAACGCACCTGCAACTTGAAGTATGAAGGGTATAGTTAGTGATTAAAGTAGGGGTTCACATGCAGGGCACCAAATTTGGCCTTTTTGTTGGTGGAGTGTTGCTGGCGGCGACTGTCGGCAACGTGCAGGCTGAAGCACTACAACCCGATCCCGCCTGGCAACAAGGCAAGCTGGATAACGGCTTTAACTGGCAGCTTCTTGCTACACCCCAGCGCCCCAGCGACCGGATTGAACTACGGTTGATGATTAACACCGGTTCATTGACGGAAAACTCGCAGCAAACGGGGTTTGCCCATTTTATTCCGCGTCTGGCGTTGTTGCCGCGAGACACCTTTTCCGCCGGTCAATTACCGTCGTTGTGGCAGCAATCTGAAAGCGAAACCCGGCCGCTGCCTCCGGCTACGACATCGTATGATTTCACGTCCTATAATCTGAGTTTGCCGAATAACCGGCCTGACCTGCTGAAAGATGCCCTCAACTGGCTGGCGGATACGGCGGGCCAGTTACCGATTGACGATAAGCGCATCGCATCGGCGACGAAAATGATTGATCCGGTGGCGACCGCGCCTTCCAACCCTCAGGACCCGACCTGGCGCTATCGCCTGAAAGGATCGTCGTTGCTGTCGTACGCGCCGGGTCAACCGCTAAAAGCCTCGGCGAATGCGGAACAGCTCAGCAAATATTACAAAACCTGGTACACCCCGGACGTCATGACGCTGTATGTGGTGGGTAATGTCGACAGCCGCGTCATTGCCGAACAGATTGACAAAGCGTTTTCTCCGTTGCAGGGGAAACGCGTCGTCCCGTCGCCGCTGCCGACCTTATCCGCGATGCCATCGGCTCCTATTAGCCTGATGGACAGCAATATGAAGCAGGATATTCTGTCGCTGGTGTGGGATATGCCGTGGCAACCCATTCGTGATTCACAGGCGCTGGCCCGTTACTGGCACAGTGATTTGGCGCGCGAGGCGCTGTTCTGGCATATGCAGCAGGCATTGACTAAAAGCCCGCTGAAAGACACCAATGTCCGTTTCGACTGCAATGTGGTGTATGGTCGTGCTCAGTGCGCCATCCATCTGGATAATGTTACCGGCGAGTCGGCCCAGACAGGGGTGACGTTCCTGAGCAAAGAGCTGCTGGCGTTACGGGATAAAGGGTTGTCTCAGGCCGAGTTTGATACGCTGATGGCGCGTAAGACGGAGGAACTGGGCAAACTGTTCGCCACTTATGCCCGTGCCGGCACCGATATTTTGATGGATCAGCGTCTGCGTTCGCAGAAAAATGGCGTGGTGGATATCGCACCGGAGCAGTATCAGAAACTGCGCCAGAATTACCTGGCCTCCGTCACGCTGGAGATGCTGAATCAGGAGCTGCATCAGCAACTGTCTCAGGAAGCGACGTTGGTGATGTTGCAGCCACAGGGCGAACCCGAAGCCGACATGAAGGCGTTGCGCGAGACCTACATGAGTATCATGAAACCGGATAATAACACCGCTTCTGCGGCACCGGCACAATAGATAGACTGGGTGTGTCCCTTAATTTGACAACCGCTTTAAAATAACCGGATAGCACCCAGTTTACGCATACCAGCGCTGTGGGTCTATCCGCCGCTCAGGCAAAAACTCAACGGTAATCCTGTGCCATCTATTGCCAGATGGATTGAGATTAAGACCTTTGATAATCAGCGAAAAACAACGCAAGCTTGCCACATGGGCAGTTGCCGATCCGCTCCGACGGATTAAACGGTTATTTGTCCTTTATCTACACGGCTGGCGATAAGCTCAGCGGCCGTCATATGCGTGCAGGCATAATGCAACTTGTTTTGGATGGTTTGAAAGAAACGGTTAGTATCCTGGTTGGATGGCTCGTAGTCGGCGGCCATAGTAAAGATTTCTTTCACCCGCAGATAAACACGCCGCTCACTGGCTCGGATATCGCGAATGTGTTCCAGCATTTCATCAAAGTAATCTGGCACAGCGGAATGACCAACGGGCGGATTTTTCAGGCGTTCGTCATCCATGACGAAGCCTTTGATCAAATACTCTTGTAAGGTTTGGGTTGCCCATTGGCGAAACTGAGTGCCACGGCTTGAACGGACTCGATAACCAACTGCTAATACTAATGGCAGGCTAAAGTATTGAACATTGTAGGATTTGCCGTCTGCCGCAGTTGTTCGGTATAACCGAACAACTGAATTTTCGGCCAATTCACCTTCAGTAAATATATTTTTTATATGCTCACTGATGGTCGCTTTCGCTTTGCCATATAACTCAGCTAGCATGGCTTGAGAAAGCCACAACGTATCGGACTCAAAACGACACTCAACGCGGGTTTGACCGTCAGCACTGGTGAAGAGAACAAACTCACCTTGTGGAGCTTGAGGCGTGTTATCTGCCATTTAATCAACCTCTCTGCGTTATTGAGTGGCTCTACTACGCTGTTTCATCATGTCAAAAATCAGTTCAACATAGCTCGCCATTACCTGCGGATCTTTTAGTAGTGTACGGGCGATATCGCCTTCTTTCAGCAATGCCTGCTTAACGGCTTGTGGTAAGTCAGTCGCTTTGAACGCTATCGTCTTATCATGTTTTTCAACCTTCAACCTTCAACCACAATCGGGTTTTCGATATCACGGGTATTCGGTAACACGGGTAATAGTGCCATTGGCAAAGTTACGACGGCCAGGTTTATCGCCCGCATCAATGAGATTTGTTATGCATTGCTTGGTATTAGCGTCATGATTTTGCTATATCCGCATGATGGGCAAATAAAAACGCCGCTTCAGTATGATGCTGAACCGGCGTTTTTTGTTGCGTTAACCGCGTGACGCGTTTCAGGCCGGCATCGCGTCCAGCGGGATGATCGCACCGCGATACTGAATAACGGTGCTGGCGGTGAGGTGGCCGCGTTTGGCGGCATCCTGCGCGCTACCGCCGTTCAGGCGCACCGACAGGTAACCGGCGCTGAATGAATCGCCTGCCGCGGTGGTATCGACGACTTTCTCTTTCGGCAGCGTAATCGCCGGGATTTCCAGCAGCGGCTCACCCTGAATCGACACCAGACAAGCGTCTGCGCCGCGCTTGACAACCACTTCCGTTACGCCTGCGCCGTGGGTACGTTTCAACACCTCGTCTACCGGCATTTCGCCCCACAACATATCTTCGTCGTCCAGCGTCAGGAATGCGATATCGGTGCAGGCCAGCATATCGCTGTATGACTGGCGGGTTTCTTCTTTGCTCTGCCACAGACGCGGGCGGTAATTATTGTCGAAAATCACCTTGCCGCCGTTGGCGCGGCAGGCGCGCAGCACCGCCAGCAGGCGTTCACGGCTGTTCTGGTTGAGGATCGCCAGACTGATGCCGCTCAGGTAGATGTAGTCGAACTTCGCCAGTTGCTGGCTGATGGTTTCGGCATCCGGGCTTTCCAGCCAGTAACGGGCCGCAGCATCGTTACGCCAGTAATAAAACGTACGTTCGCCGGTCGCGTCGGTTTCGATGAAATACAGCCCCGGCAATTTGTTGTCCAGACGCTGGATCAGGTCAGTTTTGACCCCTTCCTGCTGCCAGGAAGCCATCATTTCGCTACTGAAAGAGTCGGTGCCCAGCGCGGTAACATAGTGCACGCCGAGTGCTTCTGGTTTTACCTGACGGGAGATATAGACGGCGGTGTTGAGGGTATCGCCACCAAAACCGCGGCTGAGATCCGCGCCTTTCTGTGACAGTTCAATCATGCACTCGCCAATAATCGCAATGTTCTTCGTCGTCATGACAGCTGACCTGTAAAAAAGAGAAGGTGAACCAAGTGGAAACTAGCGCCAGTCTCAACATTACACGGCAGAGAGTCAATAGTGATGAAACGATGTTTTATTTTTTCATGATATGGATCGGGAAAAGCGATTGTAATCCCGATCCTGTGTACAGCGTGGCGCCTGATGCGTTGTGTTTGCGGTTATGACGCTTGCTGGCGACGTTCGGTAACGCTCTGCCCGCCGATGCCCCAATTGTCGGTTTCCACCTCGTCAATGATGACGACGGTAGTGGCCGGATTTTTCCCCAACGTATCCACCAGTAACTGCGTTACGCCGGCAATCAGTTGTTTCTTTTGTTCGGCGGTGGCGCCGTCTTTGGTGATGCGAATATTGACGAAAGGCATGGTTGCTCCTGTTAATTAGCTCTGGGCCGAGTCAGGCGTCGGGTAGCGACGCCGGTTTAGGTGTCTCGGCTTTTGGGTCCGCCGTGGCGATCCAGGCGGCACAAAACAAGGTCAGGCGTGCAAAAAAGTAGAAAAACGTCATCAGGCCGATCACGGAACCAAACGCGGCGCCGGAAGGCGATGTCGCCAGTTTGGGCAGCGCCACGGTCATGGCGAATTTCAGCGCTTCGAAGCCGATGGCCGCCATCAGCGTGCCGCGCAACAGCGGCGTGCGCCGGGGATTATGGCGCGGCAGTACCCACAGTATCCACAAAAACAGCAGATAGTTGGCGAAAATGGAGATGGACAACGCAATCAGCGTCATGACCGGGCGCAGCCAATCAATGCCGCCCAGACCCAACGCCCGGACGATAGTCGCCTGCGCGCTGCCGGCTACCGAGGTGAGAAACAGCGTGATCACCAGCGCCAGCAGCAGCCCGATCAGCGACAGGAAATCCCACAGGTAGCGCAGATAGAGTTTCTCTTCCTCGTGCGGCTTACGCTCCCACACATCGCGCGACTGAGCGTGAATCGCTTCCCGCAGGTTGCCTATCCAGTTTACGCCGGAATAGAGTGCTATCAGCAAACCGGTCAACCCAACGGTGGTGCGCTGCCGTACCGCGGTATTCACGGTGTTCTTCAGGGTACGGGCGAGGTTCGGGTCGCTGATGCTGTTGACAATACGGTTGATGAGACCGGTCAGCAGGTCAGGGTTGGAAGCCAACACAAACCCTGCCGTGGCGAACGTTACCATGAGAATCGGAATCAGCGACAGAAACGAAAAATAGGTGATGGCTGCGCCGAACTGGTTGCCCATCCGGTCGTTAAACCGCTCTCCTGCGCGGATAAAATGCGCGATAGCCGGTACTGATCTGATGCGATGCAGCCCGCCGGTTAAACGTCCGAAGCGCTGGCTCGGCGCGCCGCATTGCGCGCCCTGTTCGGTCGATGGGGGCGGCGGGTTGGGCTTCACAGGCATGCAATCTCTCCTGAGCGACATTCCTGCTGAGTATAACGCAGGCGAACTGTCGGTAAATGTGTAAAGACGGCCTATCGGCTGATTGATGCTGAAAGACACAAATGTCTTGTTTATACTCGGAATCTTAACATTGTCCGCCGCGTTCGCTTGTCGACGCGACCTGTAAGCGAGCCGATTCGCCATGCCTGTTTCCACACCGTCCGTGCCGCCCAAGCCCTCTCCCGGCGGCTTACGCCTGAACCTGCGCATCCTGTCCGTGGTGATGTTTAACTTTGCCAGCTACCTGAATATCGGGTTGCCGCTGGCGGTATTGCCGGGCTATGTGCATGAGCGCCTTGGGTTCAGTGCATTCTGGGCCGGTCTGGTCATCAGCTTGCAGTATTTTTCTACTCTGATCAGCCGCCCGCGAGCCGGTCGTCATGCCGATGAAAAAGGGCCAAAACAGGTGGTGGTGTTCGGGTTGGCGGGGAGTGTGCTGAGCGGTGTGTTCTATGCACTGGCTGCCTGGAGCGACGGCTCACCGATACTGGCGCTAGCATTGCTGTGTATCGGACGTTTGATTTTGGGCATCGGGCAGAGTTTTGCCGGCACCGGCGCAACGTTGTGGGGCGTCGGTGTGGTTGGGTCGTTACATATTGGCCGGGTGATTTCGTGGAACGGCGTGGCGACCTACGGCGCAATGGCGATTGGCGCTCCGCTGGGGGTGTGGATTTACCATCTCGGCGGTTTGTCGCTGCTGGCGTTGGTCGTCGTGCTGGTGGCCGGTATGGCAATGTTGCTGGCGTTACCTCGCCCGGCAGTGAAGGTAACGCCGGGCAAGAAGCTGCCGTTTCGCGAAGTACTCGGCAAAGTGTGGCTGTACGGCGTGATTCTGTCGCTGGCGTCCGCCGGGTTTGGCGTGATTTCGACGTTTATCACCTTGTTTTACGCCGGCCGCCAGTGGGAGGGCGCCGCGCTGACCCTGAGTGTGTTCAGTTGTGCTTTTGTCGGCACCCGTCTGTTGTTCCCGAATGTCATTAATCGTTTTGGCGGCTTGCGGGTGGCGCTGGCCTGCTTTCTGGTGGAAAGCGCCGGTTTGCTGTTGATATGGCTGGCGTCTCACCCGCTGATGGCGGAAGTGGGCGCCTTTTTCGCCGGCGCCGGGTTTTCGCTGGTGTTTCCGGCGCTGGGCGTGGTGGCGGTCAAGGCGGTGTCCGCGCAGAATCAGGGCAGCGCGCTGGCGACTTATACTATCTTTCTTGATTTGTCGTTGGGTGTGGTTGGGCCGGTCGCCGGCATTATGATGGCCTATACCGATATCAATGCGATTTATCTGGCTGCCGCAGGATTGGCGTTGATAGGGTTATTGCTGACTTTGCGGCTATATCAGCGTGGCGGGCAAGACGTGGCGGCAGGATGAGTGAGTTCCCGCCGTCAGCCGTTATCGGCGCGGCGGGGGGCTCAGGCATTGAATGAAATCAGTTCAGCTTCAGTGTGCTGATGACCTTGCCTGCATCGGCCTGCGCTTGCTGCAGATTGTTCGCCGGCAGCGTGATTTGCAGCGTCAGCAGGCGACTATCCACCTTAGCCAGCACGATAGACGAGAACGCTTTCTGCCCGTCGCTGGTCATCACGCTATCGAGTTGTTGAATCTGATGGCCGTTGATCTCGGCGGTCTTGTTGCCCAGTACCTGAAGGCTGGCGTCGCGTCCGCGTTGTTGCTGTTCCAGCCGTTGACCTAATGCCGGCAGATCCAGCGCCGTATCATCACCGACAATCACGATGATGGCTTTCTGGCCGCTTTGATCGGCATAGACATGCATGTTGTTGTTCTGATTGCCTAATTTTCCGCTTTGATCGCTCAGGCCATCCGGCAGCGTAAAGCTTAATTTACCGGAAAGCAGGGACACATTCTGCGAGGTGGCTTTCTCTGCCGTTGGGTTGGCGGCCGGCGCGTTGGCCTTCTTATCGCTGTTGCCGTCGCAGGCGGCCAGCGTGGCGGCCAGCAGACCAATACCGATATATTTCGCTAAGTTTGGCATGGGTATCCTTTCTTTATCACGAACAAAAACAGAAGTGGCGCTATGGCACCTGATTCGAGACGTAAAAACAAGCGTTTTGTGATTACGATTCCTGTCTTACGCTCGAATCAGGCTGGGGCAGGCAATTTTTCCGGTTATTCCGAAACCCGTTTATGGGCGGGAAAATCCGTTTTGAATAAAAAGCGTATCATGCGGTCTGATCCTGGTACGGCGAGCTTCCCGCCTGGCTCAGACGGCGCAGCAACATATTCAGCAGTACGCCGTACATCGGCAGGAAGAAAATCAGATTAATGGCGATCTTAAAGAAATAATCCACCGTAGCGATTTCCATCCAGTGGGTCGCCATGAATGGGTCCGTGCTGCGATAGAAGGCGATAAAAAAGAACGCGACGGTATCGCTAAGGTTGCCGAGCACGGCGGAAGCGGCCGGAGCCACCCACCAGGCTTTGAGCTGGCGCAGGCGGTTAAAAACATGTACGTCGAGAATCTGGCCCAATACATACGCCATCAGGCTGGCGGCGGCGATACGCGCGACTATCGGGTTCACCTGGCTCAGCGCGCCGAACCCCTGCCATTCACCTTTATAAAACAGCGATGAAACCAGATACGACGCGATCAGCGCCGGCACCATCACGGTCAGGATAATGCGGCGTGCCAGCGGAGCGCCGAAAATGCGTACCGTTAAATCGGACGCCAGAAAGATAAACGGGAAGGTAAAGGCACCCCAGGTGGTATGAAAGCCGAAAAGCGTAATGGGCAGCTGAACCAGATAGTTACTGGAGATAATCACCAGAATATGGAAGAGCGATAACCAGCACAGCGCCGTCAGCCGCTGTTGTGCGGAGAATTGAAACATAGTATGACCTTTTTTTGGTTATTGGGGTGAGGGAACCCAGACAAATTGCCTCGTCATACCCGTCATACTTCAAGTTACAGTTGCTTTGGCCGGCTTGATTCATCCTGGTGGCCGACAGCGGTCAGCGGCCAGATATCCATGCGGCTTGCGCCGTGCTGCAATTCGGGTTATTTCGGGTATATGCGTCTTTTTAACGCTAACGTGTCGGCATCATACCGCGTTGTTGTAGCTTTGCAATGGTTCGCGGACGTATGATTTCATGTGTAATAATTAATCGCCGCCTGACGGCTTGCACCCCCTTGCGGGAAGGGTAAACTACGCCGCACTGCGTTCGACAATCATCATGAGACACTGAATGACCGATATTTTCGCCAATCCGGACCATACGCTGGATGCACAGGGGCTGCGTTGTCCTGAACCGGTAATGATGGTGCGCAAAACCGTGCGCCAGATGGAAACCGGGCAAACGCTGCTGATTATCGCCGATGATCCGGCCACCACCCGTGATATTCCCGGTTTTTGCCGTTATATGGAGCATGAGTTGCTGGCGCAAATGACCGAGCGACCGCCGTATCGCTACCTGCTGCGCAAAGGGGCGTAGCAATCCGGGAGCGCCTTGCGAACTTGTGGGGCTATCGGCGTCAGACGTAAAGCGAGCGGACTATCAGAAAATGACCGCCAAAGTAACAGATAGCCATCAATGCCTGATACGCGCGAAAGTTAACGCGAAAGTGGTTTACCAGCCAGATAGCGTGACCGATAAATAACAGCAGCGCGCCTGCCAGTAACGAGAAGTTGGCGGCGTTGCCCAGTGCAAAATAGTGATCCCCTGCCACCCATGCCATAAAGGCAGTCACCAGCACCAACGCCGTGACCGTCAGGCGCTCGGCTTTTAGCCGTGACCACAACAGCGCGAGCAGCAGCGCCGACAGAAGAACCAGTGCCAGCGGCAGCGGCCAGAAGAACCCCAGCGAAGGCTGTGAGACGAAAAAACTGACGGTGTAAAGCACGTGTGCGGCCAAATAAGCCGCCAGTGCAAACCGCAGCCGATCGCCGGAGAGCTGTAACAGCGCGTCGCCGACCAGCGTGGTCGCCAGCCCCAAGACCACCAGATAGCCGGGGATGCCGAGCTGAGGCGTTTGCCAGACCATCAGCATCATCAATAGCAGGGTGACGGGTTTAAACAACCAGCGTTGCCAGACCGGGCCGCGATAACTGGCGTCGACATACAACCAACCGGAAAAAAAGACGGCAATAAAAGACCAGAGCATAGCGTGTCCTTCAAGGTGATGAATCCAGAGTGATGAATCGAGCGCCGTTCCGGCGTATGGCGGACAACCTGCGCCCTGATGGCCGGGATTGTCGCCCCGCCAGCGCGTTTAACGGCCTGTGTCGATTATGCCTGGCGGGACTGGTTCTCAGTATAGGCAAATCCTGAGTTTGAGGTCGGCGTGATGTGTGATACCGGCCGGCTTGCCGGTGGAGAGGCGGCGGGCTTCATGCTATGTTAGCGGCCAGTTTTTGTGACGAAATGATGATGCCTGACAACTTGTCGGGGGAGACGAACTTTTAATGAGCAATGAACCCTTACTTTATCGTATCCAGTTCATTAATAACGGTAAGAACTATCAGCTGTATGTGCGTGAGCTGGTGCAGAGCAATCTGTTCGGATTTATTGAAATTGCCGATTTCGTTTTCGACAACCAATCAGCGGTACTGGTTGATCCCACCACGGAGAAGCTGAAAACGGAGTTTGCCGGCGTTGGCCGCAGCTATATTCCACTGCAGGCCGTTATCCGCATTGATGCGGTCACCGAACGTGATCGCGATAGCGCCCGTATTTCAGAACTGGGCGATAACGTCACCCATTTTCCCTATCTGCCGGGTAAAAAAAACTAGCTGCCGGGTAAAAAAACCTAGGCTATCCGGTGGCGCCTGCCGCGCCGCCGTTTCCCTGCCGATGAACGGTTTTCCGCTAGCGTTTTTTACGCGGCGGCACCGGTTGTTTTCGCTGCCAGTCCAGTAATTCGAACACCCCGAACAGAAAGATGCGCAATTGCAGTAGCCCGCTGAGCGGCGGCGCGTCTTTGGGCTGGCTGGCTTTCAGCAGCAGAAATTGCACGCCGTGCATCAACAGCATGAATCCCATCGCCAGCACCATGAAAATGTTCAGCGGGCGGGGAAAAGGATGAATCAGGTTCAGAATCAAGAACCCCCATATGCCCAGCATCAGCAGTCGGCCAAGATTAATCCAAATGCTCATCGTTGCCTCCGGGAGTCGCATCAGACGCATGACGGATATAAAGACGGTAGGACACCTGACCGGCGGTTTTCTCGCGGTGCAGCGTCCAGGTAGGCGGAATAGCCAACATACGGTTTTCCGCCTCGGTTTCGATATAAATCCAGGCTTCCGCCGCCAGCCAATTGCCGTCTTCCAGCAACCGCAGCGTGTCATCCAACAGGCCGCGGCGAAACGGCGGGTCGAGAAACACCACGTCGAAAGGGAGAGGGGACGCCGGCTTAGCCAGCCATTGCAGCGTATCGGTATTCACCACGTCGGCATTATCGGCACGCAGCAGCGACAGATTCTGCGCGAGTTGGCGCGCCACATTGCGTTCGGCTTCCAGTAGCGTGGCGTGAGCGGCCGAGCGTGACAGCGCCTCCAGACCCAGCGCGCCGCTGCCGGCAAAACAGTCCAGACAGCGCGACTGCTGAATGACCGGAGCGAGCCAGTTGAACAGGGTTTCGCGGACGCGGTCGGTGGTGGGGCGTAAGCCGGGGCTGTCCGGCACGGGGAGTTTTCTGCCGCGCCACTGACCGCCGATAATGCGGATTTGACCGGGCGCGGATGTCGCTTGATGTTTTGCCATAACCTGTATTTTGCTGAAATGGGGCACCGACGGCGGCCCGCCGGATTTTATGAGGCGTTATTCTAACGGCGGCGGCCGGTGTAGCAAATGTAAAGATGCAGTTAATGGGAGGCGACGCGGAAAAATCCGTCAAATTCGGGGATTTGTCTGGTGTTTGACACACCTGGTTACGGAGATTGTCACTCTACCCGGGGGAGCGGCGCGTGTTGCTGGCGGCGGGAAAGTGTTAAACTCATTGTTTTATTGACTGCATTGGTTATTGATCAGCCGCACTGGGTGGCAGGAGCGCAATTACACGATGGCGAAAGAGAAAAAGCGCGGATTTTTTTCCTGGCTGGGGTTAGGGCGTCAGGACGAAGAGAAAACCGAACAATCGCAACCGGTGCCGGAAGCGACGCAAACGGCGGATGAAGCAACGCCCGCGGCTCCGGAATCGGCACAGAAGATAGACGACGTCGCGCCGGAACAATCGGTACAGGGCGGTGCGCCGGCTGAAACCGCGGAAACGACGTCGCCCGAATCACAACCGGCTGAGGCCGCGGTACCGGTCGATCTACCGGAAACACCGGTGCAGGTGGCCGAGGCCGTGCCGGAAACGGCGTTCGCCCCCGTCACTGAATCGCAAGCGGATACTGGAACGTCGGACACCGACGCGGACGATGATGTCGAGTCCGAGCCTGTAGCCGCGGGTGTTCCGGCTGCGCCGGTGGTGTCGCAGGAGCAGGAGCGCCCGACCAAAGAAGGCTTTTTCGCCCGCCTCAAGCGCAGCCTCATAAAAACCCGCCAGAATCTGGGTTCTGGGTTTGTCGGTCTGTTTCGCGGCAAGAAAATCGACGACGATCTGTTTGACGAGCTGGAAGAACAGTTGCTGATCGCCGACGTTGGCGTCGAAACTACCCGGAAAATTATCGCCCGATTGACCGAACATGCCAGCCGCAAACAACTGAAAGACGCCGAAGCGCTGATCGCGTTGCTGAAGGCGGAAATGAGCGACATTCTGGCGAAAGTGGACGCGCCGCTGGCTATCGACAGTAAAACGCCGTTCGTCATTCTGATGATCGGCGTCAACGGGGTGGGGAAAACCACCACCATCGGCAAACTGGCGCGTCAGTATCAGGCGCAAGGTAAATCGGTGATGCTGGCGGCGGGCGACACGTTCCGTGCGGCGGCGGTAGAGCAGTTGCAGGTATGGGGCCAGCGCAACAATGTGCCGGTGGTGGCGCAGCACACCGGCGCGGATTCCGCCTCGGTCATTTTTGATGCGTTGCAGGCCGCCAAAGCGCGTGGCATCGACGTGCTGATTGCCGATACCGCGGGGCGTCTGCAAAACAAAGCGCACCTGATGGAAGAACTGAAGAAGATTGTGCGCGTCATGAAGAAGCTGGATGAAGACGCGCCGCATGAAGTGATGTTGACGCTGGATGCCAGCACCGGTCAAAACGCGGTTAGCCAGGCCAAACTGTTTAATGAAGCGGTCGGGTTGAGCGGCATCACGTTGACTAAACTGGACGGCACCGCCAAGGGCGGCGTGATCTTCGCCATCGCCGATCAGTTCGGCATTCCCATCCGCTACATTGGGGTGGGGGAAAGTATCGATGATTTGAGGCCGTTCAAGGCGGATGATTTTATTGAAGCCTTGTTCGCCCGTGAGGATTAAAACGGATGATTCGGTTTGAGCAGGTCAGCAAAGCCTATCTCGGCGGTCGCCAGGCGTTGCAGGGGGTGGATTTTCATATCCGCCCGGCCGAGATGGTCTTTCTGACTGGTCACTCTGGCGCAGGGAAAAGTACCCTGCTGAAGCTGATTTGCGGGATTGAACGCCCGAGCGCGGGCCACATCCTGTTTGGCGGTCACGATATCAGTCGCCTGAAGAAACGCGAGGTACCGTTTCTGCGTCGGCAGATCGGCATGATCTTTCAGGATCATCATTTGCTGATGGATCGCACGGTGTATGAAAACGTCGCCATGCCGCTGATTATCTCCGGTGCCAGTGCCGAGGATATCCGCCGCCGCGTGTCGGCGGCGCTGGATAAAGTCGGGTTACTCGACAAGGCGCGCAGCTACCCGATTCAGCTCTCCGGCGGTGAGCAGCAACGTGTGGGCATTGCCCGGGCGGTGGTGAACAAACCGGCGGTATTGCTGGCGGACGAGCCGACCGGCAATTTGGATGATGCGTTGTCCGAAGGCATTCTGCGCCTGTTTGAGGAGTTTAATCGCGTGGGCGTTACGGTGTTGATGGCGACGCACGACACCGGGCTTATCGCCCGCCGCCATTATCGAGTGCTGACGTTATCGCAAGGGCGCATGCTGGGAGGTCACGATGGCGAGTAATTCCCGTGCGCAGCGGCCCGGTAGCAAAACTCGGGCTCTGCAAGGCGGCTGGCAGGAACAGTGGCGTTATGCCTGGGCCAATACGCTGCGCGACATGTTGCGTCAACCGCTGGCGACGTTGTTGACCATCATGGTGATTGCCATCTCGCTGACGTTGCCGAGCATCTGTTATCTGGTGTGGAAAAACGTCAGTCAGGCGGCGTCGCAGTGGTATCCCACGCCGCAACTGACGGTATATCTGGACAAATCGCTGGATGATAACGCCGCCGAAGCGGTGATTGGCAAAATCAAGGCGGAAGAGGGGGTGGATAAGGTGAACTATCTGTCCCGCAGCGAGGCGATGGGGGAATTCCGCAACTGGTCTGGTTTCGGCGGTGCGCTGGATATGCTGGAGGAAAATCCGCTGCCGGCGGTGGCGGTCGTCTCACCGAAGCTGGGTTTTCAAAATAACCAGACGCTCAATACGCTGCGTGATCGCATCGCCGCGATTCAGGGGGTGAGCGAGGTACGCATGGACGATAGCTGGTTCTCTCGTCTGGTGGCGTTGACCGGGCTGGTGGGCCAGATAGCGGCGACGATCGGTATTCTGATGGTGGTCGCGGTATTTTTGGTGATCGGCAACAGTGTGCGACTCAGTATTTTCAGCCGTCGCGAAACCATCAATGTGATGAAGCTGATTGGCGCGACGGACGGTTTCATTCTGCGGCCCTTCCTGCATGGCGGCGCGTTGCTCGGCTTTTGCGGCGCGGTGCTGTCGTTGATCCTGTCGCAAGCGCTGGTCTGGAAACTGGCGGGCGCGGCGGCACAGGTGGCGGCGGTATTCGGCACCACTTTTACGGTGCGTGGGCTGAGCTGGGACGAAGCGCTATTGCTGGTTCTGATTGCCGCGATGATTGGCTGGCTGGCCGCCTGGCTGGCGACGGTACAACATTTACGCCGTTTTACACCGGAATAGTCTGTATCACCGTCCGGTACCGACGTTTTCTGGTATACTTTTCCCTCGTGTCGGCTGGCGACTTCGGGGGAAGCGTATTGCTGATATTGTGATTGCCAATGCCTTCAACGCTCGCTTTCCTCGTATATTTCGTCACACCACTGCACCTGTTCTTCACCATCTTGATATGAAAAATAAGATGGTTAAAAATAGTGGAACTTGTGCAGTCCGTCACACTCTAAACCGGTGCTGGCTCCTAAACCCTGTTTAGGCACAGATTGAATTTTTAGGCACAGAATGTGCAACAAATACCGGTATGCTATCCGATGATGTGCAACGTTATGAATGGTAGATTGAGAGGGGTGGAATGACCAAAGATATGCAAACTTTCGCCTTAGTTCCCCAAGGCAGTCTGGAAGGGTACATCCGTGCCGCCAATGCCTATCCGATGCTGACGGCGGAGGAAGAGCGGGCGCTGGCCGAACGGCTGCATTATCACGGGGATCTGGACGCCGCCAAGCAGCTGATTCTTTCGCATCTGCGTTTTGTTATTCATGTTGCCCGTAATTATTCGGGGTATGGCTTGCCGCAGGCGGATTTGATTCAGGAAGGCAATATCGGCCTGATGAAAGCCGTGCGCCGCTTTAACCCTGATGTCGGCGTTCGTCTGGTGTCGTTTGCCGTACACTGGATTAAAGCTGAAATCCACGAGTACGTACTGCGCAACTGGCGTATCGTGAAGGTAGCGACGACGAAAGCGCAGCGTAAACTGTTCTTCAACTTGCGTAAGACTAAACAGCGCCTTGGCTGGTTTAATCAGGACGAAGTGGAAATGGTGGCGCGTGAGCTGGGTGTGACCAGCAAAGATGTCCGTGAAATGGAATCCCGTATGGCGGCGCAGGATATGACGTTTGATCCGTCGCCGGAAGATGACGCGCAGCCGGGTCAACCGATGGCGCCGATGCTCTATCTGCAGGATAAGTCTTCCGACTTTGCCGATGGCATTGAAGAGGACAACTGGGAAACCCACGCCGCGGATAAACTGGCCTATGCGCTGGAAGGGCTGGACGAACGCAGCCAGCATATTATCCGTGCTCGCTGGCTGGATGATGACAATAAGTCTACGTTGCAGGAACTTGCGGATCATTACGGTGTGTCTGCCGAGCGTGTGCGCCAGCTAGAGAAGAACGCTATGAAGAAATTGCGTGCGGCTATCGAGGCGTAATGCCGGCCGGATTTACCACGTGATTTAACCTGAACGATGAACGACCGGGACAGCCACAAGCCGCCCGGTCGTTCTGTTTTATACCCCAGGTTTGTATCGCCACGTCCTGGGGCATGCCACTACTTTCCTTCTTTGCTTATTTCCCTTCCTGATTAACGATATATTCCCAGCCGCCGGACACCGGGTAAAAACCGCAGGATTGCATAAACTTATCCATTACGGCTTCGCTGACCAAGGCATGGTCGGCGGCGTCCAGCCACCACTCTTTCACATCGGGGCAGGCACGCAGCACTTCTTCCAGCAAATATTTGCCGACGCCATGCCGCCGGGTGGAGGTTCTGACTTGCAGGTCGGTTAACTCTGCGCTGTCGCTGTTACTGTCGATTTCGACAATCACCCCTGCCAGCAGATGGCCGTTAAAGCGGGCGACAAACAGGCGGTGATCATGGTTCAGGTCACGCTCCAGTGCGTCGAAATTCTGGTGGGGCCAAATGAAAGCCAGATCGTGCCTGTCCTGTTCGTTAATTGTTGTGAGGCGTTCAACCGAGAGTCTCATACGCGGGTACTCCTGTTGATTCTTAAGAATATTGTAGTGATCTTGTAGAAAAAGGGTTGTGTAACTTTTTCTGTACGGTTAACAGCGAAAAAGGTTTCTCTGTCATTAATTTTTCGAGTAATTAATTATTCTTTGGTGTTAAAACCAGCATAACTGACTATTTATGAAGCAAAAATCAAATTTTAAAGATGGTATTTTATGCTGTTTACGCCGTGTTTTACTGAGAATTACAGTTGATTTACAGCATAAAACTCCTGTTTAATATTATGAATAATAAAGCCTTATTACAAACTATTGCTTATAGTAGAGTCTAAATCGTTATTCCGTATGAAAAAGTGCGAACAATAACGGCTAACGACAATAATTATAGCAATATCTAAAAATGACAGATGGGGTAAAACGGATGAAATTAAGCAAAGGTAACGCATTACTGATGGGGTGCCTGGTTGCAGCAATGGGCCACGCGGCGAATGCGGCGGATATCAAAGTGGCGATCGTCGGTGCGATGTCCGGCCCGGTAGCGCAGTACGGCGACATGGAGTTTACCGGTGCGCGTCAGGCCATCGCCGACATTAACGCCAAAGGCGGCGTTAACGGTAACAAACTGGTGGGTGTGGAATTCGATGACGCGTGCGACCCGAAACAGGCCGTTGCCGTCGCCAACAAGGTGATTAACGAAGGTATTCACTATGTGATTGGTCACCTGTGCTCGTCGTCCACTCAGCCTGCATCCGACATTTACGAAGATGAAGGCGTGCTGATGATTACACCGGCAGCCACCGCGCCTGACCTGACCACCCGCGGCTACAAACTGATTATGCGCACCACCGGTCTGGATTCCGATCAGGGCCCGACCGCGGCGAAATATATTCTGGAGCACGTTAAACCGCAGCGTATCGCCGTGGTGCACGACAAGCAGCAGTATGGCGAAGGGCTGGCTCGCGCCGTGCAGGATAGCCTGAAAAAAGCCAATGCGAATGTGGTGTTGTTCGAAGGGGTAACCGCCGGGGATAAAGACTTCTCCACGCTGGTGGCGCGCTTGAAGAAAGAGAACGTCGATTTCGTCTACTTTGGCGGCTACTACCCGGAAATGGGGCAGATTCTGCGTCAGGCGCGCGCAGCCGGCCTGACCACCAAGTTCATGGGACCGGAAGGCGTGGGTAACTCGTCGCTGTCCAACATCGCGGGCGCGGCGTCTGAAGGTATGCTGGTGACGCTGCCGAAGCGTTATGACCAGGTGCCGACCAACCAACCGATCGTCGATGCGCTGAAAGCCAGGAAACTGGACCCGACCGGCCCATTCGTATGGACGACCTACGCCGCGTTGCAGTCGCTCACTACCGCGATGCAGCGTACCGGCAGCACCGAGCCGGCCAAACTGGCGGCCGACCTGAAAGCCAAGTCGGCGGATACGGTAATGGGCCCGCTGAGCTGGGACGAAAAAGGCGACCTGAAAGGGTTTGAATTTGGCGTATTCGAGTGGCACGCAGACGGTACTTCTTCTTCTGCGAAGTAATTGACCGTACCCGTATTACTCCCAATACCGATGCCCCCTCAGCCGTCAGGCTGCGGGGGCAATATCTAAGGTTAAGGTATGTCCGAGCAGTTCCTCTATTTCCTTCAGCAGATGTTCAACGGCGTGACGTTGGGCAGCACTTATGCGCTGATCGCCATTGGCTACACCATGGTTTACGGCATTATCGGCATGATTAACTTCGCCCACGGCGAGGTCTACATGATCGGTAGCTATGTTTCTTTTATCGTGATTGCCGCACTGATGATGATGGGCATCGATGCCGGCTGGCTGTTGATTAGCGTCGCGTTCATCGCGGCGGTGGTGATCTCCAGCGCCTATGGCTGGAGCATCGAACGCGTCGCCTACAAACCGGTGCGTAATTCCAAGCGACTGATCGCGCTGATTTCCGCCATCGGTATGTCGATTTTCCTGCAGAACTACGTCAGCCTGACGCAAGGGTCGCGCGACGTGGCGTTGCCGAGCCTGATCCACGGCCAGTGGGTGTTGGGCGAAAGCAACGGCTTCGCGGCGACGCTCTCTTCCATGCAGCTCACCATCTGGGTAGTCACCTTTCTGGCGATGCTGGCGCTGACGCTGTTTATCCGCTATTCCCGTATGGGGCGCGCCTGCCGCGCTTGCGCGGAAGACCTGAAAATGGCCAGCCTGCTGGGCATCAGCACCGACCGAGTGATTTCGCTGACTTTCGTCATCGGCGCCGTGATGGCGGCGGTGGCCGGGGTACTGCTGGGCCAGTTCTATGGCGTGATTAACCCCTATATCGGTTTCATGGCCGGTATGAAAGCGTTTACCGCTGCGGTGCTGGGCGGTATCGGCAGTATTCCGGGGGCGATGATCGGCGGTCTGATTCTGGGGATTGCCGAGTCGCTGACCTCCGCCTACCTCAGCACCGAATATAAAGATGTGGTCTCCTTCGCGCTGTTGATTGGGGTGCTGTTGGTGATGCCGACCGGGATTCTGGGCCGTCCGGAGGTGGAGAAAGTATGAAACTGCACACGCTGGTTAATGCCGTGGTCTCGGCGCTGGTACTGCTGGTGCTGGCCACATTCCTGATGGGGATGCAACTGAGTCTGGATGGGACCCGGCTGGTGGTGCACGGCGCGGAAAAACTACGCTGGATGTGGATTATCGCCGCCTGCGCGCTGGTATTCCTGTTTCAACTGCTGCGCCCGGCGCTGGCGCAAGGGGCAAAGAAAGTCTCCGGACCCGGTTTTGTGCTGCCGGGTTTTGACGGCAGTACGCCGCGACAGAAACTGCTGGCGCTGGCGTTGGTTATCGTCGCGGTGGTCTGGCCGTTCGTGGTGTCGCGCGGTACGGTGGATATCGCCACGCTGACCATGATTTACATCATTCTGGGCCTCGGCCTGAACGTGGTGGTGGGGTTGTCCGGTCTGCTGGTGCTGGGATACGGCGGCTTCTACGCTATCGGCGCTTACACCTACGCGCTGTTGAGCCACTACTATGGCCTTGGCTTCTGGCAGTGTCTGCCGCTGGCGGGCCTGACGGCGGCGCTGTCCGGTTTCCTGCTGGGTTTCCCGGTGTTGCGCTTGCGCGGCGACTATCTGGCGATCGTCACCCTCGGGTTTGGCGAAATCGTGCGTATTCTGCTGCTGAATAACACCGGTTTTACCGGTGGGCCGAACGGTATCAGCCAGATTCCAAAGCCGACGTTCTTCGGGCTGGAGTTTAACCGTGCCCCGCGCGAAGGCGGCTGGGATACCTTTCACCATTTCTTTGGCCTGAACTATGACCCGAGCGACCGCATCATTTTCCTGTACATGGTGGCGTTGTTGCTGGTGATGCTGACGCTGTTCGTCATCAACCGTTTGCTGCGTATGCCGCTGGGCCGAGCCTGGGAAGCGCTGCGTGAAGACGAAATCGCCTGCCGTTCGCTGGGCCTGAGCCCAACCAAAATCAAGCTGACCGCGTTTACCATCAGCGCCGCGTTCGCCGGTTTCGCCGGTACGCTATTCGCCGCCCGTCAGGGGTTCGTCAGCCCGGAATCCTTCACCTTTGTGGAGTCGGCTTTTGTGCTGGCGATTGTGGTGCTGGGCGGAATGGGCTCGCAGTTTGCGGTGGTTCTGGCGGCCATTCTGCTGGTGGTATCGCGTGAGTTGATGCGTGACCTGAACGAATACAGCATGTTGCTGCTGGGCGCCCTGATGGTACTGATGATGATTTGGCGTCCACAGGGGTTGCTGCCGATGAAGCGTACGCAGATCAAGTTGCAGGTTGAGAAGAAGGAAGAGCAGGCATGAGTACGCAGCCATTATTGTCGGTCCGGGGCCTGATGATGCGCTTCGGCGGCCTGCTGGCGGTCAACAACGTCGAGCTGGATTTGCACCAGGGCGAGATCGTGTCGCTGATCGGCCCCAACGGCGCGGGTAAAACCACGGTATTCAACTGTTTGACCGGTTTCTACCGCCCCACCGGCGGCACCATTTTGCTGCGCTCCCAGCATCTGGAAGGCTTGCCGGGACAGCAGATTGCCCGCATGGGCGTAGTGCGTACCTTCCAGCACGTGCGCCTGTTCCGTGAAATGACGGTGATTGAGAACCTGCTGGTGGCGCAACATCAGCACCTCAAGAGCGGTGTGTTCGCCGGTCTGTTAAAAACGCCGGGCTTTCGCCGCGCCGAAGCCGATGCCCGGCAGCGCGCCGCGGTTTGGCTGGATCGGGTGGGTTTGCTCGATCTGGCGAACCGTCAGGCGGGGAATCTGGCGTATGGTCAGCAGCGTCGGTTGGAGATCGCCCGCTGCATGGTGACCCGTCCGGAACTGCTGATGCTGGATGAACCGGCCGCCGGCCTGAACCCGAAAGAGACGGAAGAGCTTAACGAACTGATTATCGACCTGCGCGGCAATCACCAGGTTTCCGTGCTGTTGATCGAGCACGACATGAAGCTGGTGATGGGTATTTCGGACCGGATTTACGTGGTGAATCAGGGCACGCCGCTGGCGAACGGCACTCCGGCTGAAATTCGTAACAACCCGGATGTGATCCGTGCGTATCTGGGTGAAGGATAAAACGTTATGTTGTCATTGAATCAGGTTTCTGCGCACTACGGCAAAATTCAGGCGCTGCATCAGGTCAGCCTGCATATCAATCAGGGCGAAATCGTGACGCTGATTGGCGCCAACGGTGCGGGTAAAACCACCCTGTTGGGCACACTGTGCGGCGAGCCGCGCGCCTCGCAAGGGTCTATCGTGTTCGACGGCAAAGACATTACCGACTGGCAGACGGCGCGCATCATGCGTGAAGCCATCGCCATCGTGCCGGAAGGCCGCCGGGTATTTTCCCGCATGACGGTGGAAGAGAACCTGGCGATGGGCGGGTTCTTCGCCAGCCGCGAACAGTATCAGGAACGCATTGTGCGCGTGTACGACTTGTTCCCGCGGTTGTATGAGCGCCGTGCCCAGCGCGCCGGCACGATGTCCGGCGGCGAACAGCAAATGCTGGCTATCGGCCGTGCGCTGATGAGCCAGCCGCGCTTGCTGTTGCTGGACGAACCCTCGCTGGGGCTGGCGCCGATCATCATTTTGCAGATTTTCGACACCATCGCGCAGTTGCGCGAAGAAGGCATGACCATCTTTCTGGTGGAGCAGAACGCCAATCAGGCGTTGCGTCTGGCGGATCGCGGCTACGTGCTGGAAAACGGCCGTGTGGTGCTGGAAGACACCGGTGATGCTTTGTTAGCTAACGAAGCCGTGCGTTCTGCCTACCTTGGCGGTTAAAATCTTTCCGGGCCGAATTCCATCGGCCCGTTTTTCTATCATCCTTTCAAAAAATAAGTGAGATTCGACATGTCAACGGATGGGTTACTGGCGCAGCGCATGGCGCGCCTGAAAAGCTCCGCGATTCGTGAATTGCTCAAGCACAGCAAAATGGACGGCGTGATTTCGTTGGCGGGCGGCATTCCTTCTGATGCGTTGTTTGATTTCCAGGGACTGAATGAAGCGACCCAACTGGCGATTACTGAGCAGCCGAAATCGGCGTTTCAGTATGGCCTGACCGAAGGCAGCCCGCTGCTGCGCGAGCGTATCGCCGAGTTGTGCGCGCTGCGTGGCGTGCTCACGCAGGCGCAGGACATCGTGGTGACGGCCGGTTCCCAGCAGGCGCTGGATCTGGTGATGCGCGCCACCACCAATCCGCAGGATATTTTTGTGGTGGAACGCCCGACCTATCTGGCGGCGCTGCAAACGCTGGAACTGGCGGAAGCGCAGGTGATGTCGGTGTCGTCTGACGAAAACGGCATGGTGGTGGACGAGTTGGCTACCCTGCTGGAAACCACGCGTATCAAGGGCGTCTATCTGGTGCCGAACTTCGGTAACCCGAGCGGCGTGACCCTGAGCGAGGCGCGTCGCCGTCAACTGGTGGCACTGGCCGCCCGCCACGATTTTCTGATCGTGGAAGACGACCCGTACGGCGAACTGCGTTTCACCGAAGAACGCCACGCCACCCTTTATCAACTGGCGAAAGAGGCCGGACACGCCGACCGTGTGATCTATACCTCATCGTTCTCTAAAGTTCTGGCGCCGGGGTTGCGTTTAGGCTGGGCGATTCTGCCTGAATGGTTGCTGCATAATGTGGCGATTATCAAACAGGCCGCCGACCTGCACGCCAGCTCGCTGTCGCAGACTATCGTCGAATACTACCTGGGAACCGGGCGTTTACCGGCACAGATTGACAAGATTCGTCAGGCTTACCGCCGGAAAGGCGAACTGTTGTCTGAACTCATGGCTAGTGAGCTGGGCGATGTGATTAGCTTCAATCAGCCGAAAGGCGGCATGTTCCTGTGGGCGCGTTTCCGGCAGCCGTTCGATACCACCGCCTGGCTGCAAAAAACGCTGGCGCAAGGCGTGGTGTTCGTGCCCGGCGAGTTCTTCTTCGCCGATAAGCCGGACCAGTCAACGTTGCGCCTGTCGTTCGCTACCGCGACTGAAGAGCAGATGCACGAGGCGGTCGCCCGCCTGCGTCGCGCGCTGTAACCGGATACCTCAAACGATGATGACCGCTGCCGTCTGGCAGCGGTCAGGATGACACTTCCTGCAATGGCAAGCCATCGCGGTTGACCCAGCCATCAAGGTCTAAACCGCGCTGGGACTTACCGGATTCAGTGCATAATCACCTGATTGCTGTCCATATTGACGACCTGATCCTGTGTGACCATATCGAGTCGCTGGCGGGAAATCATGTCTTCGACGATAAACACTTTAATCAAATCAACCAGATGTGTGGCCTGGCTGCTGAGGCTGTCTGTCGCGGTGGCGGATTCCTGCACCAGTGCGGCGTTTTGATGCGTGACCTGATCAAGCTGGGCGACCGCCGTATTGATTTGCGAAATACCCAGTTGCTGTTCGCTGGTCGAGAGGCTGATTTCATTAATTAAGTGAGCAACCTGACGCGTTTGTTCCAGAATATTGCCCATCGTGCCGCCGGCGTGAGTAACGAGCTCCGCGCCTGCCGCAATTTTTTGTACACTTTCGGTAATCAGGGTGTTGATGTCGTGGGCGGCGCTGGCGGAGTGCTGCGCCAGTGAGCGTACTTCATGGGCGACGACCGCAAAGCCTTTCCCTTCTTCTCCTGCCCGTGCCGCTTCCACGCCGGCGTTTAACGCCAGAATGTTGGTTTGAAAAGCAATACTGTTAATGAATTGAATAATATCGACAATTTTTTGCGAACTGCTCCTGATATCGTTCATCATCGTGATGACCTGGCTGAACATCTCATTACCGGTTTGCGCGGTTTGCGTCGCGGTATTGGCCAGGTCGGTGACGTGTTTGACTATCTCAACATTGTGAGTAACGGCATTGCTGATCTGCTCCATTGACGCCGCCGTTTGTTGCAGGCTGGCGGCTTGCTCCTCGGTGCGTTGGCTCAAATCACTGGTGCCACTAGCGATTTCATTCGAACCCAGCGCGATGGAATAACTGCTCTGGCGCACCTGATCAACGATGTGGCATAAATTCTGGCGCATTACCTCAATAGCGGCCAGCACGCTGCGGGTGTCGTTTTCTTTCAGTGCGATGTTGATGGCCAGATTGCCCTGCGCGATTTGCTGTGCGATATACGCCGCTTCAGCCGGTTCGCCGCCGAGCTTACCTTTTACCTGTCGGGTAATGAACCAGGCAATCAGGCTGCCTAATACTAGCGCCATCATGGTCAACAAAAACATGATGTTGCCCGAATCGCTAGCCAGTTCTACCGAACCGGCAGCTAACTCATTGGTTTTATTCTTTTGGTAGATGATGATGTCGTCGATTGCCCCCATCAGCTTAACCTGTGCCGGTTTAAAGTCGTTGAGAATGACGTTTCTGGCTTCTTCAGTGCGGTTAGCAAGGCCAAGCTCAATCACTTTTTTCAGCGCGGTGATGGCGGCTGGCCGTGCATCTTCCAGTGCTTTTAATAGCGCCTTCGCTTCGGATGAGGCCGTCACTGTGTTGTAGCGCTGAAGCAGGGCTGTGCTGTTGGCAACCGCCTCATCAATCCGCTGTTTTTCCGCTTGCTTCTGTAACGGGTCAGATGACAACACTAAATCGCGCGCCGCGTTGGATACCGTCATGATGTTGCTTTGATAGGTCTCCATCATGATCAGTTTAGGCACCCTGTTGTCTGATAAATCATGAATGTTGCTGCTTAACTGCCAGAGCTGTATGCGGCCGAATCCCGCAACGATAAAGCCAATCAGTATGACGATGGCGAAGCTGGAAGCGAGCATGGTGCTCAATTTCATGTTATTGAGAGTGTTCATAATATCCCCTGCCTGTGTGATGCAACGGTCTTAGCCAGAATGAAGGTATATAGCGGCCTGTTGGTCGTGCAGATGCCGGCATACCCGTTAACGTCCACCATGTTTTTTCATACAGGCATCGAGCGGATACCAGGTATTTCAGAGAAAACACCCCCCGGAGCCATGGTCCATTAAATGGCTCTAAGTGTCAGAAATAGAGTGTTACCCGTGATAAAAAACACGGTTACATCGCTTGCTGTCACGCTTGTTGAATAAGCGTTTGCACTGGTGTTGAGCCGTCACACGCATAACTACACGATGGAGGGCAGAAAAGTGTGGGGATCAGCGTAAAGTGTCATCCTGATGGATGCCGTTGGGCTGAATGTCACTTCCGTGATGGTTATTTCTTCAGCTGATGGCTTAACTATGTGTGGAGAATGGTGTTTTGTCTAATCGCAAATTTTTGTATGGCCGAGGGAGAGATACCTACCTGGGTTATTTGTAAAAATCACTCGGTATTTTTATTTTAATATCAATATATTAAGTGGTTTTTGGCGGCGTCTGACCGGTTGTGAATCCATCGGGCCTAAAGACGGCGGGTGTGGTGCCGTTATGTTTCAATATATGTCAGAAAAATTCTGCCTGAGGGTGTCTGATGGCACCCATGCTTAATTTTTACTGATGGATCATGACAGACACGGCACAGGACTTCGCATGACATCTCCCATTTCTTTCAACCGTACTGTTGCGGGCTCGTCAGCGCCGTATGCAGGAACCGATAGTGACGCTGGCACGGCGCAGGCCGGCACCGAAGCTGATACATCCCGCGAGCAGCAGTCGTTCACCTCTGTGCTGGTGCAATTCAGCGACGAGGTGCGTAAGCGTATTGATGCCGCGATGCGGGTTAATATGAGCAAGCTCGACAACGCCGACCAGGATTTGGCGCGCGGGCGGATTGAGCAAATCAAGCGACGTATCCAGATGCTGAAGATGATGCTGCTGTCGCTGGCCGGTCAGGCGGTGCCGCCCGGTATAATGCGCGAAATCCGCCAGTTGGCCAGAGAACTGGGTCAGGCGGCGAACACATTGAACGAAGGCGGCGGGGGCGGTATGGCAGCGGCCGTTACGGCAGGCGGGGCGGGAGGAGAAAATGCCTCAGGCGTTGCAGCAGAAAACGACGGCGATACCTCCGGACTTTCCGGCGCTATGGCCGATGCCGCGGTGAGTGATAATACTTCTGCCGGATTCGATAGAGGGGAAGATGCCGGCGGTGCGGCGTCGGCGGCAAAAAACGGTGAAGACGCCTCTGCGCAGGAAGCGGAGCACTGGCAGAATGTGGCGGCGGCGCTCAGTGAACGGGGGAGCGGTACGTCGCAGCGTCGGGAGGACGCAAAATCGGTGCAGGATGCCGTGCGCGAGCTGAAATCGCTGCTTGCGATGGTAAAAAATGCAGTCAGAAACGGCGACCAGGAAGCCCAGAAGTACATGCAGGCGATCAACCAGGCGCTTGCCGATACCGAGAAGACGGCTCAGGAGATGAGCATGACTCAAGGCGGAGCAGACATCAGCATTGACCTGACGGCTAATGCCGCAGGCCAGATATCGATTGATGTGCAGGTTTAATGGTCAGACTGCCGCTACGTGCGCGCAATGATTCGGGGAGCCGGCATGTTTTCCGCCTCCCCGATGATGTGGTCGACATGCCGCTTATGCGGTGGTTAGCGTGACGCCAACGCCAGGCGTAAGGCACCGTTGTTATGCGATGTGCGCTGAGTCTGGCCAGCATGACCGGCGAGGATGAACACATTCATCAACTGCACCAGATGACTGGCCTGAGCGTTCAGACTGTCGGCGGCGTCGGCGGATTGTTCTACCAGTGCGGCGTTCTGTTGGGTGACCTGATCGAGCTGGCTGACGGCTTGATGGATCTGGCCGATGCCGGATTCCTGTTCGCTGGTGGTGACGCCTATTTCCCTGATTAGGTCAGCGACGTGGCGAGCCTGAGCAACAATCTCCTGCATGGTGACGCCGGCATGGCCGACACGCTGCGAGCCGCTTTCCACTTTTTCCATACTTTCGGTGATCAGTTCTTTGATTTCTCTGGCGGCAGAGGCGGAGCGCTGCGCCAGCGAACGCACTTCTCCGGCTACCACCGCGAAGCCACGGCCCTGTTCGCCGGCACGAGCGGCTTCCACCGCCGCATTCAGCGCCAGAATATTGGTCTGAAAGGCGATGCCGTCGATAACGCTGATAATATCGCCGATTTTACGCGAACTGTTGGTAATCTCTTCCATGGTGTGGATAACGGCGCTCACCACATCACTGCCTTTAGCGGCGGTCTGGCTGGCGGTGGTGGCGAGCTGGGCGGCTTCACGCACCGTTTCACCGTTCTGGCGGATGGTCTGGCTAATCTGCTCCATCGACGCGGCGGTTTGTTGCAGACTGGCGGCTTGCTCTTCCGTGCGCTGGCTGAGATCGGCATTCCCGATAGCGATTTGCTGCGACCCGGCGGCGATGGATTCGCTGCTTTGGCGGACCTGATTGACGATATGGCTGAGGCTGTCGCGCATGGTGCGCATCGCGGCCAGCAGGCTATTGCGATCATCGGTTTGCAGCGCGACATCCACCGATAAATCACCCTGCGCGACCTGCTGGGCGATATGTGAAGCATAGGCCGGCTCGCCGCCCAGCAACGTCTTGACCCGGCGGGTAATCAGCCAGGCGACGACCACCGCCAGCAGTGCGCTGATGGCGGTGACAATCAATAGCAGGGTGCCGGAGTCGCGGGCATCGTCCATGAAACGCTGGGACATGGCAACGGTATCATTCTTGTGTTCGGTGATCATGGTGTCCATCGCGTTGAACAGCGTCGTTTGCGTCGTCAGCAGATCGCCCAGAATCAACGCACGGGCTTGTTCCTGCTGGCCGGTGAGACTCAAATCCATGACTTTTCGCACCGCAGCGGAATAGGGCGGGCGCGCCTGATTGACCTGCGCCAGCAATTCACGTGACTTTTTCAGCTTCAGTTTTTCATCCAGCAACTGGAGCAACGTATTGTTGCGGTCGATAAGCTGTTCGAGTTCGTGTTTTCCCTGAGCGAGGTGGGTCGCGTCGGTTTGTATCGCGCTTTCCCGAATAATGCGAGCCGCCGCATTCAGATTGTCTTTAATATCCTGCATGGCAATCAGGTTATTCAGGCGAATATTGGACAGGTAATCCAGATTATTGCCCACATGAATCAGCTGGCTGCGCCCGAAAATCGCGACGATAAAACCGATCAGAATCACCAGTATAAAACCGGATCCGAGCATAGCGCCGAGCTTCATATTTTTTAGTATCTGCATCATGTGCCTTTTCTATTTAGGTATTGCCGTCATAAGTAGCTTCGCATCCCTGGTGTGAGGCGAACTGTGTGTATGGGTTAATGATGGGCGCCGGCAGCAAGCCACCACCGAAACAGCCCATCACCAATTGATCTCAACCTGTTATCGTTACGTGAAGAAATGATTTTTTAGTTAATTAACTTTTTAACAAAATGTATGCGCCTCGTTTACCGTGACAACATGCGGAAGAACGAGCGAAATAAAAATAGGCTATTGATTACATGATAAAAATGTCATCCGCTAAAGTAATTGACATTGTTAATCATTATGGAGCGATTGGCACGTATGCATGAGGGAAACATGGTGCCTGCGATGTGGCGCGTTGTTCCGCAACTCGAATCATTTAGGGTATAGGTGGCAAAAAGGCATGATATTTGTGGTGGTATAAAAATAAACTCATCCTGAATAATGCCATTCTTCATGCATGACTGATGCGGTGACGGCTTTATGATGTTTTCCTGGGGCGGTGGGGGCGTTATCGGCGAAGGGAATAAAAAACCGCCACGTTGTCGTGGCGGTTGGTGGGGGATGACGAAACGTCAGAATTGTTCCCAGTCGTTGTTATTGGCTTTGCTGGCCAGCGCAGCTCTGGGTGCCGCGGCGGGTTTTTTCAAGGCGGGTGCCGGGTGACTCTGCCGACGAGGCGGCGGTGTTGCCGACGTGTGCCCAATGGTGAATACGCCCATCAGTTCCACCAGTTTTTCGGCCTGCTCGCTCAGACTATCAGCCGCACTGGCAGACTCTTCAACCAGCGCGGCGTTTTGCTGGGTGATGCTGTCCATTTGGGTAATCGCCTGATTGATTTGCGAAATGCCCGATTCCTGTTCCTGGGTGGTGACGCCGATTTCGCTAATCAAATCGGCAACATGCTGGGCCTGGGTGACGATATCGGACATGGTTTCACCGGCATGCGCTACCAGTCTGGAGCCGCTTTCCACTTTTTCCATGCTGGTGGTGATGAGTTCTTTAATTTCGCGCGCCGCGGACGCGGAACGTTGCGCCAGTGAGCGCACTTCACCGGCGACGACGGCGAAACCACGGCCCTGTTCGCCGGCGCGGGCGGCTTCCACCGCGGCATTGAGCGCCAGAATATTGGTCTGGAAGGCGATGCCGTCAATCACGGTAATGATATCGCCAATCTTGCGGGAACTGGTGCTGATGTCGTCCATGGTATTGATAACATTGTGTACCACGTCGTTGCCTTTCGTCGCCGTCTGGCTGGCGGCGGTGGCGAGCTGAGCCGCTTCGCGCACCGTGTCGCCATTCTGGCGGATAGTCTGGCTGATTTGCTCCATCGAGGCGGCGGTTTCCTGCACGCTGGCGGCCTGTTCTTCGGTGCGACGGCTCAGGTCGTTGCTGCCGATAGCAATTTCGCGGGAGCCGGTGGAAATAGACGAACTGCTATCATGTACCTGCTGCACAATTCCGCGCAGTCTGGCGCGCATATCCTCCATAACAGCCAGCAGGCTGGAGCTATCGCCTGCTTGCAGCTCGACATTGATAGTCAGGTTACCACCGGCAATTTGACGCGCGATATCGGAAGCGTATGCCGGTTCACCGCCCAGCAGTTTTTTGATGCGGCGGGTAATCGCCCAGGCGATCGCAATACCCAGTACGGTAGATAGGCCGGTGAGTACCAGCATCAGGACGCCGGCGAAATTGGCAGACTGGCCGGCATCGTCAGCCGAGCGGCGGGTATCGCTTTTCTGGTAACTCACCATATCACCGATGGCTTTGAAGTAATTTTCCTGCGCGGGTTTCACTTCATTCATGATCACGGCTTTGGCTTCATCCAGCTTATTTTCCTGGCTGAACGCAATCGCTTTTTGTGTGGCGGCCAGACTAGCGGGCCGAACTTGATTGATGCCATCAAATAACGTTTTTTCTTTTGGCGAATTTGCCAGTTCACCGATGCGTTTAATAATGTCGCCGTTTCGCGCAATGGTTTTGGTAATCAGTTGTTTTTCCTGTGCCACCTGGTCCGGTGCGGTAAACAGCGTCAGGTTGCGTACCGAAATGGCAAGGATGTTCAGGTTATCTTTCAGCTCCTGCACCAGCAATAATCCTTCCAGTTGGTCGTGAGCCAACGTATTGATATTGCTGCTTTGTTGCCGTAATTGCAGTTGACCATACCCAGAAACAAAAAAGCTGATGACCAGTACGATGGCGAAACCGGCGCCAAGCATGGTGGCAAGTTTCATATTCTTCAGAATACTCATGGATTATCCCCCGAATGTTATTTTTCATCACAACAAGCTGGTGCTTATATCCCTGTCATTTCTCGATTGCCGGTGCGCTGTTTGCTTTCCCGCTTGTCGAATTATTGAGGGTATAAATACGGGCATCAAAAATGCCAGGTTATTTGTGATGTAGGGAATTAATCTAATCGATGAATATTTGTTATATCTTAAGAGCCGAAAAAAATTACCTGATTGTAATTTTTATTTTTTGTTTTTATTATCAACGTATTGCCGTTGGTTTTTTATTGTCTCGAATAGCGATTATTAATAATAGTTATGTGCGTGACTTTATATTGGCTGACGACTTTTAAACCATGAAGGGGATTTTTCAAAAAAAGTGTGTTTATACCCAAAATAATTCGAGTTGCAGGACAAAACGCGTTGCGTTTTGAACAACGCAACGCGTTGGCCCTTCAGGGCAAGGCTCATAGAGCCTTGTAACGCGGCAAGAGAGAGACAAATTCGTCGGGAACGAATTTGACCAGCCAAAGGCTGGCCTCTGGTGAGAGACAGGATGTCTCTCATTTCATCCCGATGAGCTTACTCAGGTAAGTGATTCGGGTGAACGACAAATCTGCCGGGAGCAGATTTGAACGCAGCTCGCTGCGGCCCGTAGGGCGAGGCCCAGGGATGGGCCGAGTAATAAAGCCAACGCACCTGCAACTTGAAGTATGACGGGTATAAGTTGAAATAAGACAGGTGACGAGCGGTATGTGTTGAAAGAATACCGCCACGTTGCCGTGGCGGTGAGGTGAATTTAGAACTGTTCCCAGTTACTGCTGCCGGCGTCGTTCGCCAACGCCAGCCTGGACGGCATCGATTTTTTCGGTGCGATCCCCGGTCTTTGCAGGGTAGGCGGTTGGTGATTAACCGTATGCTGGGTCGTGAAGACGCTCATGAGCTCCACCAGTTTTGCCGCCTGATCGCTCAGGCTGTCGGCGGCGCTGGCCGACTCTTCCACCAGCGCGGCGTTCTGCTGCGTGACCTGATCAAGCTGGTTTACCGCATCATTAATCTGCGAAATACCGGATTCCTGCTCATGGGTGGTCACGCCTATTTCGCCGATCAAATCCGCCACGTGGCGCGCCTGCTTCACCAGTTCGTCGATAGTGGAACCGGCTTCGCTCACCTGCGCTGATCCCATTTCCACTTTTTCGACGCTGGCAGTAATCAATTCTTTGATTTCTTTGGCGGCGGAGGCGGAGCGTTGCGCCAGATTCCGCACTTCACCCGCTACAACGGCAAAGCCGCGGCCCTGTTCGCCGGCGCGGGCCGCTTCCACCGCGGCGTTGAGCGCCAGGATGTTGGTCTGGAAGGCGATGCCGTCGATAACGCTGATAATGTCGCCAATTTTGTACGAACTGGCGGAGATATCTTCCATGGTTCGGACGATGTTGCCGACGGCTTCGCCGCCTTTGGCGGCGGTTGAACTGGCTGATTGCGCCAGCGTGGTGGCGGTACGCACGGTATCGCCGTTCTGGCGGATGGTCTGGCTCATTTGCTCCATGGAGGCGGCGGTTTGCTGCAGACTGGCGGCCTGCTCTTCGGTACGTTGGCTCAGGTCGGTACTGCCGGCGGCGATTTCACTGGCGCCGGTCGCAATGGATTCGCTGCTCTGGCGCACCTGGGTGACGATTTGCCCCAGTTTTTCCCGCATGTCGTTCATGGCCGCCAGCACGCTCTTCGTATCGCCGTCGCGCAGTTCGACCCGAAAGGCCAGATTACCATCGGAAATTTGCTGCGCCACTGCGGCGGCATAAGCCGGCTCGCCGCCCAGTTGTCCTTTGACCGTACGGGTGATAAGCCAGGCGGTCAGCGCGCCGAGTACCGCCGCGGCCAGCGCCAGCGCCAGCATGACCGTGCCGTCGGCGCGGGCATTATGCATCGACTCCGACACCACGCTCATGGTGACTTTCTTTTGAAAGTCGAGCATGTTGTCCAGCGCTTTGAACACGCCGTTTTGAGCGGTTTGCATGTCATTGAGAATCAGCTCACGCGCCTGATTGCGCTGTTCCGGCTGATCGGACATCCCCAGCGCGACCGCTTTATTGAAGGCTTGCAGATAAGCCGGGCGCGCCAGCGTCAGTTGATTGAGCTGATCGCGCGTTTCCGGCGTATCCAGCCGTTCCGAGAGTTGTTTCAGCACTTCGGTATTACGGGCGATCTGCCGGTCGATCTGCTGCTTTTCACTGGCGATGCGCGAGGTATCGTTACTCAGTGCGATATTGCGCACCAGACGGGAATTGGTATCGAAGCCGGTTTTGGCTTCCTGAATCAACATCATGTTGGTGAGGGTGGTCGCAGAGAGATGATCGATGTCGTCACCTAACCCCACCAGTTGGGTTCGACCAAATGTCGCTACCAGCAAACCGATCACGATGACCAGGGCGAATCCTGCACTTAGCATGGTGCCCAGCTTCATTTTTTTTAGCGCGTTCATAGATGTCCTTAACGTCGTGTATTCCATGCATTCATTTTGGACCTCGTCCGGGAGGTAAATAAAATAGTTCTACAGATGTATAATTTGGATTAGTTCTATTCCATATGAATAAATTTTCGCATTGACCGATTAATCTCCTGTTAATGACGTATAATTTCTAAATAAATAGAAAGATAACGGTTTATGAAATCCGGTAACAAGATTGTTTAAAATCGATAAGTAAATCGATGAAATAACAAGATATAAAATTACCCGTCATTCGATAACAATATAGATTAAGGAATATAAATTTATTTGTCGAATATAATGTGCGTGCTGTCATAAAAACACCATTTTATGACTTATGGTGATGTTTTTTTGCTTAATTAATCGCTGTTGCTATCAATTACGTTCAAATAAAAACGGTGTTTTAATAATGCTGGAGGCCCACTGTAATATTTCCCTGACTGGCCGCCATTTTTCAGGCTATTTCCGCCGCGGCGCCACTGTTGAATGCTGTTTGCTCCCCCTTCCTCTTGCCGCCTGCTCGGGTATCAACGGCCATGCTCCGGATGCGCACGGCACCAACGGGCCGCCGCCAATACACATTTAATGTAAGGTAATGATTTAAATTAATAAAATCATATTTTCAGTACGGTCATCCTCACGTCTCGCCCGTCAGTGCAATCGTATGCATTGTCATCGGGCTGTCATGTCGTAGTTATTTTTCTGTCATCCGGGCATGTCATGTTACCTGCCGAACATAAAACGCGCTTTTTCGCTCATAGCGCTCACCATGTCGCCCCTCAATGATCTCAGGAGACAGCATGTTTCAGCACGCTATCCGTAAAACCGCCGCCGTCGTCATTATGGCGTTAGCCACCGGCGCACAGGCGCAGGCGGTTACCGAAATCCCGTTCTGGCATTCGATGGAAGGGGAACTGGGTAAGACCGTTAATTCTCTGGCTGACCGTTTCAACCAGACACACAGCGACGTCAAAATCGTGCCGGTGTACAAAGGCAACTACGAGCAGAGTCTGGCGGCGGGTATTGCGGCATTTCGCAGCGGCAACGCCCCGGCTATCCTGCAAGTGTATGAAGTCGGCACCGCCACCATGATGGCCAGTAAGGCTATCAAACCGGTATACCAGGTCTTCAAAGACGCTGGTGTGCCGTACGATGAGACGATCTTCGTGCCGACCGTTTCCGGTTACTACACCGATGCCAAAACCGGGCACCTGCTGTCTCAGCCGTTCAACAGCTCTACGCCGGTGCTGTATTACAACAAAGACGCCTTTAAAAAAGCCGGGCTGGACCCGGAGCAGCCGCCGAAAACCTGGCAGCAGATGGCCGAGTACACCGCTAAACTGCGCGCGTCCGGCATGAAGTGCGGCTACGCCAGCGGCTGGCAGGGCTGGATTCAGATTGAAAACTTCAGCGCCTGGCACGGCCTGCCGATCGCCACTAAAAACAACGGTTTCGACGGTTTTGATGCGGTACTGGAGTTCAATAAGCCGGTTCAGGTCAGGCATATTCAGATGCTGGAAGACATGAACAAGAAAGGGGATTTCACCTACTACGGCCGTAAAGACGAACCGACCGAGAAGTTCTATAACGGCGACTGCGCCATGACCACCGCGTCATCCGGTTCGCTGGCCAATATTCGTCAGTACGCCAAATTCAACTACGGCGTGGCGATGATGCCGTATGACGCCGACGTGAAAGGCGCGCCGCAGAACGCCATTATCGGCGGCGCCAGCCTGTGGGTGATGAGCGGTAAAGACGCCGCAACCTATAAAGGTGTCGCTGAGTTCATGCAGTTCCTGTCTACGCCGGAAATCGCCGCCGAGTGGCACCAGAAGACCGGTTATCTGCCGATCACCACCGCCGCTTACGAGCTGACCAAACAGCAGGGTTTCTATGACAAGAACCCCGGCGCGGACATCGCCACCCGTCAGATGTTGAATAAGGCACCGCTACCGTTCACCAAGGGGTTACGTCTGGGCAATATGCCGCAGATTCGTACCATCGTGGACGAAGAGCTGGAAAGCGTCTGGACCGGCAAAAAGACCCCGCAGCAGGCGCTGGATGCCGCTGTGGAACGCGGTAACGTACTGCTGCGTCGCTTTGAACAGGCGAACAAGTAACTTATTCCGGGCCGAAGGGATTCGGCCATCCCTGTTTTTTCCTGAGAACCCTGTTTTCTGAGCATTCTGTTTTCTGAGAGCCTTGTGCATGACTGCTTCCCGTCCGGTTTTTGGCCGCAGCCTGTTGCCTTACCTGCTGGTGCTGCCGCAACTGGCCATCACGGTGATCTTCTTCCTCTGGCCCGCCGGGCAGGCGCTCTGGTATTCGGTGCAGAGCGTGGACCCGTTCGGCCTTTCCAGTCAGTTTGTCGGGCTGGATAACTTCACCAACCTGTTCCACGACAGCTATTACCTCGGTTCGTTTTACACCACGCTGCTGTTCAGTTTTCTGGTGGCGGCCTCGGGGCTGATCGTGTCGCTGTTTCTGGCGGCGCTGGTGGATTACACCCTGCGCTTTAGCCGCCTGTACCAGACGTTGCTGATTCTGCCTTATGCAGTGGCGCCGGCGGTGGCGGCGGTGCTGTGGATGTTTCTGTTCAACCCCGGCCTGGGGCTGATTACCTGGCTATTGCACCAGTGGGATTACGACTGGAACCACGCACAACACAGCGGTCAGGCGATGTTTCTGGTGGTATTGGCGTCGGTCTGGAAGCAAATCAGCTATAACTTCCTGTTTTTCCTCGCGGCGTTGCAGTCCATTCCCCGTTCGTTGATCGAAGCGGCGGCGATTGATGGCGCCGGCCCGGTGCGCCGTTTTTTCAATCTGGTGCTGCCGCTGATTTCACCGGTGAGTTTTTTCCTGCTGGTGGTCAATCTGACTTACGCCTTCTTCGACACCTTCCCGGTGATCGACGCCGCGACCGGCGGCGGACCGGTTCAGGCCACCACCACGCTTATCTATAAAATCTACCGTGAAGGGTTCGCCGGTCTTGACCTCTCCAGCTCGGCGGCGCAGTCGGTGGTGCTGATGCTGGTGGTGACCGTGCTGACGGTTGTCCAGTTCCGCTTTGTCGAGCGTAAGGTGAACTATCAATGAGCCGGTTTGCAATCACAGGGAGCCGCATGATTGAAAATCGCCGCGGGCTGGATTTCTTCAGCCACGCCATGCTGGCGGTCGCTATTCTGATGGTGCTGTTCCCGCTGTATGTGGCGTTCGTCGCCGCCACCCTGAGCCAGGAGCAGATGTCGCAGGTGCCGATGCAGCTTATCCCCGGCGGGCACCTGTGGGAAAACATGACCTATATCTGGCGGCATGGCGTGGGCGACAACAACAGCGCGCCGTTCGGCCTGATGCTGTTTAACAGCTTTGTCATGGCGCTGACGATCACCGTCGGCAAAATCAGCGTGTCGATGCTGTCGGCTTTCGCCATCGTCTATTTCCGTTTTCCGTGTCGGAATCTGTTTTTCTGGATGATCTTTTCCACCCTGATGTTGCCGGTGGAAGTGCGTATTTTCCCGACGGTCGAGGTGATTTCGCACCTCAATATGACCAATAGTTATGTCGGGCTGACGTTGCCGGTCATGGCGTCCGCCACCGCCACATTTCTGTTCCGACAGTTCTTCATGACGCTGCCGAACGAACTGCTGGAGGCGGCGCGTATCGACGGCGCCAGCCCGATGCGTTTTTTCTTCGACATGGTGCTGCCGCTGTCCAAAACCAATCTGGCGGCGCTGTTTGTCATCACGTTTATCTACGGCTGGAACCAGTATCTGTGGCCGCTATTGATCGTCAACGACCCTCATTTGGGCACGGCGGTCGCCGGGATCCAGAGCATGATCGCCACCGGCGATACCGCCACGCCCTGGCATCAGGTGATGGCGGCGATGCTGATGACGATGCTGCCGCCGCTGTTGGTGGTGTTGCTGATGCAACGCTGGTTTGTTCGTGGTCTGGTTGATAGTGAGAAATAGAACCTTATGGCATGTTTAAAACTTCAGGCCGTCACCAAATCCTACGACGGCAAAACCCAGGTGATTCGGCCGATTGACCTCGACGTGGCGGACGGCGAATTCGTGGTGATGGTCGGCCCGTCCGGCTGCGGCAAATCGACCCTGCTGCGCATGGTGGCCGGTCTGGAGCAGACCACCAGCGGCGATATTTACATCGGCGACGAACGCGTTACCGACAAGGAGCCCAAAGATCGCGGTATCGCGATGGTGTTCCAGAATTACGCGCTCTACCCGCATATGAGTGTTTACGACAACATGGCCTACGGCCTGAAAATCCGTGGTTTCGGTAAAGTGCAGATTCAGCAGCGAGTGGAAGAAGCGGCGCGGATTCTGGAGCTGCAACCGTTGCTCCATCGCAAGCCGCGCGAGTTGTCCGGCGGCCAGCGCCAGCGCGTGGCGATGGGGCGCGCCATTGTGCGCGAGCCGGCGGTGTTCCTGTTCGACGAACCGCTGTCTAACCTTGACGCCAAGCTGCGGGTGCAGATGCGCCTTGAACTGCAACAACTGCACAAACGCCTGAAAACCACCAGCCTGTACGTCACCCACGATCAAGTGGAAGCGATGACGCTGGCGCATCGCGTCATTGTGATGAACAAAGGCGTGGCGGAGCAGATCGGCGCACCGGCGGAGATTTACCGCAAACCGGCGTCGCTGTTCGTCGCCAGTTTTATCGGCTCGCCCGCCATGAATCTGTGGGCCGGGCAGGTGAGCGCCGACGGTAGCCGGGTCGAGCTGTCGGCGGATTTCTCGCTGCCGCTACCGGTGGCGAAGCCGGAATGGCAGGGGCGCACCGTCACGCTGGGGATGCGCCCGGAGCACATTTTGCAGTCCACCGCCGACACCGGCGGCGTGCCGCTGGTGGTGGAAACGCTGGAGCTGCTGGGCGCGGATAATCTGGCGCACGGCACATGGGCGGGGCAGAATATCGTGGTGCGCCTGTCGCACGAGCATTGTCCGGCGGTGGGGGAAACCCTGTGGCTCACTCTGCCGGCCGTATCCTGGCATATATTTGATTCGCAAAGCGGATTACGGATGGAAGCATGACCCCGAACTGGCTTTATCCTGTTATCGTCGCCCACCGCGGCGGCGGCTCTCTGGCGCCGGAAAACACGCTGGCGGCGATTGATGTCGGCGCGCAGCACGGTCACCGGATGATCGAGTTTGACGCCAAGCTGTCGCAGGATGGGCAGATTTTCCTGCTGCACGACGACACGCTGGAGCGCACCAGCAACGGTTGGGGCGTGGCGGGCGAGCTGCCGTGGGACAAACTGGTGGGGCTGGACGCCGGTAGTTGGTACAGCCGTCAGTTTCACGGCGAACGCCTGCCGTTGCTGTCGGAAGTGGCGAAGCGTTGCGCGCAGTACGGTATGGCGGCCAATATTGAGATCAAACCAACCACCGGCTGTGACGATCAGACCGGCCGCGTGGTGGCGATGGCTGCCCGCGAGTTGTGGCAAAACCATCCTGTCGCGCCGCTGTTGTCATCGTTTTCGGTAGCGGCATTGGAAGCCGCGCAGCGGGCGGCGCCGGAATTACCGCGCGGCCTGCTGCTGGACGAATGGGAGGATGACTGGCGTTCCCTGACCGGGCGGCTGGGTTGCGTGTCGATTCACCTCAACCACCAACTGCTGGATGAGGCGCGCGTCAGGATGTTGAAAGACGCCGGGCTGCGCATTCTGGTGTATACCGTCAACCAGCCTGAACGTGCGCGTACCCTGTTACAGTGGGGCGTTGACTGCATCTGCACCGACCGGATAGATTTGATTGGACCGCAATTTAATTAACGTCGGCGGATGTCGCCTTTCCTGACGGCAATCACGCTGAAAGATAAACCAGGCGTGTTTCGTCAGGCGTTTCCTGTATGACCCCGGGCCGCTCGGCCCGCTCCCCGGTAGGGCTTGCCGCCTTGCCGTCGTGACAAGCCATCAGCCTTCGCCCGGGTGAGCTGCGCGTTTTTTAAGGAAGGGCGATGCCCACGTTTATTGTTTCTCTTTGGCACCAGATTTTTCTTTCCCTGCCGCTGTTTGTGCTGATTGCGCTGGGGTATGGCTTGATCCGTTTCGGCCGTTGGCCGTCCACGGTGACCGATGCGCTGACCAAATTCGTGTTTTCGGTGGCGTTGCCCGCCATGCTGTTCCGCATGATGTGCGATTTCTCCAAACGACCGGCGGTGGATGCCCGGCTGCTGATCGCCTTTTTCGGCAGTTGTCTTATCGTGTTCGTGCTCGGACGGATTATCGCCAGCCGGGTGTTTCGGTTAGACGGCGTTTCCGGCTCGGTGTTTTCGCTCAGCGGTATTTTCTCCAACAACGTGATGCTCGGCCTGCCGATAGCCACCCTGATGCTTGGCCCGCAGGCCGTTCCGTCCGTGGCGTTGGTGCTGGTGTTCAATGGCTTGATTTTATGGACACTGGTGACCGTCTCGGTGGAGTGGGCGCGCAACGGGTCGCTGTCGATGCAGGGGTTTACCAAAACGGCGGTCGGCGTGCTGAAGAACCCGCTGATCATCGGCATTTTATCCGGTACGTTTTACAGCCTTACCGGCCTGCCGCTGCCGGACGTGGTGGACAAGCCGATAGGCATGTTGGGGCAAATCGCCGTCCCGCTGTCGCTGATAGCGTTGGGGATGGGGCTGGCGGAATACCGCATTCGCGACGGCTGGCAAATCAGCGTCGCTATTTGTCTCATCAAGCTGGTAGTGCAGCCGCTGGTGGTGTGGGGGCTGGCGCTGGCGCTGGGGCTGCCGGAGATGGAAACGCGTGTGGTGGTGCTGCTGGGGTCGATGGCGGTGGGCGTGAATATCTATCTGATGTCCCGACAGTTTAATGTGCTGGGCGGGCCGGTCGCCGCCAGCCTGCTGATGTCGACCGCGCTGGCGGGGATTACCACGCCGTTGATCCTGACGCTGATGGGCGTGCGGGTATAACGCTATTCGTAACCCGCCGGTCATTCTGCGGTGAGCGGCGGGTGTGACGGGAAGGGATCAGTAACGGTTGGTATTGCCGGGCGCGGACTGTTGAATACGCTGGCGATTCTGTTCCAGTTGCTGTTGCAGTTGCTGCTGCTGTTCGCGGCTGCGCTGCTGGATTTCCTGATTTAACAGTTGCTGCTGGAACTGCTGGTTTTGCTGCATTTGTTGCAACAACCGCTGCTGGCTGCTGATGCCGTTTTCAAATTGCTGCTGCTGGGGCGAGATGGGTTGTGTAGCGGCGTGAGCCAGCAACGGCAGGCTTAGCAGCAACATCAGGGAAGCGATTATTTTCATGATTCCTCCGGGGGAAACGGCTGTCGGATATGGCTTTATTCTAGCGGTTAATTCGGGGCGTCGTCCCTGCCTGCGTCCACACATCGGACGATTCGTCGTACTGACCGCGGCTGGGGCGCGGAAGCGGAATAGGCTATACTGGCATCCACCTTTTTTTGTACCTGACCTTATCATGTTCCATATTGCGCTCTATGAGCCACAGATTGCACCCAATACCGGCAATATTATCCGTCTGGCGGCCAACAATGGTTGCTCGTTGCACCTGATTGAGCCGCTTGGCTTTGATTTCGAAGAGAAAAAATTACGTCGCGCCGGGCTGGATTATCACGATTTGGCGAATGTCAGCCGTCACCGCAACTATCAGGATTTTCTGCAAGCAGTGGCAGGCCAGCGGATTTTCGCCTGTACCACCAAAGGCAGCCGCCCTTATGACGAACCTGACTATCAGCCGGGCGATGTGCTGCTGTTTGGCTCCGAAACCGCCGGCCTGCCGGATGAAATTCGCAATGGTTTTGCGCCTGAAAATCGTATCCGTATTCCGATGGAGCCGAATTGCCGCAGCCTGAACTTGTCCAACTCGGTGGCCATCATCAGTTATGAAGCCTGGCGACAGAATGGGTTCGGCGGCCGCCGCTGATCTACCGCTTATGTCATCGCGTTTCACCGCCGCGTGCAGGGGGGCGGGCTAGCGTTGTTGCAGTATCGGGGTGCGGCGCGCCGGTATCGGATTAAGCAGGAACACCACTTCACCCCGGTAAAAGGGCGATGCAATCAGCCGTCGCTGCCACTGTTCGTCCCACTTGCCGTGTTGTACCAACCCCAGGCGGAACGGTAACGTCAGGTTCATCAGTGCGGGCAGATAGGCGGTGTAATTGTCCACCGTATGCCGCCCCTGATAGGTTTGCACTACCAGTTCATCCACGACGCCGCTCAGACGATTGAGTTGCCGGACGTCGCCGGTTTTTGCCCAATCCAGCAGGCCGGTGACGCTCAGGCGACAACCGGGCGGCAACTGCTGGCGCAGCGCCTGTAAAAAGGCAACGTAACTCGCCAGATTGTAGCTCTTCGCGTCGAAATCAATCTGGATGCCCTCAACCTGATTGCCGGCGGCGACCCAGCGTTGGCGCAGATGCAGCAGGCGCTGCACTTGCTGCTCCCCGATATGCAACTCAGACACCCGAAACGACAGCCAAAGATGCCGTACCGGCAGCGTACTGACCGGGATCCCCTGACGCAGAAACACGGATTTACCGTGTCGACGGGTGATTTCCCCTTGATGCAAGTAGAGCGTATCGGCCCGGGATAACACCGGCTGCGGTTGTACCGCCGCCCACAACCAGAAAGCATGATAGCGGGCGGCATCGACGGTGGCGCTGTACGCCGTGAAACTCAGACACAGCAGACCGAACAGCACAACGCGACAACGGGCTACCATACAACGGGCTACCAATAGTATTTGAGCTGCCGTGCCCATTGACTGCCTTTAAACTCGGTTTTGAGCTGCCGGAACCACGCCTTGCGCGTTTCCTTGCCGATATCCTGAGAACCGCAGTCGTTGTAGCCGCCGGGCGCGTAACAATAGATAGCGCGGTAGAGCGCATAGCTTTTATCTTCCGGCGGCGCTTTCGCGTCGGCAATCACCTGCATGTAGTTGTCCAGACGGTTGAACTCCTGGCCCGGATAGTGGGCGGCGGCATCCGTCAGCCCGTTGAGCATGTTGCTCTCACCCCAGTCGAAGCCGACGCCGTTGCCGGTGCGCAGGACGAACTCGCCCAGGCAATTCAAGGCATGGGCATTCCTGGCGTTCTGGCTCAGCGTGGTCACCGTTTCCTGCAACGTCGGGCATTCGTACCCCTCTTCGGTGTCACTGCCGTCCCAACCGAATACCGTCAGATCCTCTTCGTTCCAGCTCATATTTTCCGTGCTTTTCAGCGGCGCGATGGTTTTCAACAGGGCACTGTCTTTGAGAAAACCGGCGTAATCGCGGTGCGTCAGTTGCCTGGTGAGCAGCGTGTGCAGGGCGATAGCCCGCTCTTCCGGCGTTTGCTGAGGGCCGGTCTGCCGGTGCAATAAATCGGCATCGGCGCTGACTTTCAGAATGGCGGAGCGGAAACGCAGGTTTTTGACCGGGCTTTCCGGTGTAAATACCCGCTCCGGATGACCGCTGTCCACCAGCGTTTGCGCCAGTGCCAGTTGCAGGTATTGCTGCTGGGTATACGTCGTCTTCAGCATCAGCAGGTGACGCCAGTGCGCTTCCGCTTCGTCCCACTGTTTCTGCCGTTGCATCGCCAGCCCACGCAACACCTGGCTGCTGAATACGGTTACATCGGAGATATCCTGTGCCGTGGTCATCGGCAGCGTTTTCAATACCGCCGCGTCGTCGCGCAGTTGGTAGTACTGAAACGCCGCCTGCAGATAGCTAAATGCATCCTGCATACCTGCTGCTTCAAATAGCGGTTGCTGGCGGGTTAACTCCTCTTGCGTCAACGCGGGTAACGTCATCCAGCCGTCGGGGCTGCGCAGGCGCTTGATGTCCTGCACCAGCATCAGGACAGGCGTATCGGCTGAGGCGACAAAACGGTTGTCTTCCAGCAACTTGTTGTCGATTTCGTTGCTGATGACCTGCAATTGATTCACGCTTTTGGCCGACGCCAGCGCCTTGCTGAAACGACCGGCCAGTGCAACGGTATCACCGCTGACCCACTCAGCCCGGCGGTACAGACCTTCAGCGGAGTCGACGTATTTCCCTCGCGGGTACTGTTTCAGGTAGTCGTTGATACGTTGGATTGCCTGCTGCCCGGCGGCCTTATCCATCTTGCGGGGGTCGAACATGTTGTATTCGTCCTGCGCGTCTTTCATCGCCTGATTAATCGACACCCGAATCAGCATGTAGCGAGCCGTTTCCGCGACCCACGGCTGACTGGCTTGCAGCAGTTGCCGGAAGCCGTTATCCGCTTGATCTAACTGCCCTTCATAAAATGCCGTGGCGCTCGTCAGGTAGCGGCGTAACTCGCCGGCATGGCCGGTTTCCGGCACGCCGGCCAGATCGGTTTTCGCGTCGTCAAGGCTATAGTCGCTGGACAGCATTTTCATTCGCACCTGTGCTAGCTGCGTGCGTTGGGCATCATTGAGCGTTTTATCTGCCAGCAGCAGATCGAAAAAGCTTTCCAGCGTGGTGAGGTCGTTGGAAACCCAACGGCCATCCAGATCGACGGGCGTCATTTCGCGCAACTGGCCCAGTTCGGTATCGGAAAAATGCAACTGGACGGCTTTTTGCAGCAGCGAGGCATTTTCTTCGTCGGCTTTATCGTCGGCGGGGGCGACAGGGTCGATTTGCGTGTCGTCGCTGTTTTCTTCGGCTGCATCCAGCCCCATTACGCGGTATGCGGTGAACGGATCGACGCGGGAGCGGGTTTGATCCGGCTCGGGCTGGGGTATCGGCAACGGAATATGGTTACGGCTGCTTTGCAGCAACATCAAATTGGTGCGGGTGTCGTTATCCGGCAAGAGATAAGGAAGTGCGGGCATACCGCAATCAGCATCGGAAAAACCACATACACCATCGCTGGAAGCATACGCCGGTAGTTGTACCAGAGTAGCGACGAATCCAGCCAGTAAGGCTAATCCTTTCATGTCCTTTTCCTGTGCAGGGTGTCAGGCAACATCAAGAACGTATTCCATCAAACATGTGCAGGCATGACTGAAGGGATAACGGGTTGTCACAAGGCAGCCGAGGCGGCTTCCCGCGGCTGTCGCATGGCACAGGTTCACACTCTACCCGACCAGAGGAAAAACTCAATTGATTGACGGTATGGATGTGACGCCGGGCGCGGTATGCCGCGCCCGGGTGAGGCGCAATATCCATTAACGCTGATAGAGCGGTAGCCATAACGTGAGCTGTAAACCACCCAGCGGGCTTTCATCGGCTTTAGCCCAGCCGCGATGCTGTGACAGCGCCGTTTCGACGATGGCCAGCCCCAGTCCTGTTCCGCCGGATTCGCGGTCGCGGGCTTCGTCAGTACGGTAGAACGGCCGGAAAATTTGCTCCCGATCTTCCGGGCTGACGCCGGGGCCGTCATCGCCGACCACAATGGTAACGCCCTGAACATCGACCGAGAACGATACGGTAATATGGCTGTGCGAATAACGCAGTGCATTACGCACCACATTTTCCAGCGCACTGTCGAGCGCGGTGGGGTTGCCGAACAACGGCCAGGGGCCGGGAGGCGATAACACGTCCAGTGTTTTACCCACCTGCTCGGCTTCAAAGCGCGCGTCATCCAGCACATCGTTCCATAGCTCATCCGCCCGCAACTCTTCGCGTAACAATTCATTCTTATGCTGGTTACGCGACAGCACCAGCAAATCGTTGATCATGCCATCAAGCCGCTGGGTTTCGGTTTCGATGCGGTTAAGTTCGTTGCCTTCGCCCTGACGGCGGCGTAACAGCGCGGTAGCCAGTTGCAGGCGGGTCAGCGGCGTACGCAGCTCGTGGGAAATGTCGGACAACAGGCGCTGCTGCGCGGTGACCATCCGCTCCAGCGCGCTCACCATTTGGTTAAAGCTGGCGCCGGTCGCACGGAATTCGTGCGGGCCGGATTCCAGCTCCGGATGTTGTTTCAGGTTGCCGCGCGCGACTTCATCGGCCGCATTCTTCAGCTTACGCGCCGGTTTTGCCAGGCTCCAGGCCAGCCACAGCAGCAGCGGCGAGCTGGTGAGCATGGTGACGATCAGCAGCAACAGTGGGCGGTCGAACAGCAGGTTGATGAAATCGGATTGCGGGCTGCTGGCGGGGCGCAGCATGTACATCAGGTAGCTGTCTTCACCATCGCGCACGGCGAACGGCCCCAGCAATTCCAGCCGACCGTATTTTTTCTTTTGCGGGAAATCAGCGCTGTCGGATTGACCGATGAAATTGCGCACCATCTGCATTTCATTGCGCTGCGCGCCAATCACACGTCCTTCGCTGGTCACCAGCAGCAGGCGCTGGCCGGGCGGCGCCCATTTTTCGATGACGCGAAATAAACGCCGCCACCACAGCAAATCATTGGCGGGGTCGCTCGCCAGCTCAGCCTCAATATGCTGTTCCAGCATGAGCCCCTGCCGCTGTTCATTTTCCAGCAGCGGCGTGAGTTGCCGGGAGTCCAGTTTCGGCAGCATCAGCACCAGCATCAGCACGAGTGCCAACGTCAGCCAGAAAATGGCGAAAATACGGGCGGTAAGGCTGTTAATCATACGACGGCAACCTGCATCATGCGGTAGATACCATCAGATAGCCTCTGCCGCGCAAGGTTTTAAACCAGGGCAACCCATCTTTGCGTTCAGGCAGCTTGCGCCGCAGGTTGGAGATATGCATATCGATAGCGCGATCGAACGGCGTCAGGCGTTTACCCAACACTTCCTGACTGAGATGTTCGCGCGATACGACCTGGCCCAGCCGCTGCGCCAGCAGGTAGAGCAGGGTGAATTCCGTACCGGTCAGATCCAGCACTTCATTGTCAAAGCTGGCTTCCTGACGGCCGGGGTTAAGCCGCAGCGCATCTACCTCGATGGTGGGCGCACTGGCTTCGCCTGCCTGCTGTTGGTCCGTCCAATTGGAACGACGCAGAATAGCGCGGATGCGGGCGACCAGTTCCCGGTCGTTAAAGGGTTTCGGCAAATAGTCATCTGCGCCCAGTTCCAGACCGAGTACGCGATCCAGTTCGCTGCCGCGGGCGGTAAGCATGATTACCGGCGTCTGGTAGCGTTGGCGCACTTCCTTGAGTGTATCGATGCCGTTTTTCTTCGGCATCATGATATCCAGCAATAACAGGTCAACCGAGTCATCCAGTACGCTTAACGCCTGTTCGCCGTCATGGGCGACAACGACGTTAAAACCTTCCATTTCGAGCAATTCCCGCAACAGGGATGTCAGCTCGCGATCGTCATCAACCAACAGGATTTTATTCATGATTTACCTACCTCCACGGGCAAAATACGTCATAGATCGCCGCTATTCCATGACTTTACGTAGTTTTACATCGTCTGACGCATGTTTGCAGCAAGGCAATTAGACTGAGTGCATTGATTAGCCAGCCAGTACAGCGTACCAACGCAAGCCGTGCGTGAACACAGAGGGGTCATGAGATGCGGGGCACCATCATCACGTTATCTTTTACTTCACTGCTGATGTTGGTCACCGGTACTGCGATGGCGACTGAAAACATGTTTTCCGGCAAAGAGAATTTATCCACCGAAAATAATTTATCCACCGAAAACAATGCCCCCGAACTGGGCAACTGTTATCGCGATGACTCTGCCACGAAACGCACGGAGAGTCAGCAAGGGATATTTGATGGTGTGAGGTTGACGGAACATCAGCGCCAGCAAATGCGTGATCTGATGCGGCAAGTCCGCCACGAACAACCCGCTTATGATGCTAACGATGTGGAGATTATGCATCAGCTGATAACGGCAGAAAAATTTGATGCACCGGCGGTGCAAGCGCAGGTCGCCAAAATGGTCCAGGCGCAAATTGCACGTCAGGTTGAGATCGCCCGGGTGAGCAACCAGATGTACAACATGCTGACGCCGGAGCAGAAATCGGTTTTGAACCAGAAACATGAGCAGGCAATGCAGACGGTGCGTCAGCGGATGTCGGCGTCCGGTTCACAGAGCCAGAATTTGGAACTGTCCCGTCAGGGGCAGGATGAGAGTACCGAGTAATGATCGTAACGATGTAGAGCGTGTTTTTCCGAGTAGTGAGATCCGAGTAGTGAGAGTAGTGCCGAGAGTAGTGTGTTAAAGAAGTAACCTGTTTTCCTTGCCATAGACACCATCCCTGTCTTTTTCCCCGCCTTGATGGCGGGGTTTTTTTTGGACGAGCTATAGGATTGTGTGACTATCCAGCCCTGATCGTAAGCCATCCGTTTTCTGCAGAATGACGTGTGTCCTAATTTTTATGCCATTTTTGTGTGATGGGATTACTGATTTTGTTCTCTTCCAGGGAAAAAGTCCCATTCTGTTGTGCTATTGCCTCTCCCGTTTCAACGATCGCATTTTGTATAAAATACTTTTCTTTGTCGCCATGAATGAATGTGAGTTGATGAAATGCAGTCTTTTTCCCCCAGTCTTCAGAAGGCAATGAGATATATCTGATGGTATAGGTTTGATCCTGAAAATTTCCCTGCATGACGTAAACACCATAATGTTCTTCACCTTGCGATATTATTTTATAAATACCGTTGTCGTAATAGAATATTTCTGCATCGGGGAACGGTTTTTTCTCATAGAGTTTACGGTAGTGCAGTGTTTGCCTGTAGGTCGGTTTACCAAAGCCAACCTCAAGTTTTTTTTCATTATTATCCGTTGTTAATGAGCTTGCCTGACTGGGGCTTATTGCCATAAGCCCCAGGAAGAGAAATGAAAAATTCATTTTCATGTCTTATCTCCTTCACCTTTCTTCATGTTTTGTCTGAAAAATAATAATGAGTGCTGACTTAATTGCTATTTTCAGCCCGGTTATTTTCTGGGGGAGTGATATTTCTGTCATACCAATGATGTTACTAATCATCATTCACTTTCCCGATCTCCATAGTTATAAAAAACTGAACGGGGTTTGTTGTGCTATCGCTGTTCCAACCCTCGCTGCGTGCGCTGTTGCTGGCCTGTCAGCATAATGTCCGATACTGCCACAACGGGTTAAAATCGCTTGGAAAAGCGTGTGTCGACAAGTGTGGCGGTATGTGTTCCATGCCTGAGCATGGGCCCCTTTATCGCTAATTCTGATGAGACATGTTATGAGCACGAAATATACGGCCTTGCTTACCCAAGTGGGAGCAGACAGGCTGGCTAATGCGATCGCACTGGGAAAACAACTGGAAATCGCCCGGATGGGCGTAGGGGATGGTGGTGGTGTATTGCCAACGCCGGACGCAACCCAGACTAAATTGATCAATGAAAAACGTCGTGCCGCGCTTAATTCGTTGAGCATCGACCCTGCTAATGCCAATCAGATTATTGCCGAACAAGTGATCCCGGAGAATGAAGGTGGATTCTGGCTGCGGGAAATCGGCTTGTATGATGCGGACGATAATTTGATTGCCGTAGCCAACTGTCCGGAAACCTATAAACCACAGATGCAGGAAGGATCGGGCCGCGTGCAGACGGTGCGCATGATTGTGGCTATTAGTCAGGCGCAGGCGGTATCGCTGAATATCGACCCGGCGGTGGTGCTGGCCAGTCGGCAGTATGTGGATAACATGGCTGACGGAAAACTGGCTAAAGCTCAAAATGGTGCAGACATTGTGGATAAAGCTCAATTTATCGAGAATTTGGGCGTAAGGAGCGCATTTTCCGGTGTGATTGGCATGACACGCAATGCCACGATGAATATTCCCTCCGTTTCTTCCAGTGCCACATATACTGCTGATGAGATTATTGTTGGAACTGCTCTGGGGGGAAACCAATATCGAATAGGTTTATTCAGGCAGACGATCGATCTGGCAAAGAATGGCGTTGGAGGAATGGATACCGGAACCGTTCCTGATGAAGGGTTCGTCGGGATTTATGCCATTTATAATCCGGTAACAATGACGTCAGGCTTGCTTGCGGTTAACGCCACCTCAGTCAAATTGCCGGAGATTTATAGCGGAACCAATATGCCGGATGGATATACCGCATCGGCATTATTGACGGTTGTGCCGGTCAATGCGGGTAAGTTTACCGTATTATCTGTCTTTGGAAGGGAGGTGCATACTCCTGCAAGACAGCTCTATTCTACCTCACAAACTTCATTAGGAGTTGATGTTCCTGTTAGTGGAGTAATTCCGTTAAATGCCAGAACTATGAGTGGATTAATCCGGCAAGGTAGTACGGAAGCTGGTTTTTTATCCACGACGATCGCTAGTAAAAATAGTATTTCTACTCAGCAGATAACAACTTATGTATCTGCAGGGGTTGATATAGCTAACAATTATTCTGATGTTTTTATTGTTAATGAAGGTTATATTTCATTATCTACAAGTAATGCAACGCTAGGCAATGCGAAGTTTGTTTTTTTGGCTTCTAAATACTTGATTTAATATATTAAATATTTATTTTTTATAAATTGATTTCCTGGTGTTGATTTTTTATATTCATTGGTCTCATTGGTTTTATTGCGGTTGGGACCAATTTTTATAAAAAATAAAATGTTAATCACTCATTCTGAAATATATTTCATACGTTGTATAAAATATACCATCATTCATATCAGGTTATTTCGTCGCGCTAGCAAAATACGTGAATTTTACGATCTTTCCCTGTACAAATAATCCTGATGAGAGAAACAATGGGTACCAAATATTTTAAATTGTTGATCCATGTCGGCGAGATTAAACTAGCAGTGTCGATCTCGACTGAAAAACCACTGAAAATTATCCTGATAGGGGGCGATAGTGGCAGCCTATTGTCAACAACGGTCTACATCTATCGCTACCAACGGTTCAATGTTGGGCCACTTGGTTTACTCTGGATTACCAGAGCTTCGGCTCTAAGCCAGGGATGCAATTACTCGCTATATCACGGGTTACAGCAAACTTCGACCGCACTGGTATAACTGTGGTTTGACGCCCAAGAATCAGAGCTGCTGTTCCATGATGAGGCAGATGCGGCCGTGGTCAATTTTAGTTGACCACTACCATCAGCCTACATTTATTGTCATATCACCCAATTTTTTTACTGTAACTAACTAAATCTCAGTGCTATATTTGAACTGCCATCTACATGGCTCGGTTTTCATATTTTAATGAATGGATTTTAAAAAATTTTAGGAACGATATCGATGAAACCTATTGAAAAACACCTGTTATTAAAAAGCTTGCCAACTCAGGAGGTTGGTATAGAGATATCTCCTTTATATAGACCGGCAACCGATAGGTCTATACACAATGTTCATTATACCGATTACACGAGTGCAGAAGATTCAAGAGAAAAACATGCTCATTATGAACACCCTGAAATAATGGATCTTGATTTTATTTGGACTCCAGGTAAAAAGCTTTCTGAGTGTACTCCAGTTGGCATTGAATATCATTGGGCTATTGCATCTCATGTTCTTGAACATGTTCCTGATCCAATTGGCTGGCTCTTAGAAGTATTTGAGGTAATGAATGAAGGGGGGGTATTTTCTCTGGCGCTTCCTGAAAAGACTCAAACGTTCGATAGAAATAGGCGTATCTCTGAAACTTCTGACCTTATTCATGCATGGCTTAGTGAAGATAAAAGACCAAATACAAAACAACTTTACGATTTTCTTTCTAAAGTTACTTCAGAAGACGGGAACGGGAATATTTTTTCTGAACATCATTATACCAAGGAAGAAGCACTGAACTTTACGCTGAACTCCTACACAACGGGGCAATATTTCGATGCGCACTGTTCCGTGTTTACAAAAGATAGTTTTGTTGCCGTGATTAATGAACTAAATGAACTCGGTATTTTAAATGTTAAGGTTTCCGAACCTATAGAAGGTGTTGATGAATTCTATATTCAGTTAAAAAAAGTAGGTGAACCTAAACTGTCTAGACCTGTTCCATTCAAGGCAGACGACGAAACGGTTAGTGCTATTACGAATGAAATTAAGGAAAAACAATTAGAGCATTATATTAAGGCTTACAAAGAAGCAATTGATGTTCAAGATACTCTTAAAAAGCATATTGCCGAATTAGAAAAACTAAAACCCAGTATTTGGAACCGGATATTTGGAAGGTAATGTTATACCAAAAATAATTCGAGTTGCAGGAAGGTGGCAATGCAGACGGTGCGTCAGCAGATGTCGGCGTCCGGTTCACAGAGCCAGAATTTGGAACTGTCCCGTCAGGGGCAGGATGAGAGTACTGAGTAGAGCGTGTTTTTCCGAGTAGTGAGAGTAGTGCCGAGAGTAGTGTGTTAAAGAAGTAACCTGTTTTCCTTGCCATAGACACCATCCCTGTTTTTTTCCCCGCCTTGATGGCGGGGTTTTTTTGGACGAGCTATAGGATTGTGTGGCTATCCAGCCCTGATCGTAAGCCATCCGTTTTCTGCAGAATGACGTGTGTCCTAATTTTTATGCCATTTTTGTGTGATGGGATTACTGATTTTGTTCTCTTCCA
>NZ_CM001974.1:4441635-4442949 GCF_000406105.1 Dickeya chrysanthemi NCPPB 402 | reverse complement strand
CCCGGATACCTATAAACCGCAGTTGCAGGAAGGCTCTGGTCGTGTGCAAACCGTGCGTGTGATTCTGGTGGTCAGTAACACCAGTGCGGTCACCCTGAAAGTTGACCCGGCGGTAGTGCTGGCAACCCGAAAGTCGGTTGATGACAAGGCGATTGAGGTGAAAGCCTACGCCGATGATCTGATGGCGAAACACCTCGCCAACGCGAACCCGCACAAGCAGTATGCGCCGATTGAAAGTCCGGTATTGACCGGGAGTCCCCTGGCACCGACGCCACCTTTATTTGATGCAGATAGTAGTATTGCGACCACGGCGTTTGTGCAAAGAGCTTTGGGTAATATGAAGTCGGCATTTGGCGTCAGAGAAAATCAGGTGTTAACCAGTGATGCGTTTGGCTGTTTTGTTGAAGCCCAAATAGCGGGGATTACGATTACATTACCGAACGCTTCCCTTTGTGCGGGTGGGGTTATTGAGTTTAATAATATCTCCAACGGGGCTGTGACAATCTCTGGTGCCGGGGTCAATATATTAGGACCTAATAATCCATCCGGTTCAAATACGATGACGGTTAAAAGTGGAACAAATATAAGATTCCTTTCCACGGGGCCACAGTGGCGTGCGATTGGTGGCGTGGGCGCTGCTGGTTCAGGAGTGAATGGTTACCAGATTTTACCGTCAGGTATTATTATTCAATGGGGAGTAGGAGCAACGTTAGGTGCCGGCGTTATTAATCAGTCATTCCCTATTGCATATCCTAATAATTTCTTTTCTGCTGTCATTACGGAAAATAATTCTGTTGGTTGGAATTATACGGGGGTGACAGTATATGGGCAAAGTAATAGTACTAAAGAAATGTTGAAGGGATATGGCGCATTTGTCAGAAACGGTGGTTCTGTTGAATTTTCCTCTGGTATCTCTTATCAGTTTATTGCAATAGGAAATTGAGGTGTCATATGTTTTATTCTAAATCAACCAGTGGTTTTTATAGTGACGAAATTAATGGTGTTAATATTCCTGATGACGCTATTGAGATCAGCGATGATTATTATCAATATTTATTAGACCAGCAAGTCAGGGGTAATGTTATTATTTTTGATGAGTCGACAAAAAAACCGATTGCGGTGACTCCTGTGCCTTTGTCAGACACTCAGTTGGCTGAAGATGCCCGGCGTCAGCGAGATAATTTACTGACCGCCAGTGACTGGACGCAAGTGCCGGATGCACCGGTAGATCAACAAGCCTGGCGTACATACCGTGAGATATTACGTCAAGTTCCTGAGCAGGCCGGGTTCCCGTTAAATATTGCATGGCCGTCA
>NZ_CM001974.1:4335973-4441535 GCF_000406105.1 Dickeya chrysanthemi NCPPB 402 | reverse complement strand
CCCGGATACCTATAAACCGCAGTTGCAGGAAGGCTCGGGACGTGTACAAACCATACGTATGATTCTGGTGGTCAGTAACACCAGTGCGGTCACCCTGAAAGTTGACCCGTCGGTAGTGCTGGCAACCCGTAAGTCGGTTGATGACAAGGCGATTGAGGTGAAAGCCTACGCCGATGATCTGATGGCGAAACACCTCGCCAACGCGAACCCGCACAAGCAGTATGCGCCGATTGAAAGTCCGGTATTGACCGGGAACCCTACGGCACCGACAGCGGTGGCCGGCACCCGTACCACACAGCTGGCAACCACGGCATTTGTGGCCGGCGCTGTTGATTCCTTGTCCGGTAAAACTGACGACAACTTCAAGCTCAAGCTGGATATTAATGACATTGTGGGCATTCCCTTGCCCTGGCCGCAGGCTACTGCCCCAGGTGGCTGGCTGAAATGTAACGGTCAGGCGTTTGATAAAAATCGCTATCCGCGGCTGGCACAGATCTATCCGTCGGGTGTGCTGCCAGATTTACGTGGTGAGTTTATTCGTGGTTGGGATGATGGGAGAGGGGTGGATAACAATAGAGGTCTGCTTTCATCACAAGGGGATACGATCAGAAATATTGTTGCTTCGTTTGTCATGGATGATCAGACTGTTACCATCAATGCTCCAACCGGAGCGATGTTTCCAAGCTCTCAAATTGCATATGATGCTAATTCAACCACTGGAGGCACTAAGGGCTTCAATGTTGTTTTTGATGCATCAAGAGTTGTACCTACTGCCAACGAAAACCGCCCCCGCAACATCGCATTCAACTACATCGTGAGGGCTGCGTGATGATGACACCGACACCGGAAATGCGCGCCGTGCTGGCGGCGGATGGGCTGGCTGCTCAGGCAGGTTGGTTACGGGTGTACCATGTGGATGCGCTAACCCGTGAATACGATGGCTACAGTGATGAATACCTGATGGCAGGAACGGGGATCCCCGCTCACAGTTATGCCGATGAGCCGCCGCAGCCAGCAGCAGAAGGGCAGGCGCTGAGGCGTTCGTCTGATGGCCTGCATTGGGAATGGGTGCCGGATTTGCGTGGGCAGACCGTTTACGACACGAAAACGCGTCAGCCACAGGGCGTGAATGAACTGGGGCCGCTACCCGTCCATCTGACCTTGCAGCCGCCTGCCGGTGCGTTTGACCGTTGGGATGGCGAACACTGGATAACGGATACCGCGGCGTATCAGGAAAGCCTGTTAAAGGCGGCCCAACAGGAGTGTGAAACCCGTCGCCAGACGGCACATGACCGTATTCGCGAGCTGACCTATGCGCAGGAACTGGATATGGCCACTGAACAGGAAACGCAGTCGCTGAAGGACTGGAAAATCTATCTGGTGCAGTTAAGTCGTATCGACCTGTCTTTACTGCCGGATATCGACTGGCCGACCCCGCCATCACACTGATGAGATGCTGCACCCGTTCGGAATAACGAGATGCGGTTATTCCGAACGGGTTGTTTTTTATTCAATGCAGACTCCCGCCTCCTCTGTCTTATCAAATTCTCATGTGGCTTGCCGCCATACTCATACCCTGTTGTGCCATCGCCGTGACACCCGTATACGCGGGTGATTTGACGGGCTATCAGCATAATAGTTGTCACAAGGCAGGCAGGACCGTGAGCGCTTGCGTGAGCCGGTTTTCCCTACGGCTGCCTGACCTTTTCCTTTATATTCATGCTGATGAGAGAATCGATGGGCGCTAAATACTTTACCTTGCTCACCCAGACGGGTGAGAAAAAACTGGCGGCAGCCATTGCCGCAGGAAAAGTGCTGGAGCTGGTGCAAATGGGGGTGGGCGATGGCAACGGCCTACTCCCCACCCCGGATCCGTTACAAACCAGCCTGGTGAATGAAAGGCGGCGTGGGGGGATCAATGCGCTCACGGTTGACCGGGATAACACCAACCAAATGATTGCCGAGCAGGTGATCCCGGAACATGAAGGCGGGTTCTGGCTGCGTGAAATCGGTCTGTACGACGTGGATGGGGATCTGATAGCCGTCGGCAACTGCCCGGAAACCTATAAACCGGAACTGAAAGAGGGGTCTGGTCGGGTACAGACGGTGCGTATGGTCCTGATTGTCAGCCGTACCGATGCGGTGACACTGAAGTTTGACCCGACGGTGGCGCTGGCGACACGGCGTTATGCGGATACCTTGCTGGCTGACCATATCGCCGCGGCGAATCCGCACAGGCAGTATGCGCCGCTGGAAAGCCCGGTGTTTAGCGGTAACCCCATCGCGCCGACCGCCGTAGCAGGAACCAATACGACACAACTGGCCACCACGGCGTTTGTTGCTAGCGCTATTGATAGCAGCACCAAACTCAAACTGGATATTAATGACATCGTGGGTATCCCACAGCCGTGGCCACAAGCCACAGCGCCGGATGGCTGGCTGAAATGTAACGGCCAGTCATTTGATAAAAGCCGCTATCCACGGTTGGCGCAGGTTTACCCGTCAGGCGTGCTGCCGGATCTGCGCGGCGAATTTATTCGCGGCTGGGATGATGGGAGAGGGGCTGACAATGCGCGAGCGCTGCTTTCATTGCAAGGCGACGCAATCAGGAACCTCATAGGTGAGCAGTCGCTTGTTGTAGCGTATAACGGTAAATCTAACGGGGTATTTTACAACAATGGTAAAAACTCTAACGAAGGCGTGTATGAAGACAATTCGAACATTTTGAATGCCCCCCCAGTTGGAAGCGCATCCGCATCTTCACAGGGTGAGAGGATTTACTTTGACGCCTCGCGCGTTGTACCAACGGCTAATGAAAATCGCCCCCGCAATATCGCCTTTAACTACATCGTAAGGGCCGCGTGACGATATCTACACAGACCGTCAGGACAGGAAACCGGGTCTTCGTCGTTAAGAAATCTCACCTGGCCCGCTCCCCTGGTTGCTTGACGGGGTAAGGCTTGCCCGGCCACAGCATTTCGACCAACTGTTCCGGGTAGACCTTATCCTGCGTGGCGAGCAGTTGATCGCGGCTCCACCAGCGATGCTCCCGCATCACTTCCCGTTCATGCGCCGTCCAGGCATCGGTGTGGATGGCGCTGTCGGTGATAGGGATGACGAAAAACCGTTCATCGGCCAGTACGGTGTCTCCGTTGGGCATCGTCATGGTGAAGGTGCGGGTGGCGAGGCAAGGGCCGGGGTCCTGACGGCGAATGCCGGTCTCCTCCCACAGCTCCCGCACCGCTGCCTGCTCAAAGGTTTCTCCCTCCTCCACTGCGCCGCCCGGTGTTGCCCAATAGCGCTGTCCGGCAAGGGCATCCTGAGTATGGTGGAACAGAAATAACAGCACCCGTTGTTCAGGATCGAGGATCAGCAGGCGTGAAGCAGGTCGTCGTTTCATAAGGGTTCCCGGTGTATATCTGAGTCTTTACTATTCTCCCTTATATTTTCCCTTGTCCTCTGCGCCATGTCGATGTGGGGCGGTGACGTGGGCGTGATGGCGGGATTTCCGGAGTGTGTCGGGTACTTGTCGGGTTGCCGTCAGGCTGCTGTCGTGGTGTTTCTCGGGGAGTTGCAGCAGTCTGCCGACAGGTTTCCATTAAGCAGGAGTACATCATGAATGCAATTAAATCACAGCGTCTTGCCCGCGCCTGGTCTCAGGAACAACTGGCTGAACTGTCTGCGTTGAGCGTCAGAACCATCCAGCGGATCGAAAACGGGGAGCGCGCCAGTCTGGAAACGCTCAGCGCGCTTGCCGCTGCATTCGGCATCAACGTGGCGGCGCTGATGACGGAAGACGGCGAGCAGGCGGCGAGCGGTGAGTCGCTGGCGCAACGTATTGAACAAGCCAGAACGCAGGTTGGGCAGGAAAGCCGTTTCTGGCGCAGTCTGCTGCTGTTTGTACTGGTGAATAGCCTGCTGGTTGTCACCAATCTGCTGGTTAATCCGCAAACCCATTGGTTTTTATGGCCGTTGCTGATTTGGGGCGGTGTGCTGGCGCTGCGGGCGGCGCGGATTTTCTGGCTGCGCGATCGCTGGTCGCGCTGGGAACAGGAGCGGCTGCAGAAAATACTGCGCAAGCCTTGAGTTTGTCGTCGCTGAACGCCGTGTTGATGCCGAAAAACCGGTAGTAACGCCAAAATGGAAATAAAGTGTCACGGTTTCCCACGTGCGGAATTCGGTATACTGGCCCCCTCGTTTGAATGGAATAGTGTATGAATTCTCATTACGCTCGTCTGGTGACGACAGCCGCTTTTCTGGCTACCGCCACGGCGTTATCGTTGTTTGGTCTGAAAATGTACGCCTGGTGGTACACCGGTTCGGTCAGTTTGCTGGCGTCGCTGGTGGATTCGCTGGTGGATATCGCGGCGTCACTGGTCAATCTGCTGGTGGTGCGCTATTCGCTGCAACCCGCCGATACGGAACATGCGTTCGGGCATGGCAAGGCCGAGTCGCTGGCGGCATTGGCGCAGAGCATGTTCATTTCCGGTTCGGCGCTGTTTTTATTATTGACCGGCACCCAACATCTGATTAACCCGCAGCCGTTGCAAGGGCCTGAACTGGGGATGTGGATTACCATTATCGCGCTGGTGGTGACCGGTCTGTTGGTGAGTTTCCAGCGTTGGGTGATTCGCAAAACGCATAGCCAGGCGGTACGGGCGGATATGTTGCACTACCAGTCCGACGTCCTGATGAATGGCGCTATTTTGCTATCGTTAGTATTAAGCTGGAAGGGTATCAATTGGGCCGATGCGGTATTCGCGCTGGGGATTGGCATCTATATTTTAGGCAGCGCGCTACGGATGGCTTACGACGCGATTCAGATGTTGCTGGATAGGGCCCTGCCGGATGAGGAACGACAGGAAATCGTCAATATCGTGTCTTCGTGGCCGGGCGTGAGCGGCGCACATCAGTTGCGCACCCGCCGTTCCGGCCCGACTCGCTTTATCCAGTTGCATCTTGAAATGGCGGATAACCTGCCGCTGGTTGAATCACATCAAATTGCGGACGAGCTGGAGCAGGCGTTGCTCAAACGTTTCCCCGGTTCAGACATTATCATTCACCAGGACCCGGTGTCGGTGGTGCCGCAGGAACAGCGTGGCCGCTGGATACTGTAGAACCGTAGTACGCGTCCGCGTGCTGTGAGCGATGAATAACACGGCGGGGAACACTGCCGGTATCAATAAGTGTTGTAAAAATGTGATAGGCAATAGATTTTTATGGGGCTTGATGCCTGACCTGAATCAATTCAGCTAGGTGTATTTGTTATACTATACCCAAAATAATTCGAGTTGCAGGAAGGCGGCAAGAGAGAGACAAATTCGTCGGGAACGAATTTGACCAGCCAAAGGCTGGCCTCTGGTGAGAGACAGGATGTCTCTCATTTCATCCCGATGAGCTTACTCAGGTAAGTGATTCGGGTGAACGAACGCAGCCAACGCACCTGCAACTTGAAGTATGACGGGTATATGTTGATAAACAATCAGGCGTTGTCCTGTAAGCTTTAAATCTTAAGATAGAAAAATCTGCGAATTTACATCTACAAATCCAGAGGTTGTCATGATTAAAAAAATCGGAGTACTGACGAGCGGTGGCGATGCGCCGGGGATGAATGCGGCCATTCGTGGTGTGGTGCGTGCCGCGTTAGCGGAAAACCTGGACGTATACGGCATTTATGACGGCTATCTGGGTTTGTACGAAGACCGCATGGTGCAGTTGGACCGCTACAGCGTATCGGATGTGATCAACCGCGGCGGCACTTTCCTCGGGTCTGCCCGCTTCCCGGCGTTTCGCGAAGAAGCGGTGCGCCAGGTCTGCGTAGAAAACATGAAAAAGCGTGATCTGGACGCGCTGGTGGTCATCGGCGGCGACGGTTCCTACATGGGGGCCAAGCGCCTGACCGAAATGGGTTTCCCCTGCATCGGTTTGCCGGGCACCATTGATAACGATGTGGCGGGCACCGATTACACCATCGGTTACTTCACCGCGCTGGAAACCGTAGTGGAAGCGATTGACCGCCTGCGCGATACCTCCTCTTCCCATCAGCGTATTTCCATTGTGGAAGTGATGGGGCGTCATTGCGGCGATTTGACGCTGGCCGCGGCGATCGCCGGGGGCTGTGAGTTCATCGTGCTGCCGGAAGTCGACTTCAAAAAAGAAGACCTGGTGGAAGAGATCAAAGCGGGTATCGCCAAAGGGAAAAACACGCCATTGTGGCGATTACCGAACTGGTGTGCGACGTGGATGAGCTGGCGCACTATATTGAAGCGGAAACCGAACGCGAAACCCGCGCCACCGTGCTGGGGCACATCCAGCGCGGCGGTTCGCCGGTAGCGTATGACCGCATTCTTGCCTCCCGCATGGGCGCGTATTCCATCGAACTGTTGCAGCAGGGCTACGGCGGCCGTTGCGTCGGGATCCAGAATGAAAAACTGGTCCACCATGATATTATCGACGCCATCGAGAACATGAAGCGTCCGTTCAAAGGCGACTGGCTGAATACCGCCAAGAAGCTGTTCTGATGCCGGCCCGTCATGCCGGGCTGAACAAGCAAATCCCGCCCTTTTGGGCGGGATTTCTTATTGGGAAACAGAAAACGACGCCTTTCGGTGAACCGTGTGCGCGTCAGTCGTTGATGGAGAGGAGAAACGAACATCCTCACCGTCATCATTCGCTGGCATAATGTCGTCGCTCTGGGTGGCAACGCCTGATGGCGTTGGTTCACCGGGCGTCGGGTGAGTTGTTGACCTACACTTTTTACCCGTCTCATGCTATTCCCATGCGCTGGTGGCGCAGGCATGAGCACCCATACAGAAATTATTGAGGTTTTCGCATGACAAAAGTTACCGTTGCCGCCACGCAGATGGCCTGCACCTGGGATTTGCCAAAAAATATCGAAAACGCCGAAAGGCTGGTGCGTCAGGCACATGCTCAGGGGGCACAAATCATTCTGATTCAGGAACTGTTTGCTGCGCCTTATTTCTGCATCGACCAGAGCCCGGAGCATTACGCGCTGGCGCAGGAACTGGCAACCAGCCCGCTTATCAAACACTTTTCCGCCCTGGCGGCTGAACTGGAAGTGGTGTTGCCGCTGAGTTTCTTCGAACGCGCCAATAACGCTTACTACAACTCGCTGGTGATGATTGACGCCGACGGCAGCGTGCTGGACGTGTACCGCAAAACCCATATTCCTAACGGCCCGGCCTATCAGGAAAAACAGTTCTTCATTCCGGGCGATACCGGCTTCAAAGTGTGGCAAACCCGCTACGCCAAAGTGGGCGTCGGCATCTGCTGGGATCAGTGGTTCCCGGAAACTGCCCGTTGCCTGGCGCTCAAAGGCGCAGAGTTGATTTTCTACCCGACCGCCATCGGTTCCGAACCGGCGTATCCGGACATCGACAGCCAGCCGCACTGGACCCGCGTCCAGCAGGGCCATGCCGCCGCCAACCTGGTTCCGGTTATCGCTTCCAACCGTATCGGCACCGAAGCCAGCAAATACCTCGACGGTCTGGAAATGACCTTCTACGGCTCGTCGTTCATTGCCGATCAAACCGGTGCGTTGGTGGCGCAAGCCAACAAGACCGATGAAACGGTGCTGGTACACGAGTTCGATTTGGATGCCATTGCCGCGCAGCGCGCCTCCTGGGGCCTGTTCCGTGACCGTCGTCCGGACATGTACGGCGTCATCGGCACCTCTGACGGCAAGACCTGGAGATAAGTGATGTCTGAACTGACCACGCCGTTGCAGGACGGTTTCTCCATGCCAGCGGAATGGGTGCCGCACGACGCCGTGTGGATGCTGTGGCCGTACCGCCGCGACAACTGGCGTATGCAAGGCGATGCGATTCCGGCACAGCGCACCTTTGCCGCCGTCGCCGCCGCCATTGCACAGACTACGCCGGTTATCATGGGCGTGCCGCGTGACCAAATGGCGCTGGCCAAAAGCGTGATGCCGGCTGGCGTGACGCTGGTGGAGATGGAAAGCGACGATGCCTGGGTGCGGGACACCGGGCCAACCGTGGTGCTGAACGATGCCGGTGAACGCCGCGGCGTAGACTGGCAGTTCAACGCCTGGGGCGGCGCGCTTGGCGGATTGTATGAAGACTGGCGCCGTGACGAGAAAGTCGCGGCGCAGGTGCTGGCGCATCATGGCGATGCACGCTACGCCGCACCGCTGATTCTGGAAGGCGGCTCCATCCATACCGACGGCGAAGGCACGCTGCTGACCACCGCCGAGTGCCTGTTAAACCCGAACCGCAATCCGCATCTGAGCAAAGCGCAGATTGAGCAACACCTGCGGGATTATCTCGGCGTGTCGGCGTTTATCTGGCTGGAAGAGGGCGTCTATAACGACGAAACCGACGGCCACATCGACAACATGTGCTGTTTTATCCGCCCCGGCGAAGTGGCGCTGCACTGGACGGACGACGAAGACGACCCGCAGTACGCCCGCTCTCAGGCGGCGTATCAGGTGTTGTCGCAGGTGAAGGACGCCCAGGGCCGGTCGCTGAAAATCTGGAAACTGCCGGCACCGGGCCCGCTGTACGCCACACCGGAAGAAGCGGCGGGCGTGACCGAGGGCAACGCGATTGAACGCAACGCCGGGTCACGGCTGGCGGGCTCGTACGTCAATTTTCTGATCAGCAATAAGCAGATTATTTATCCGCTACTGGACGAACGCACCGACGGCGAGGCGCATACGCTGTTGCAACAGATGTTCCCCGACTACCTGATAAGCGGCGTACCGGCGCGCGAAATCCTGTTGGGCGGCGGCAACATCCACTGTATTACCCAGCAAATCCCGGCGGCACACCGCTAATCTCATCGCCGCCCCCTGCCGTATGATGGGGGCGGCGATGTTGCTTCAACGTCTTCCGGCCCGCTGTAAACCCGCCGTTTTAGCGCCATACACCGTTAAGAGCGCTCTTTTCTGGATGTGCGGAATATCATTCACCTGTTTGCGCTAACGCTAAAATCTCTGCCCGTTTTTCTGGCGGCATCTCCCAAAACGCCAGCATCAATTCAGCCAGTTGGTCATCTGCGGTATAGAAGAATGCCAGCGGGACATCAAGTGCGTCCGCGAGTTGCTGAGCGGTATCGATGCTGGCTTCGTGCACGCCTTTTTCATAGCGGTTAATACGGGGGCTTGCCACGAATTCATCAATTCCGGCAGCGATGCCGAGTTTTTTCTGTGACAAACCTTTTGCCAGCCGGGCTTGCTTAAGCCGTTGACAGAAAACGTCATGGTAGTTTGGTTTTGCTTTCATGACTACGAGAATCGTAGTTTTTGCTTGAGCGAGATACTACGAATAACGTAGTATTTGCTGTAATTATTCTTCATAACGGTGACGAGTCAGGAGGCTGGATGAAAAAGGATTGGCATCAGGCAGATATTATCGCCGCTCTGCACAAGCAACGTACCTCGATGGCAGCGCTTTCCCGCTCTGCGGGTTTGAGTGCATCAACACTGGCGAATGTATTGGTCAGGCCCTGGCCGAAGGGGGAATGGCTGGTTGCCGAAGCGCTGGGAATTCACCCTGCCGAGATATGGCCGAGCCGGTATTACGGTCAGGATGGTGAATTGATTGATCGTAAAATCAGGATAAGAACGAAATCGTGTTAAGCACGTTTCACGTTGTTTCAGGCTGGTTATTGTCTAACGATGCCAGCACTTTTTCCTGCTGCTCTCTGGGTAAATCGGCAAACAACAGGATCATTTTTGCCAGATTGTCATCATCAGCATAGAAGTAAGCCAGGGGGACATTGAGCGCTTCTGCAAGACGCTTCGCGGTCACGATATTCGCTTCATGCACACCCTTTTCATAGCGATTAATGCGTGCACTGGCAACAAACTCATCGATTCCGGCAGCGATACCCAACCCTTTCTGGGACAGCCCACGCAATAAGCGGGCATCCTTTAAACGTTGGCTGAAAACATCGTGGCGTTGTTGGGAAGTATTCATGGCTACGATATTCGTAGTCATGAGGGGGTTTAGATACTACGATTATCGTAGTTATAGTTGATGTATTATTTTATGCTGGCGTTGTAGGTATACATTAGTTATGTTGAATGTCATGTGCTTTATTTTAGCAATTGTAGATTAGTTATGAACATATATTCAATTTTCTTTGGATTTATAAGCGGTGTTCTTGTTTCATTAATTGCTGCTTTTATAAATCATAAAATAAAAATGCACTCTGAGGCAACGAGCAAGCTAAGAGCATCTGAGTATCAGTTAATGCTTAAGTTAGGAGAGTTGCACCAGGAGTATTTTTGGTTAGCAACTAATGAACTTCATGGTGTCGATACCGATATGGAGGTCATTGCTAGGATTTATGATATAGCTTCTGAGATAGCGAAAGAGCTACATCAAAATGAAGAAAGTGAATTCACTGATGATCTATTAAGGATAATATACGATGAAAGTTATGATTCTTATACTAAACGATGGAAAGATATGGATAGAATTTCCGATAGAATGGCAGCCAAGTTACGGCCTAGGCATAAATCAATAATAAAATCTCTCAATGAGAGTAATATTATATTAATGGCTCAGCCAAATTTCAAGTCAAAAGCACCAGCAAACGGTCGATTTAGATTACGTATGTGATTTATATATCCATTCTACGTCTATAATCAATAATAATATTTTGAAATAAATCAATAATCATCTTGAATTTTGAGAAATTAATATCTCTATGATTCTGTTTAACAATTATTTCTGCAAATTTTTTCTTGCCAAAATAAAGATTTTTGTCAAATTTATTGTTGGTTGTAAAACTTTTTTCTCCTAATTTTTTAGACAAAGTTTTTGTGTCGAAAAAATCCTCTATTTTTGTTTCTTTCATATCAAATATCAAAGGGGTTTTAACAACATAAAAGTTTTCACATACATAAATAAAACCATCGAGTATTTCCCGAGTCTCCATAAATTCTCTGTTGATCACTCCTTCAACGCTAACTGATCCGCTGTCGTTATCAAGTAGCAATATAACTGGAAACTTTCTCGGGGGAGATGAAAATCTACTCATTCTTTTCTGATAAGTGTTTAATAATTTGATGTTATTCCCTGTTCCATCGGTAATATTTAATAATCGAGAAAGTAACTTGGTCTGCTTGAACAAATGAATGTCTATTCTTTTTTTGATTCCCTTTCCATAGTTCTGTAGTTCAGGATAATAACTTACCAAGTTTTTAAAAGCATAATTCAAATATATGTTATCGGTTTCACCTTCACATATTACGACTGTTCTACTATTTGCTGCAAAATTTTTATAAAACAAAAAATCAGAATAAGTTTTTTCAAATGAGTCATGTGCTTTTCTAGGTTGATCATTGGCATTTTGCACATCCATTCTATTTCTTATTTGATATATGAAACTTAACATCCCATTAAGTTTTTCAAGGCTTATAGGCGTTTTTTCTCCGCTTAAGGACATGAATGCTTGATTATTTTTGAAAAAATTATTGGCCATTGCTCTGGCAAGATGTTTGAACTCAGACTTGACATTAACTTTTTTGTTTACTATCAATCCTGTAACGTCCTGTCTTGAATTCTTACGTTGGACTCTTGTTTTATTATCATTAATCGTGAAACCAGATCTTTTTATTTCATTTATTAATGATTTCCCAATAATAGGGTTGTGGCCATGTAATTCCATAATATCAATAGGAAAGACATTTCTATTGGTTGATATAGTTAAATCATCGACGTATCTAGTATAGAAACATTTGTTTTTCTTTGCTAATGCACTGAGTTTTACATCTAATATTTGAGCAACCATATTGGATATTACAGGGGAACAGGGGCTGCCTTGAGGAAGACTGTTCTCATGGCAAGCAATTTGGGCAATAATCGTTGCTGTCTTTTCTGGAAGCATAAAATTTTTGTTGTGGATAAAATATCCTCTGACTCTTCCAAAATTGATACTGTCAAAAAAATCCTCTAAATCAAGATTTAGTACAAGATTTTTATTTTTATGCTCATAAGCATTCGTAAAAATTGATTTTCCTTTTGTATAACCATGCGAGGATATCTTTTTATTTTTTTACCATGTATCTCTTCGATACACTCTTGTAATCCTTTAGCAAGCCGCCGCTGCAACTCCTTAAGTTTTTTTGCTGGTGCCTTAATATCTCTGTGACCACCATTTTTCTTACTAATTTTAAATGTTATATAATTATTTTGGCTTTTATAGATAGTATATGCTAATGATTTTGGTGAGCAACCAAGCAGATTTGCAATATCTGAAATGTTCTGAGATTCTTTTAGTTTAGCCAGGAAGCTCATATGACTCTCTAATAGAATTGATAAAGGGCACTATAGAAACTCTTTAGCAGGGCGTGAGGTAGTTCCTCATAACCGAGCATACTTAGGGCGTTGCCTCTAACTTTTTTTTCACATATCACGAAACATGATACAAAATCTTTCTATAGGCCCGAATTTATGCTAACAAGGTTTTTTTTATAAATCAATGCTTAGTTAATCCTAGGGTCTGTCCCTTAACCTCCCTACACGCTAAAAAGTGCTGCAAGAATCATTTCCGAAATATGATTCTTGGTTAAACATTGATCGTTTTTAGTCGTTCTTTATCGCTTAAAGCGTTTTTTTTGCACAGTTATAACAATGCTGAACTGTAAAAAAAATAGTTACGGGACACACCCTAGTATATTAATAATCGACTACTTTTATCATGATACAACCGGCCATTATAATAGAGGTGTATAATATATACCTAAGCGGTTTTTCTTATCAAAGAAATAAAAAACTATCATTGATAACAGATTAACTATTTTACCGCTGTATTCCTGAGCTATATCGACTATACCCGTCATACTTCAAGTTGCAGGTGTGTTGGCTGCGTTCGTTCACCCGAATCACTTACCTGAGTAAGCTCATCGGGATTCACTCTCTTGCCGCCTTCCTGCAACTCGAATTATTTTGGGTATATACCACTTATCTTTTTGACTAATTAGTAGCCGCCGAGATAAAAATGATGTATATCATACAGAGTATATTTTATGCTTTTTTATTTCATTATCATGCGCTTTGTTGCTTCCTGATGATAGCCCATGATAACAAAAAAGCCCGCTATGCGGCGGGCTTATTGGTTTTTTGATGGTGGGTGATGCGTTGTGAGGTGTTACTCAATATTCTGAATCTGTTCCCGCATTTGCTCGATCAGCACTTTCAGTTCGATGGCGGAGGCGGTGACGTCGGCGTTGATGGATTTGGAACCCAGCGTGTTCGACTCGCGGTTGAATTCCTGCATCATAAAGTCCAGACGGCGGCCGACGGCTTCCTGCTTGTTGAGGATTTTGTAGGTTTCCCGCACGTGGGCTTCGAGCCGGTCGAGTTCTTCGGCCACGTCGATGCGTTGCGCCATCAACACCAGCTCTTGTTCCAGCCGGTTGCCGTCGAGCTGCACTTGCGCCTCTTCCAGCTTGCTTTGCAGTTTTTCCCGCTGCCATTGCAGAATGTTCGGCATGTGGGCGCGGACTTTGGCGACCTCGGCGCTGACGCCGACCAGCCGTTGTTCAATCAGCGCTTTGAGCGCGTTGCCTTCGCTTTCGCGGGCGAGGATGAAGTCGTCCAGCGCGGCTTCCAGCGCCTGCATCAGTTCAGCGCTGATGGTGTCCAGATCTTGCTCTTGTGCCGACATCACCCCCGGCCAGCGCAGGATGTCGAGCGGGTTGACTTCGCCTTCGTCGCTTTGCAGTTTCACCCAGTTCGCCGCCGCTACCAGCTGTTTAGCCAGTTGTTCGTTGAGGATGAGTTGCCCCTGTGCACGTGGGTCCAGCTCAAAACGCAGGCCGCATTCGATTTTGCCGCGGGTCAGACGGTTGCGGATGCGTTCGCGGATTACCGGCTCTAAGCTTCGGAATTGTTCGGGTAAACGGATGTAGGTTTCCAGATAACGCTGGTTTACGGAGCGCAACTCCCAGGCGGCGCTGCCCCAGTCACCCTTGATTTCTCGCCGGGCGTAAGCGGTCATGCTACGAATCATCGGTGCATACCTGTTAAGAAGTGATGGGGTAATTATAACGAGCGCTTTGCCAAAAGCGACAGCGGTAACGGACTGACAAATCACGGCTTCCGGCCGAATCGCGCGGTAGCCGGAAATCGGTGGTAGCGATTATGCTGCTTCCAGCAGCGGCTGGCACTGGCTGGCGAGTTCGCGGCACTTGCTTTTCAGCACCTGTTTGAGTTGCAGGATCTCGCGTGATTGCGGGATATCGCGGCGGCTTATCAGCATCACCTCGAACGGCAACGGCTGGCTGATGGGCACGATTTTGAGCTGGTCGGCGTAACGGCGGGCGGTAAACAGGTCGACGATGCCGGTACCGCCGCCTGCCAACACCATATCGGCGATCACCGAATAAGTCTTAATGTACAGCGAAGCCGCCGGTGTGAGGCGACGGTCGCGCAGCGCACGGTGCACCACCTGGCCCAACGGGTCTTGCTGCTGCATCATCAGCAGGTTGTTGCGGCACAACCATTCCAGCGATACCGGCCCCTGCTGCGGGCTGTCTTTCGGTAGAATCGCCACCATGCGCGACTGGCACAGCGGTTCGGCCAGCAAATCCGGCGGCACCTGCTGGCCGAACACCAGCGCCAGGTCGAGCTGCTGCTGCTGAATGTTCTGGCACAGGGTGCTGAAGTGTTCGGTCACCAGCTCGATGTTCATGAGCGGCACCTGCTGCTGAAACTCCACCATCGCCGGGGCGACGATCATCTGGCCGAAGGCGTGGGCGGCACCGAGCCGCATGGTTTCGCACTGGCCCTGGCGAATGTTCTCGGTCAGGCGGGAAATCGCCTGCAACTGGCGGTAAAGCTGGTCTATCTCCGGCATCAGCCGTTGCCCTTCCACCGTGGGCACCAACCCTTGCGAACGCCGCTCGAACAGGGCGAACCCCAGTTGCTGTTCAGCGTGATTCAGCACCCGGCTGACGTTGGGCTGGGAAACGTTGAGTAGCCGTGCTGCGCCGCTGATGGTGCCGGCCTGAACGATCGCCTGAAAGACTTCGATGTGGCGTAAACGCATAACCTGAGTCCTGTTTTGTGGTGTGTTCGCGACCGGCTCCGTTGAGCGCGATCCAACGTATAAATAAGCAAGATCTACGCCATATTGTTGAAAATGCCGCCGGATAGCGGCAAACCCGCGCCCGCCTGCTATTCTCCCCAGGTGGCTTCCAGCACCCGCAACCAGTTGCCGTAACAGATTTTCTCCAACAGAGTGCGTGAGTAGCCGCGTTCGGCCAGCGCCTGCACCAAAATGGGGAAACCCGCCACGTCTTTCAGGTCGGCGGGGAGGGTGGTGCCGTCCAGATCGGAACCGAAACCGACGCCATTTTCCCCTAATTTTTCCAGCAGATACTCCACATGACGGACGATCTCCTGCACCGTGGCGGACGGGTCTTTCTGGCCGTCGGCGCGCAGGAAGGCGGTGCCGAAATTGACGCCGACAAACCCGTCGCGCTCGCGGATCGCCGCCAGCTGGCTGTCGGTGAGGTTGCGCGATTGGGCGCACAGCGCGTGCGCGTTGGAGTGGCTGGCCACCAATGGCGCGTCGGAAACCGCCGCCGTTTGCCAGAAGCCTTTTTCATCCATGTGGGAGAGGTCCACCAGAATGCGTTTGGCGTTGCAGGCGCGTACCAGCCGTAGCCCGGCTTCGGTCAGGCCGTCGCCGGTGTCCGGCGAAGAAGGAAAGCGAAAGGGCACTCCCTGACCGAAAAGATTCGGTCGGCTCCACAACGGCCCCAGGCTGCGCAACCCGGCGGCGTAAAGAATATCCAGCAGGTCCAGTTCGGCATCCAGCATCTCGGCGCCTTCAATGTGCATCACCGCCGCCACCACGCCGTCCGCCATGCAACGGCGAATCTCCGCTACCGTGCGGCATACCCGCAGTTGCCCGGCAGACTCCGCTTCAAGGCGCAACAGGGTGGCCAGCATCCAGAAGCTGATGTCACGCGCCTGCGCCATGGTCGGCGTGGTTAATGAAACGTTGCTATCTGGTATGGATGTTGCATCGCTTCTGGGCGAGGGAACGTAGGTGGCGAACAGGCCGCCGGCGAATCCGCCCTGCCGGATCCGGGGCAGGTCAATATGACCTTGCGACGGACCATTGAGGAAGGCATCGGTCGGATTATCGCGATGAAGCCGCCACAGGCGTGATAGCACGTCGTTGTGACCATCAAAGACAGGGAGCGCGGCGTGATGTTCAAGCGGCTTGTCTGACACAGGCGAATCTGACATGGATGAAGTACCGATACTGGATTGAAAGAAAATGATTTTCTGAGATGGAACCTGACTTGCACCTTACTGGTGCAGATATTCAGGCGGAGAAATTTTGTTCACCGCGTCACCATTTAAGCCAGCGCCCGCGATGTCTGTCAAGCCGCAGAAAGAAAAAAATATCTTCTATTCTATTTTAAAATCAGACACTTGGGGGATTAATGGTTACCAGAAGACGCTTTCTCGCCGGTTGTGCTACCGTGCCTGTCTTGTCCTGGCTTAATTTGAACACCGCGTTCGCCGATACGCCGCCATCGATGCTGGCGATGGCGATGCAGCTTGATAACATGACCAGTCTTGACCCGCAGGAAGGGTTTGAGGCGGTGGGAACCGAAATCATCGGTAACCTGTACCAACGTTTGGTGATGCCGAACCCGGCCAACCCGCAAGAGGTGATCGGCGATCTGGCCGCCAGTTGGGAAGTCGGCAACGACAGCAAGACCTTCACTTTCCATCTCAATCCGCAAGCTAAATTCGCCGACGGCACACCGGTGAGCGCCGACGACGCCGTTTTCTCGTTACAACGCGCGGTCAAGCTGGATAAAAGCCCGGCGTTCATCATCAACCAGTTCGGTTTTACCAAAGACAACGTGGAGCAGCGCGTTACCGCGCCGGATGAAAAAACGCTGGTGATAAGCCTCGACAAACCGGCGGCGGAAACCTTCCTGCTGTATTGCCTGTCGGCCCCGGTGGGCAGCATCGTACAGAAAAAAGCCGCGCTGGCTAACCAGCAAAATAACGATCTGGGTAACCAGTGGCTGAAGCAGAACAGCGCCGGTTCCGGCCCGTTCTCGCTGGTGAGCTGGAAAGCCAGCGAAAGTATTATCCTGCAGAAAAACGATCACTTCCCGGCGGATAACGCCTTTAAGCGCGTGCTGCTCAAGCACATTGTCGACCCGTCCGCCCAGTTGCTGATGCTGCAAAAAGGGGACGTAGATATCGCCCGCAACCTGACCACCGAGCAAATTCGCCCGCTGGTGAACGACAGCAACTACCATCTGGTGCGCCAGAGCATCGCCAGCGTGATGCTGTTGTCGTGCAACACCGCCAACGAGTTCCTGAAAAAGCCGCAGGTGTGGCAGGCCATCAAATGGGCGCTGGACTATGACGGTATTCAGAAAAATATTCTGCCGCTCACGCACAAAGTCCATCAGAGCTTCCTGCCGGGCGGCTTCCCGGCGGCGCTGGACGATACCCCGTTTCATCTGGATGTCGCCAAAGCCAAAGCGTTGCTGAAAGACGCCGGTTATCCGGATGGCTTCGACATTACGCTGGATCACTACTCCGCCCAGCCATACCCGGATATCGCGCAGGCGATCCAGACCCAGTTGGCCGCCATCGGCATCCGGGTGAAACTGATTGCGGCGGAAAACCGTCAGGTGCTGACCAAAATGCGCGCCCGCCAGCAGCAACTGGCGCTGACCGCGTGGGGCGCTGACTATTTCGACCCGAACTCCAACGCCGAAGCCTTCTGCATCAACACCGACAACAGCGACGGCGCCCGTAACCGCACGCTGGCGTGGCGCTGCAACTGGTCGGACGAAAAATTCAATCAGTTGACCGAGCAGGCGCTGCATGAGCAGGACCCGGCCAAACGCATCGCACTGTATGAAACTCTGCAACGCAATCACCGCGAACAGAGCCCGTTCACGCTGATGATGCAGGATGAGAAAACGCTGGCTTGCCGCAAGAATCTCAGCGGCGTCACCATGACGGTCTTGAGCAAGGTGCCCTACCAGCAGGTGAAGAAAGCCTGATGCAGATACTGACTCGTTTTTGCAGTACGCTCGGCAGCCTATTGTTGACCCTGTTGGGGCTTTCGGTACTGACCTTCTTCATCGGTCGAATTATGCCGACCGACCCGGTGCTGGCCGCCGTCGGGGACAATGCGCCTCAGGCGGTGGTGGAACGGGTGCGTCAGGAAATGGGGCTGGATCAGCCCCTGTGGATACAGTACGGCCACTACCTGAACCAGGTGCTGCACGGCGATTTGGGGCGCTCGGTGCTGACGTCTAACCCGGTCACTAGCGATATTGGCCGGTATTTCCCCGCCACGCTGGAGCTGGCGACCGCCGCGATCATCGTCGCGGCGCTGGTCGGCATTCCGCTCGGGGTGTGGGCGGCGGTACGGCAGGGGCGCTGGGTCGATCAGGTGATCCGCGTCATCTGTCTGGCGGGCCATTCGCTGCCGGTGTTTGTGCTGGCGTTGCTCAGCCTGTTGATTTTCTACGCGGTGCTGGGCATTGCGCCGGGGCCGGGGCGGCAGGACATCCTCTTTCAGGATATGGTGCCGCACGTGACCGGGTTGCTGACGGTGGATGCGCTGCTGGCGCGCGACTATGACGCGCTGCGCGATGCACTGGCGCACATGGTGCAGCCGGTGCTGATTCTGGCGTATTTCAGTATGGCCTACATCACCCGTATGACCCGCACCTTCATGCTTAACGCGCTCAGCGGCGAGTTCGTGATCACCGCCCGCGCCAAAGGGTTATCGTCCCGCCGGGTGATCTGGCGGCACGCGTTTCCCACGGTGGCGGTGCAACTGGTCACTGTACTGGCGTTGACCTACGCCGGGTTGCTGGAAGGCGCGGTGGTCACGGAAAACGTCTTCTCCTGGCCGGGGCTGGGCCAATACCTCACCACCGCGCTGCTCAACGCAGACATGAACCCGGTGGTGGGCGCTACGTTGCTGGTAGGCGCGGTCTACGTGCTGCTGAACCTGCTGGCTGATATTTTCTATCGACTTTTGGATCCCCGCGTAACATGAGTTTTTTGGTCTCACGAGCCTGGTTGCTCGACGAAACGCCCGCCACGCGCCGTCAGGCGGTGTGGGGGCAGCGTTACCGCCTGTGGCTGGGGTTTCGCGCCAATCCGCTGGCGGTGTTAGGGTTGATCATCATCGCCGTCGTGATGCTGCTGTCGCTGGCGGCACCCTGGCTGGCCCCTTACGACCCCGGTTTTCAGAACCTGTCTAACCGGTTGGCCGCGCCGTCTGCGGCGCACTGGCTGGGCACCGATGAACTGGGGCGCGATGTGTTCAGCCGTATCGTCTACGGCGGGCGCACCACGCTGGGTATGGTGCTTGCGGTGGTGGCGCTGACCGCGCCCATCGGCCTGCTGGTCGGCTGTATCGCCGGTTATGCCGGCGGTTGGCTGGATAAAATCCTGATGCGGCTGACCGATATCTTTCTGGCCTTTCCGCGACTGGTGCTGGCGCTGGCGTTTGTGGCGGCGCTGAAACCGGGGGTGGAAAGCGCCATTCTGGCGATTGCGCTGACCGCCTGGCCGCCGTATGCACGGCTGGCGCGGGCGGAAACGCTGCAATTCCGTCATACCGATTTTATCGCCGCCTGCCGCCTGACCGGCGCCGCGCCGCTGCGCATTATTCTGCGCCACATCATGCCGCTGTGCGTGCCGAGCCTGATTGTGCGGGTGACGCTGGATATGAGCTCCATCATTATCACCGCCGCCAGCCTCGGGTTTCTCGGCATGGGCGCGCAGCCGCCGTCGCCGGAGTGGGGCACGATGATAGCCACCGCGCGTCGTTTCCTGTTCAACGCCTGGTGGGTGCCGCTGGTGCCCTGTATCGCCATTTTTCTTACCTCGCTGGCCTTCAACTTTTTGGGTGACGGCCTGCGTGACGTGCTGGATCCGAAGGAGCGCTAAATGCTGGTGGAAATCGAGAACCTTCGTATCGCGTTCGCCAGCCGAACGGAAACGGTTGAGGCGGTACGCGGCGTTAGCTTCAGCGTCGGCAAAGAGAAGTTTGCCATCGTCGGCGAAAGTGGTTCAGGCAAGTCGCTGACCGCCCGTAGCCTGATGCAGTTGCTGCCGGGCAGCGCCCGCGTTCAGGCCGACAAACTGAGTTTTGACGGTATCGACCTGCGCGGTGCCAGCGAGAAAACGTTGCGGCAGATTCGCGGCAAGCGGGTCGGCTTTATTCTGCAAGACCCGAAGTATTCGCTAAACCCGGTAATGACCATCGGCCAACAGGTGGCGGAAGCCTGGCGCGAGCACAAAGGCGGTAGCCGCCGCGCCGCGATGGACGCCGCCATTGACCTGCTCAATCAGGTACGCATTCGCGACCCGCAGCGGGTCGCGAAATGTTATCCGCATGAGGTGTCGGGCGGCATGGGGCAACGGGTGATGATCGCCATGATGCTGGCGCCCGACCCGGAGTTGCTGATTGCCGATGAACCGACCTCGGCGCTGGACGCCACCGTACAGGCGGAGATCCTGTGTTTGATCGACGATCTGGTATCGCAGCGCGGCATGGGGCTGATCCTGATCAGTCACGATCTACCGCTGGTGTCGCACTTTTGCGATCGCGTGGCGGTGATGTACGCCGGGCGGATAGTCGAACTGTTGCAGGCCAGTGAACTGTTACAGGCACAGCATCCCTATACGCAGGGGCTGCTGGCTTGCCTGCCGTCGCTGAAACACCCGCGCGATCGGCTGCCGGTGTTGCAGCGCGACCCGGCCTGGCGGGAAGCGTGATGGGGAAAACGCATGATGGGTGGAATGAATGATTAAAGTAGAAAACCTGCGTATCGCCTTTGGCGGCATCGAGGTGGTGAAAGGGGTGTCTTTCGCGCTGGAGAGCGGCGGCAGCTTCGGCATGGTGGGTGAAAGCGGTTCCGGTAAGTCCACCATTTTGCGTGCGCTGGCCGGGTTGAATACCCAGTGGCAGGGGCGCATCGAGTTTGGCGGCATGGCACAGCTGCCGCGGCGGGATCGCAGCTTTTTCCGCCAGGTACAGATGGTATTTCAGGACCCGTACGGATCGCTGCACCCGCGCCAGACCATCGATCGCATTTTGCATGAGCCGCTGTTGGTGCACCGCTTCGATCGTGCCGAACAGCGTATCACCCGGGCGCTGGAAGAGGTGGGGTTGCCTGCTACGGCGCGCTTTCGCTTTCCCCATCAGCTCTCCGGCGGCCAGCGCCAGCGGGTGGCGATTGCCCGTGCGCTGATCGCCGAACCGGAAGTGCTGCTGCTGGATGAACCGACCTCGGCGCTGGATGTGTCGGTGCAGGCGGAAATTCTCAACCTGCTGACGGACCTGCGCCAGGCGCGTAGGCTGACGTATATCATGGTCAGCCATAATCTGGCGGTGGTGTCGCATCTATGCCGGCGCGTCGGCGTGATGCAGCAGGGTGAAATGGTGGAACAGCTCAGTGTGGAAGATTTGCGGGTACGCAACCTGCATCATCCTCACACCGCGGAACTGTATGATTTAAGCATGACGCTGGAGGAACCGGCATGACATTACACTGGCAACGCGCCATTGATGAGGCGCGTGCGATCGCGCAATCCTGGCATCAACCCGGCGAGCCGGGCGGCGCCATTACGCTGTTTGACGGCGAGCAGATCCGCGCCGCCTGTTGTGGCGGGCTGGCGGATCTGGCGCAGAATACCCCGTTTACCACCCAGAGTGTGGTGCGTTTCGCTTCGGTCACCAAGCATCTGTTCGCCTCGCTGGTGACGGGCGCCGCCGGTCAGGCGCTGGCGTTGACCGACCGTCTCGAGCAACATCTGCCGCAACTGACCGGCGAAAACGGCAAGGTGACTATCGGGCAGGCGCTGGACATGACATCCGGCTTGCCGGATGTGCGCGAGAGCCTGTCGCTGCTGGGGTTGTCGGTGTACAACGCCACCCCGGCCGACAGCCTGCTGGCGTTTCTGGCGGAGAACGGCGAGCTGAACTACCCGGCGGGCAGCGAGATCTCCTATACCAACACCGGCTATCGGCTGGTGGAAGAAGCGTTGAAAGCCAAAGGTATTTATTTTGCCGACCTGCTGCACCGGCACATCAACCAGCCGCTGGGGATTGCCCTCAGCGCGCCGGAAACCTGGTTTGATATCGTCCCCGGACTGGTGCCGGGCTACTGGCGATCGCCGCAGGGCTGGCAGTTATCCTGCGCCGGGCTGCATCTGTCCACCTCCGGCTGCGTCACCGGCAGCGTGCGCGATCTGACGGTCTGGCTGCAAGCGCTGCTGATGAATCAGGGGCCGGGTGAGGGTGTGCTGGCACGGTTGTCCCAGCCGCGCTACCTGCGTGATGGCCGTGTGACTGGCTACGGGCTCGGCGTGGCGCACAGCCGCATTGGGTCGGCACAACTGGTAGGGCATGGCGGCTCCCACGCCGGTTACAAGAGTTACTTCCTGCTCGACCCGGCATCGCAGGCGGGGGTAGCGCTGGTCGCTAACCGCGAAGATGTCGCTACCTACGACAGTGTGCTGCGGGTGATGTCGGCGCTGCTGGGCCAGCCACTGCCCACGCGCGGCCATGACCTGACGCCGGGGCTGTATGTTGCAGAGCAGGGCGGGCACTGGCTGGAGGTGAAAGGCCCAGGCGCCTGCTGGCTGGGGGCGACGGAAACGCTGTATCGCGGCGAAGAGCCAAATGTAGCGGTGTCATTGTCCAGCCATCTGCCAATGAAATTACGGCAGGACGGCATGGCGATAGCCGGAGAAATCGGCCACGCGCCGTGCCGTTTTCTGCCGGTGGAAGCCGACGATAGCGTGGCGCGGCTGCAAGGCCGCTGGCTCTGGCCGGATACCCGCAGCGAACTGGTGATTGACGGCGATCGTATCGTGATGGGCCCCGGCCCGGCGGCGATCGCCGGCTCTGTGCAATCGCTCGGCAATGGCCGTGCGCTGGCGACGGTGCAAGACGGGCCGTGGGAAAAACGCTTCTCGCTGTTGGTACAAGACGGCTACCTGACGCTGCTGCTTAATCGCAGCCGGGTGGTGCGGTATCGGCGTGAGTGAGTGTGAGGTGGCTCCGGTTGATTTTAGCTATCAAGGCGTCAGCTTGTGACGACCCAACTTATCTGCAAAGTGTGGTGGCACTATTGATGCCTGACAGCAAAAGAGATATCTCTTCCGCTGTCAGGCTAACGATTAGCATTATTATGGACGTCGGTTTTTGCCTGCACCGCATTTCGAGGAGCACTACATTACCAGAATCATCTTCTGTGTAGTATCGCTCTATTGGCGACGACCTGGAGGATCTTCCGTGAACAAAAGTGCGATATGGCGTTGAAAAAACGAGATAGCCTGTTCATTGGCAGAACAGGCGTGAGCGCCATGCGGCAGCATGGGGGAATGTCCTGTGGGTGTGGCAATGGCGTTACATCAATCATTCCTGCTGGAGGCGATACCCCTCAGACCGAGTGAGGCGGCAGGTGTACCTGGTGCCTGGAGTATGAAAGCATCCGATGGACCGACTTCAATCTCACAGATCTCAAGACCGAGCTGGCGACCATCGCCTGGCGTGGTCATGGTAATCGTTTCGGCACAGTCAATCGTCAGCCGCAGAATGTCGTTAGCGTGGTTGAGTTCCTGCTGTGGTATGACGGCGTCAAATACCACAACGAACGTGCTTTCTGACCATTGATGCAAGAGGGCTGCGTAATCATCAACTTTCAAGGTGAGCTCATCGACCTGACGGGCAGACAGTATATTCGTGACCCTAAATCTCACCAGAAGATCCCGGTCCTTACGGAATGGAATATCGATGGTTGCTGTCGGCGTCGGACCCATCCAACGGCTGAATTTGCGTTCATTCTGCTCACGGCAGTGCCACCCTGTGCCGTTTAATGGTTGTGACATGTCCACAACCGTCCAGCCGGCCGGGCGAATCAACGCCTTGTGATAGTTGTCTTCAGCTGCGCTCGCAAAATCCATGCCATAGGTCGCCTCGAAGCGGGCCATTTGCTCGTCGTAAAGTTCACGAGCAATCGCAACGATTTCCCGATCGAGATCAATCAGTTGATTGGCTGCGGCTATCGCCTCTTCGCTTAAGCTCGGCTTTTGCTGTTTGCTGGCGTGGATATTTAGCGGCTGCGGCTGGTCTGGAGGGAGCGACAGCCATAATTGCAGCGCGGATAACGAACGCTTAAAATCTTCCTGGAAACCGATAAAAGACAGTGAGCGCAGCGTTTTCTCCGCCCGTTGCCGCACGAAAGCCCGGAAGTCCGGATTATTGGGGGAACCCGTTTGCCAGGCTTGGCGGTATTCCCCCGGTGCACAGGCCAACTGGCAGGTAATTTGGTTCCAGTTAATGTATTGGCATTGTGGGTGGCTGAAAAATGCTACCTGATCATGGCGGGCCAAATCACGAATAAGCTCGCCATCAGGTATAACGGCAACTTCCTCGTCAGTCCAACGGTGCACCATCCACCAGTTAGACACCACCCTGTCCAGCGGATCTCGTAAAAAGCATATGGTCGCGACGTTTGATATTTTTTCAGACCAGTACCAACTGCCGAATGGATCATGAATAAAACGCGCCCGTGCCAGCCGGTTTGGATCAAGTTCACTATCGCCGACGTTCATCCAATCGAAGTGTTCTTCTAAATAAATACATTCGTCGGACGGAAAAAGGTTTTGCAAATACTTTAGCAGCGATGTGCCTGCGCACTTATTAATATGGTGAAAAACAATACGAGGCATGACTAATCCTTTATTCTCGTAAATAAATGCTATAAATGTATTTCAATTTTTTATTTAATCATAGTAACAACATGTTACTTATTGTGGGTTTAATCACTCATTGTGAGCTGGGTCGCCGCTATTGTTCACTGCCCGGTGTGCAGATACGAACTGGGCAGGCGCGAACTATGCAGATACGGCGGCCGCGTTAATCCCGATAAATCCCCACCACGGCTTCCTCGCCGACGTAACCGTAGCCGCGGTACATGCCTTCGCTGTTAAACGGCAAGGCAATATTACCCTGATGGTCAACGGCGATCAGCCCGCCGCTGCCGCCCAGCGCCAGCACTTTTTCCATCACGACGGTATCGGCGGCTTGCGACAGCGGCAGGTTACCGTATTCCATCAGCGCTGAGACGTCGTAGGCCGCAACGGTGCGCATGAATACTTCGCCGGTGCCGGTGCAGGAGACGGCGACGGTACGGTTGTTGGCGTAGCAGCCGGCGCCGATGATCGGCGAGTCGCCGACACGTCCGGCACGTTTGTTGGTCATGCCGCCGGTGGAGGTCGCCGCCGCCAGATTACCGGCCGCGTCCAGCGCGACCGCGCCGACGGTGCCGAATTTGCGATCCGGATCGAGCGGATCGCCGTCGTGATCCAGCAGGATCCGGCCGTCGCCCGCCTGCGCTTTCAGCAACTGCTGGTAGCGCTCGTCGGTGGAGAAAAAGTCCGGCTCGACCATCTCCAGCCCCTGCTCGCGGGCGAACGCTTCGGCACCGTCGGCGGTGAACATCACGTGTGGGCTACGTTCCAGCACCGCGCGGGCCGCCAGAATCGGGTTGCGGATGTGGTTAACTCCGGCGATGGCACCCGCCTCCAGCGAGCGGCCGTCCATGATGCTGGCGTCCAGTTCGTGGGTGCCGAGGTGGGTAAACACCGCGCCTTTGCCCGCATTGAACAGTGGGCACTCTTCCAGCAGACGCACCGCTTCGGTAACCGCATCCAGCGCGCTGCCGTTGGCGGCCAGGATTGCCTGCCCGCGAGCGACAATCTCTTGTAACGCGGCGCGATAGCGCTGTTCTTTCGCGCTGTCCATCGCCGAGCGGCTGAGCGCGCCCGCGCCGCCATGAATCACAATGACCGGTTTCATCTTGGATGTGCTTCCTTATGTTCGGGGCGGTTAATTCTGCGTGGTCGCCAGATAGGAAAAAGCGCCCAGCAGGCTGACGATCGGTGCAATGGTCGGAGACTGGTAACCCACGGTGACGGCGTCTTTGCGAACGACGCCCGGAATCAAACAGAACAGGTCCGCCAGCACCGGCTTGGCGACCATCAGCTCCAGTTCATACGGCGGCTGCAAACGGCTGGTGGTTTCTTTATGCGCCTTTTGCACCGCCTGGGTCGCCGCCAGCCGAATCGCGTTGCGCGCCGCTTCCGGGCTCAGCGACTCCGCCGCAGTCTGGGAAATGGCGCGTTTTACGCAGGCGTAGTCGGCCGCCGGGTAGTAGCGGTTGATCCAGCCTTGCAGCGTATCGTCGCCGCTCACCAGCCATAACGGGGTGTTCAGTTCGGCACCGGCGGCGGCGTAGATATCGCTTTCACCCATCACTTCGCCGTTGATGCGCACCCGGTAAAACGCCCGGCCGTTAATGGTGTGCGCCAGCACGCCGTGTTCGCCGGCGGCGCTGTGGTAACCGATGAACATCAGGCCATCGAACTGTTGCTGTTGCAAGCCCTCCACCATCGACAGGCCGCGTGGTTTGCCTTGCACCAGCCGGGCGCGCGGGTCGATATGTTCAGCGCGCAGGTTAGTCATGGCGGCATGGCTGTCGGCCACCACCACCTCACTGGCGCCGCCGGCGAATGCGCCTTCGATGGCGGCGTTCACTTCCTGCTCCATCAGCCCGCGGGCGATTTGGTATTCCGGTGTGCCGGGGCTGCACTGTTCCGGGCGCATCACGCCCGCGATGCCTTCGATATCCGCAGAAATAAATACTTTCATGTCAGCGTCCTTATCGCCTGTCTCATCAGGCGGTTATGCGAAATCTTGTGCCAGACGGTCCAGCACCTGCGTCAGGGCCGGGCGATGGTGGCCGCGAAAACCGGTGACGGCCTCGGCCTGCAATAATGCATCCAGCACCGCGTGTTCGGTGGCGTCGGCCGCCGCGTTGAGCAGCGGTTCCAGTTGTGCGTCTTCCGGCGGCTGCGGCGTGGGCTGGGTGGAAAAGGCCACCGCGATATCGCCGGAGCCGTGTCCCCAATAGCTGCCGAGCCGCCCGAGTCCGGCACCGGCGCGGCGGGCGATGCGGGTCAACTGGCGGGCGTCGAGCGCGGCGTCGGTGGCCATAATAATAATGATGGAACCGGCGTCGTGCTGGGGCGTCAGTTCCGGCAGCAGGGGAGCGATGGCTTCGCCGACTTGCACGCCGTCCAGCGTCAGGGCCGGCAGCGTGCCGAAATTAGCCAGCACCAGTACGCCGAGGGTGGCGTTCAGTTCCGCATCCGCCGGGAGGCGGTGCCGATGCCGCCTTTGAGCGCGAAGCAGCTCATGCCGCGCCCGGCACCGACGCTGCCGCGGGCGAAATCCGCCGTGGCGTTATCCAATGCCGCACGCGCCATCGCTTCGGTCACCGCCAGCGCCTGAATATCATTGAGCCAGCCGTCGTTGCACTCCAGCGCCAGCGGATTGACGGTCGGCAAACGGCGGCCCAGCTCCGGATTACGGTTGATCGCATCGCGCACCAGCGTAGTAAACAGCGTACCGACCGACAGGGTGTTGCTGAGCAGAATCGGCGTCTGCAAGCGCCCCAGTTCCTCAATCTGCACCAGCCCCACCGGTTTGGCGAAGCCGTTGAGCACCGCCGCGCCGCAGGGCAACGGTTGTGTAAACAGGTTGTCGCTGTTCGGCACGATGGCGGTAACGCCGGTCTGAATTTCGCCGTGCGCCAGCGTATGGTGGCCGACCCGTACGCCGGCTACGTCGCTCAGACGGTTGTGCGGGCCAGACGGCAGGCGCGGCGTGCCGAGCTGCCGCTCAGTGCGCCAGCGTTGCAGTAGCGGCGCCAGCCGTGCCTGTTGATAAGGTGTCATGGTCTCTTCGCTTAGCTTTTCAGTTTCGGGTCCAGCGTGTCGCGCAGCGCATCACCCAGCAGGTTGAACGCCAGCACGGTGCAGAAGATAGCCAGACCGGGGAACACGCTGACGTGCCATTGCCCTGCCATCATCATGCTACGGCTCATCGCCAGAATGTTGCCCCATTCCGGCACGTCCGGTTCCGGCCCCAGACCGATGAAACTCAGGCCGGCGGCGGTCAGGATACTGGTGCCGATGCGCATGGTGAAATAGACAATCACGTTCGACAGGGTGCCCGGCAGAATATGGCGCAGCAGGATCACCCGGTCCGGCGCACCGGCGCAGCGCACCGCTTCGACGTAGGCCGCCTGTTTGAGCGACAGCGTGGAGGCGCGCACGATACGGGCGAACACCGGCACGCTGAACACCGCCACCGCGATAATCACGTTATTCAGACCGGGGCCGAGGATCGCGACGACCGCGATCGCCAGCAACATGCCGGGAAAAGCGAACAAGACGTCGCAGCCGCGCATGATCAGCATATCGATGCTGCGGCCATAATAGCCCGCCAGTAAGCCGAGGGCGATGCCCGCCAGCATACCCAGCGTGACCGAAACGATGCCGATGTAGAGTGAAATACGTGCGCCGTAAATAATGCGGCTCATCACGTCGCGGCCCAGATCGTCGGTGCCCATCCAGTGGTCGGCGGAAGGTGCTGCGCCGAGCGCCATCCAGTCCGGCTCCATCGGGCTCCAGGGCGCCAGCCAGGGGGCGAATACCGCCATCAGCACCAGCAGCAGGACAAAACCGCCTGAAACCAGCGCCATCGGGTTGCGGATGAAGGCGTGCAGAAAATCGCGCCACGGCGAACGAATCGTGCTGTCGTTCAGGGCGGAAGAGGTCGCCGCGGTCGGCTCTTGAGAAGTGTTCATCGCAGCTCCTAACGCAGACGAATGGCCGGGTTCACCACCGCGTACAGCAGGTCGACCAGCAGGTTGATCAGGATAAATTCAAACACGAACAGCATCACCAGCGCCTGAATCACCGGCTGATCCTGCGTTTTGATCGATTCGATCAACAACCAGCCGAGCCCCGGCCAGTTGAATACGCTTTCCACCACAATCGAACCGCCCAGCAGAAAACCGAACTGCAACCCGAGCATGGTGATAACAGGGATCAGCGCGTTGCGCATCACATGCTTCCAGACGATCAGCCGCTGGCGCAGCCCTTTGGCGCGGGCGGTACGCACATAATCTTCCTGCATCACTTCCAGAAACGCCGAACGGGTGAAGCGCGCCATCACGGCGGCCACCGAGGCACCCAGCGTCAGCGCCGGCAGAATGATGTCGGTCGGTTTGTTGTAGCCGCTGACCGAGAACACGCCGAACGGCATGGCGACGAACTGGATCAGCAACAGGCCGAGCCAAAACGGCGGCATCGAAATGCCGCCTACCGCCAGGCTCATCAGCGACCAGTCCTGCCATTTGCCGCGTTTCAGCGCGGCAAACACGCCGATCAGCAACCCGAGGATCACCGACCAGGCGAAACCGGCCAGCGCCAGCCATAACGTCGGCAGAAAACTTTTTTGGATGACGGTCAGCACCGGCTGCTGGGTACGGTAGGTGATGCCGAGATCACCGTGCACCAGCCCATCCAGCCAGTTGAGGTACTGCTGCGGCAGCGGATCGTTCAACCCCAAACGCTCACGGGCGGCTTCCACCGCCTCGATGGGGGCGTCGGGGCCGGCGTAGATCCGCGCCGGGTCACCCGGTAACAGTTTGATAAAACCGAACACCAACAGGGAGATCACCAGCAAAACCGGGATCATTTCCAGCAAACGTCGGACGATATAAGCAAACATGGCGATCCCCTGTGCGATTACTTGAACTCAGCCTGATCGAAGATCAGCGAACCGTCCGCCAGCATATAAACGCCGGACAGATTTTTCACTTTACCGACCAGGTTGTCCGGCACGCCCAGGAACACCATCGGCGCGTCTTTCCAGATCAGTTTCTGGGCGTCGGCATAGGCGGCGGCGCGTTTGTCGCTATCCGGGGTCGCCAGGCCGGCCATGATGGCTTTGTCCACATCCGGGTTGCTGTAGTAAGAGACGTTGTAGGCTTTCGGCACCCAGGATTCGGTGGCGAACAGCGGGCGCAGCGCCCAGTCGGCATCACCGGTAGAAGGTGACCAGCCGCCGTAGTACAGGTCGAACTCGGCCTGTTTCGGGTCTTTCACGCCGAACAGTTTTTCGTTGCGTGCGCCGGAGTCCATCGGGGTGACGGTGACTTTGATGCCGACCTGCTCCAACTGCTGCTTGAAGAACTGGGCGCTGCGGATATAGTCCGTGCGGTTGGTGGTCCACAGCTTCAGCTCCAGCCCGTTCTCATAACCGGCTTCTTTCAACAACTCTTTCGCTTTGGCCGGGCTGTAGGTGTAGTTCGGCTCGCTCTGGCTGGCGAAGAACTGCACGCGCGGCGCCATGACCGACGCGGCAGGCAGGCCCATGCCGGCGAAGCCGACTTTCAGCCAGATGGTGCGGTTGATGGCGTAGTTCAGCGCCTGACGCACACGCACATCGCTCAGCGGGCCGTGCTGGGTATTGATGGCCATATAAAACAGATAGATGCTCGGGTCGCGCTGGATAGCCAGCTTGGCGTCGTCTTCAACGGTTTTGATCAGATCGGACGGCAGCGGGTAGATAGCGTCGGACTGGCCGGATTTCAGCGCCGCGACGCGGGTGGCGTCTTCCGGCGACGGGTAGAAGGTGACGCTGTCGACTTTCGGCCAGCCTTTCTGCCAGTAGTTGTCGTATTTCACCAGCTTGACGTCTTTACCCTGCTGCCATTCGGCGAACGTGAACGGACCGGTGCCGACCGGATGCACGCGCAGTTGGGCTTCGTCCGGGTACTGTTTCAGCGCCGTCGGGCTGTGCATTACCGCCGACGGGTGCGCCAGGGTGTTGACAAAGGCGCCGAACGATTTATTCAGCTCGATTTTGACCTGCGTCGGCGACACCACCGTCACGCTCTTGATCATATTGAACAGGCTGTTGCGCTTGAGCCCTTTGGTCTGGTCGGCCAGACGATCAAGGTTGGCTTTGACCGCATCGGCGTTGAACGGCGTGCCGTCCTGAAAGGTGATGCCTTCGCGCAGCGTGATGGTGAACTCGGTGGCGTCGGCGTTGCCGGTGTAGCCGGTAGCCAGCCGCGGCACCAGTTTCATCTGGTTGTCGAACTGGAACAGACGCTCGAAGATCCCGCTCTGGATGGAGTAGCTCAGGGTATCCGAGGTGTCGTGCGGGTCCAGCCCGGTGATATCGGCATAGATGGAAATGCGCAGATCCTGCGCCTGAGCCGCAGCGGCCAAACACAATGACAGCCCAAGAGCGACGGCGGAACGGCGTGAAGTTACTGCGGATAGTAACGGTTTCATGGTGTCTCCTGTAAATGGTGTGTGTTGCTGGTTGTGTTGCTGCTTTGTATTAACTCTTTGTTTTTATTTTTTAATTTCATCAGCCGTTCATGTGTGACGGCGGGTTATCGCTCACGGTGACGTGAGGTGTCCCTGGTGTTGGACGATGCTACTGTTTACTACTGACTACAGTTCACTACTGACTATTGTTCACTACTGACGACGGTTTACTGCTACTGACGGACGGCTCAAGTCCGGCTTCGCTCACCCAATGGTGCGGAGCGACTTCGCGGTAACGGGCTTTTTCCACCACCTCGTTCGCCTTGCGCAGCGGCGAGGGGATTTCGCTGTCGTCCAGTTCGCGCGCATAGCGGCGGCTTGGATCGGCTATCGGCACCGAGGCCAGCAGGCGCCGGGTATACGGATGCTGCGGGTTGTTGAACACCGACTGGCGCGGGCCGATTTCTACAATCTGCCCGAGGTACATCACCGCCACGCGGTTGGCGATGCGTTCCACCACCGCCATATCGTGGGAGATAAAAATCCACGACACGCCGGTTTTCTGCTGTAAATCCATCATCAGGTTGACCACCTGCGCCTGAATCGACACATCGAGCGCCGACACCGCTTCGTCGGCGATGATCACCTGCGGTTGCAACGCCATGGCGCGGGCGATGGCGATACGCTGGCGCTGGCCGCCGGAAAATTCGTGCGGATAACGTTGCGCGTGCTCCGGTTGCAGGCCGACGCTTTTCAGCAGCGCCTGCACCTGCGGCGTAGCCTCCTCCAGTGATTTCACCAGCCCGTGCAGCAGTAACGGCTCGGCGATGGTGAAACCAACGGTCAGACGCGGGTTGAGCGAGGCGTACGGGTCCTGAAACACCATCTGCATTTTGCGGCGCAGCGGCTGAAAGTCGCGGTCGCGCAAACCGGCGATTTCCTGCCCGTCGAACAGCAGGCTGTCGCTTTGGCTTTCTACCAGGCGCAGCAATGCCCGCCCGGTGGTGGATTTGCCGCAACCGGATTCGCCGACAATCGCCAGCGTTTCCCCCGGCCAGACGGCGAAATCGATCTGCTCCACCGCATGGACCCGATGGGTAACGGAAGAGAAAATACCGCTGCGTATCGGGTAATAGACTTTCAGGCCACGGATATCGAGCAGCGGCGGTGCATCGTAACGCGCGGTCATCTGGTGCGGTTCCGCGGTTGCGCTTTGCTGCCCTAGCAGCGGGAAGCGCTTAGGCCAGGCGCTGTCGCGCATGTCGCCCAGGCGCGGCACCGCTGCCAGCAGCGCTTTGGTGTAGTCGTGCTGTGGGCGGTTGAAAATATCCTCGACCGTGCCTTGCTCCACCACCTCGCCGCGGTACATCACCACCACGCGGTCGGCGATTTCCGCCACCACGCCCATATCGTGGGTAATGAACAACACCGACATGTTGCTCTGGCGTTGCAGGTCGCGCAGGATTTGCAGAATGCGCGCCTGTACCGTCACATCCAGCGCGGTGGTGGGTTCGTCGGCGATCAGCAACTGTGGGTCGCACGCGAGCGCCTGGGCTATCATCACCCGTTGGCGCATACCGCCGGATAACGAATGCGGATAGCTGTTCATCACCCGGTCGATGTCGGCGATGCGTACCTTGCGTAGCAACTCGCGCGCTTTACGGTCGGCGCCGGCGGCGTCGCACATCTGGTGGTCCAGCAGCGCTTCGGTGAGCTGGTCGCCCACTTTCAGCACCGGGTTGAGCGAGGTCATCGGCTCCTGAAAGATCATCGCCATGTCGCGGCCGCGTAGCCGGCGACGGGCGTCGTCTTTCATCGCCAGCAGGTCGTGGCGGCGGCCGGCGCTATCGGTAAAGCGGATACCGCCGCGCTCAATGCGGGCGGATGCGGCCAGCAGCCCCATCACTGTGAGAGACGTGACCGACTTGCCGGAACCACTCTCGCCGACCACGGCGACCACTTCCCCTTTATTAACGCTGAAAGAGACGCCTTTGAGCGCCAGATGCGTACCGGAGCGGCCGCTGAAGCTCACGCTCAGGTCATCGATCTCCAGCACCGGTTGCGGCGCCGGGTTGGACGCGATCGCAGCAGGGATTGCGGTTGAGAGGGTATCCGTCATCGTCACTCCGGTAGGTTCTGTCACAGCCAGATGCGGCCAAGGTTATACGTCAGGTACGGCGAGCTATCGGCGGCCAGCCAGATAGGGCCGTCCAGATCGACATGTTCGGCCGCCAGCGCCGCCGGCATGGCCGCTTCCATCGCCAGCGAGGAACCCAGCATACAGCCCACCATGATGCGCAGGCCGTACTGGCGTGCTTGTGCCACCATCGCCAGCGCTTCGGTCAGCCCGCCGCACTTATCCAGCTTGATGTTGATCATCTCGTAACGGTCGCGCAGAGCGGCGATGTCGCCACGGTGATGACAGCTTTCGTCGGCGCACACCGGAATGGCGTGCTCAAACGTCGCCAGTTCGCCGTCCTGCCCGGCGGGCAGCGGCTGTTCCACCATCGCGATGCGATGCGCGGCCAACTGGCGCAGTAGCGGTTCCAGCTCCAGCCCGCTCCAGGCTTCGTTGGCATCGACAATCAGCGTGACGTTGGGCGCGGACTGACGAATCGCCGCCACTTTTTCCAGAATCTGGTTTCGGTCGAGCTTGATTTTCAGCAGCAGCGCACCGCGGGAAACCGCGTCTTTGGCGGCGTTCGCCATGTTGTCCACGCTGTCGAGGCTCAGGGTTTCAGCGGTGACGATCGACTGCGGCGGCGCAATGGCGAGGTGCTGCCACAGCGTTTGTCTGGCGAGCGCGGCGTTCAGCCGCCACAGGGCGCAGTCCAGCGCGTTGCGGGCCGAACCGGGCGGCAGCAACCGCTGCAACGCGTCCAGACCGACGCCGTTTTCCACCACCCGACGCACGGTTTCCAACTGACGGGCCACGCTGTCGGCGGTTTCCTGATAGTGCGCAGTCGGGGTGCATTCCCCCCGGCCGATAAAGCCGCGCTCTTCCAGCGTCACCCGTACCACGGTGACCGAGGTACGCGTGCCGCGGGAAATGGCGAACGGACGGGCCAGCGGCAGTTCCACGGTTTCAATTTGCATCTGTCGCATAGGGTTATCCCCGGGTTTTCAGCAGCGTCGCAATGTCATCGATACCGAAGCGGATCGGGTCGGTGGCGGGCACGCCGAAGCGTTCGCGCAGGCCACGGCAGTAATCACGCGCTTCCTGTTCGCCATAGTTGGAGGTGTTGATGGCGAACCCCGCCAGTTGCACATCCGGGTTGGTCACACGGGCGGCGCGCAGGCAGGCATCCACGCAGTCGTCTAACTCCACCATCGGTTGATGGGGCAGGTGGCGCATGTGCGGGCGACCCATTTCATGGCACATCACCAGCCAGTGCGGCTGAGCGCCGTGGATAAGACCGGTGGTGACCCCGGCATAAGACGGGTGAAACAGCGACCCCTGACCTTCGACGATATCCCAATGATCGTCGTCATTGGCGGGTGACAGCGCTTCGGCGGCACCGGCGATAAAATCGGCGATTACCGCGTCAATGGCGATACCGTCGCCGGCAACCAGCACCCCGGTTTGGCCGGTGGCGCGAAAATCAGCTTTCATACCTTGTGCGCGCATGGCGGCTTCCAGCGCCAGCGAAGTGTACATTTTGCCGACCGAACAGTCGGTGCCGACGGTCAGTACGCGTTTGCCGCTACGTTTCTTGCCGCTGCCGACGCTCAGTGCCGGGCGCATGTGGCGGATATCGAACAACTGTACCTGATGCCGTTCCGCCAGTTCCTGCAAACCGGGAACGTCAATCAGCCGTTGGTGCAGACCATTGGCAACATTCATACCGGCCTCGATGGCGGTACGCACGGTGTCCAGCCAGTGTGGCGGCAGGAAACCGCCGGCGTTGGCGGTGCCCAGCACCAGCGTTTTGGCGCCGCGCGCCACGGCGGCCGGGATATCCAGATCATCGAGCCCCAGCGACACCGTGCTGCCCGCCAGGCGTAGCTGACCTACGCATTGTTCGGGGCGCCAGGTGTGAATGCCGCGTGCCGTTTTCACCGCCAGTGGGTCGGTCACGTCGCCAAGAAAAAGCAGGTAAGGTTGTGGAATCAGCATGATGTCTTATCCGTGGTTGCGTAGTGATGGCATAAAAGAAGATGTTTAAGACTATTCCACGATGCTTTTTCTCTGACGAATGCTTGTTTATCGGTAGGGTATAACCTTGTGTTATAGGATTGTTAATCAATAACTAATTGTTATTTAAGTATTTTGTTTTTTAAATGCCTGCGGGTATGCCTGTGGGTTATGCCGGGGCAGGCAGATCAAAATCTTCTGCATTGACGACAAACACGCGCAGCGATCGCGTTTAACCGTTGATGAAACCCACCAGCAAGCTTAATGCGGTCACCATCACCGTTAACATCAGCAGCCGCATCATCCACATCGATTGCGGGGTACAGGGATAGCCGCTGTGCCGCAGCGCTCGCCACCGCAGGCGCGACCAGAGGTAGGTGATCAGGGTCATCATCAGCAGCAACAGCCCGGTTGCCAGCATCAGCGGCTGGCTTTTCATCAAGCCGGCTTTCAGCAGCAATACGCTGTTGATCAATAACACGAAGGCGGTACGCGACCAGGCGAGCCGGGTGCGTTCCGGTTGCAGGCCCGGATCGCGCGGCGGGGGAGCGGCAGGGGCGGTCATGGCGGCCTACAGCAACAGGATAATCAGCGCCAGCGCAACGGAAATAGCGCTCACGCTGCTGGCGATGACAATCAACAGACGGGTATAAGGCAGCGCCTGGCCGGTGCGCATCGCCCGTTCGTTGTCTGCCCAGCGCCGGTAAGCCATCCAGGCCAACAGCGCCGCCGCCAGCGCCAGAAACGCAGCAATACCGGACCGAATGACAGGGGGCGCCAGCGTGGGCGCAAACTGGTCAATGGCGATGGCTCCCGCCAAAAAAGCCAGCGCGGTGCGGATCCAGGCCAGGAAAGTGCGCTCGTTGGCCAGCGAAAAACGGTAATCCGGCGTCGAGCCTTGCTGCTGCCAGGGGATTCTCTTGTCGGGCGACGTCGGTGAAGAAGCGGGGTCACTCATGGGCATCAACGGCCAGCGGATAGACAATGCCCGTATTCTACATGGCCGGGCGGCGGCTCTCCAGCCGGCGAAGCGGGTGGCGACGAAAAAATTGATGAAATTTTAATCGTGACTGGCGGTAGGCAGGGCAGGGGGAAGACCGTATAATGCGCGCCAGTTTAATGAACCTGCCCGGAGACGAGCCATGCGCCCAACAGGCCGAAGTGCCCAGCAAATTCGCCCTCTTACATTCACCCGCCACTACACCAAACACGCCGAAGGGTCGGTACTGGTGGAGTTTGGCGATACCAAAGTGCTGTGCAACGCCACGGTGGAAGAAGGGGTTCCACGTTTCCTGAAAGGTCAGGGACAAGGTTGGATCACGGCGGAATACGGTATGCTGCCGCGTTCTACCCACAGCCGTAACGCCCGTGAAGCCGCGAAAGGTAAACAAGGCGGCCGTACGCTGGAAATCCAGCGGCTGATCGCCCGTTCGCTGCGCGCCGCCGTAGATTTGAACAAACTGGGTGAATACACCATTACGCTGGATTGCGATGTGTTGCAGGCCGATGGCGGTACCCGTACCGCCTCCATCACCGGCGCCTGCGTGGCGCTGGCCGATGCGCTCAACGGCATGGTGGCCGGTGGCAAGCTGAAAGCCAGCCCGCTGAAAGGCATGGTGGCGGCGGTATCGGTCGGGATCGTCAAGGGCGAAGCGGTGTGCGACCTGGAATACGTGGAAGACTCCGCGGCGGAAACCGACATGAACGTGGTGATGACCGAAGACGGCCGTATGATTGAGGTGCAGGGCACCGCCGAGGGCGAGCCGTTCAGCCACGACGAGCTGCTGTCGTTGCTGGCGCTGGCGCGTCAGGGCATTGAAGACATTGTTCGAGCGCAGAAGGCCGCACTGGCCGATTAAATTTTTTAAAGCGACCCCGGTGGTCGCTTTTTTATGCCATCGTTTTTTATGCAATATTCCACCACCATTCCACCACCGTGACAGGAGAGGGAGTCATGAAAGCCTATCAGCGTCAGTTTATCGAATTCGCACTCAGCAAGCAGGTTCTGAAGTTCGGCGAATTTACCCTGAAATCCGGGCGCATCAGCCCCTATTTCTTTAATGCCGGGCTGTTTAATACCGGGCGCGATCTGGCGTTGTTGGGGCGTTTCTATGCCGAGGCGTTGGTGGATGCCAACGTGGCGTTCGACGTCCTGTTCGGGCCTGCCTACAAAGGCATTCCGATTGCGACCACGACGGCGGTGGCGCTGGCGGAACACCATGACCGTGATGTGCCTTACTGTTTCAACCGTAAAGAAGCCAAGGATCATGGCGAAGGCGGCAATCTGGTCGGTAGCCCGCTGAAAGGCCGCATTATGCTGGTGGATGATGTGATTACCGCGGGCACCGCTATCCGCGAATCCATGGACATCATCGCCGCACAAGGGGCAACGCTGGCTGGTGTGTTGATTGCGTTGGACCGTCAGGAGCGCGGACGCGGCGAGTTATCCGCGATTCAGGAAGTCGAACGCGATTACCAGTGCAACGTCACGTCGATCATTACGTTGGGGGATCTGATTAGCTGGCTGGCGGAAAAACCGGAAATGGCCGCACATCTGGACGCAGTAAACGCCTATCGTGCGCAGTACGGCGTATAAAACCGGGCCTGAAATAAGCGGCGTGGCGATGCGCCACGCAGTGCGTTTACTGAAGCTGGGCGGCCAGTAATGGCCAGCGGGTTTCGAAATCCTGCGTCGGCAGGGAGCGGAACTCGGAGCGGGTAAAGCGCGAGAGCATCCCTTCGCAGAACGCTAGTAACTGGCTGGCCAGCAGCGTTTCATCATGGCGAAACGCTTCGCCGCTGCGCAGCTTGTGTTCTCGCAGTACCTGGCGCAACTGAGATTCAATGCGGTCAAACAACTGGTTGATGCGCCCTTGCAGCCGGTCTTGTTCGAACATCAGCGCATGACCGGTGAGAATGCGCGTCAAACCGGGGTTTTTCTCGGCAAAGCCGAGAATCAGCAATAAAATCAGCCGCAGCCGATTAAAGGTGTCTTTTTCATCCTGCAGGATCAGGTTGATGCGGGTGGTCAGGCTGTCTTCAATAAATTCGATCAGGCTGTCAAACATCCGCGTTTTGCTGGGAAAATGCCGGTAAAGCGCGGCTTCTGAAACGCCGACGGTGGCGGCCAGTTTGGCGGTGGTGATACGTTGACTGCCGTCGCTGGATTCCAGCATTTGCGCCAGTGCCTGCAGAATTTCCTCGCGGCGGTTCCTTTTCGTATTTTCTTTCTCTGCCATGTCGGAAAAGACCCTTGATAAATGTGGACGGACAAACACCCGATAGCGCCACAGTCGCATTCACGCTGTGGCTTTATAGTTTTCCTGGGTGCTGGGATAACGTGTATCAGTGGCGGCCGGAATGGCCGAAACCACCTTCTCCTCGCTCGCTGTCGACGAAATCGTTAACCAGATTGAATTCGGCCTGCACCACCGGCACGAACACCATCTGGGCGATGCGCTCACCGGGTTCAATGGTGAACGGCTGGTTGCCGCGGTTCCAGACGGACACCATCAACTGCCCCTGGTAGTCGGAATCGATCAATCCCACCAGATTACCCAGCACCACGCCGTGTTTGTGACCGAGACCCGAGCGGGGCAGGATCACCGCCGCCAGCGACGGGTCGGCAATGTGGATAGCCAGACCGGTCGGCACCAGTGTGGTTTCTCCCGCGGCCAGCACGATGGCGTTGTCCAGACAGGCGCGTAAATCCAGCCCGGCGGAGCCCGGCGTCGCATAGGTCGGCAGAGGGAACTGCTGCCCGATACGTGCATCAAGAATTTTTACGTCGATTTTTTTCATCATAACGGCTGACAATCTCGTCAATTAACTGTTGGCCCAACAGGTGTTTACTGCCGTGCGGCAGACGCTTGTCTCCACCCGGCCAGAAAAGGTGTAATGCATTATTTTCCGAGTTAAATCCCTGATCGGAAAGGGATACATCGTTCGCGCAAATCAGGTCCAGCTGTTTGCGGGCCAGCTTTTGGCGCGCGTATTCTTCCACATTACTGGTTTCGGCGGCAAACCCGACGACATAAGGCCGGTTTTCGATCATTGCCGCCACATCGGCGATGATATCCGGATTTTTGACCAGAGCGACACTGATTTCATCACCCTGCTTTTTGATCTTTTCGTCGGCGATAACGTGCGCCCGGTAGTCCGCCACGGCGGCGCAGCCGATCACGATATGCTGCCGTGCAGCACACGACATGACCGCCTGATGCATATCCAGCGCGCTGATGACGTCGATACGGTTGACATGATCCGGCGTCGGCAAATGCACCGGGCCGGCTATCAACGTCACACGGGCACCGCGCGCGGCGGCGGCGGCGGCAATGGCAAACCCCATTTTCCCCGAACTGTGATTGCTGATAAACCGCACCGGGTCCAGTGCTTCGCGCGTCGGCCCTGCCGTTATCATAATATTCAGGTGTTGCAGATCATTGACATGAGAAAAGTGCGCGTCGGCGTGCGCGACAATCGCCAACGGATCAATCATCCGGCCGGGGCCGATATCGCCGCAAGCCTGGCTGCCGCTGTCCGGGCCCCAGATCAACGCGCCGCGAGCCGCCAGCACGCCCAAATTGTGCTGTGTTGCCGCCGCACGGTACATCTGTTGATTCATGGCCGGGGCGATGGCGATAGGGGAAGGCGTCGCCAGACAGACGGTAGTCAGCAAGTCGTTGGCCATGCCGGCCGCCAGACGGGCGATTAAATCCGCCGATGCCGGTGCCAGGATCACCAGGTCCGCCCATTTTCCCAGCTCGATATGGCCCATCGCCGCCTCGGCGGCGGGATCGAGCAGATCGTTCGATACCGGATGGCCGGATACCGCCTGCAGCGTCAACGGCGTGATAAATGCGCTGGCCGCCGGCGTCATGACCACGCGTACTTCAGCGCCCCTGTCGCGCAGGCGTCGCACCAGTTCCGGGCCTTTGTAGGCGGCGATGCCGCCGCTGATGCCCAGTACGATATGTTTTCCCGCAAGCGATGTGCCGGAAAGCCCGTGCAGACTGGAAGAATCTGTCATCGTTATGTCCGTTTGTCAGCCCAAAAGAGTCGGCATTTTATCATAAGTAGGGGAAGTCGGCCCTGATGGTACGTTTTTCATCACCATCCGGTTGGCGCCGCACTGATGATGGTGAGTGTAGCGTGCAGGCGGTGTTACCGGCAGTGTTGGAAGGCCAGCAGCGGGTTTTCTTTCCTGTTGCAGCGATCATTGCGAGCGGTTTCGCACGTTGTGAATGCGCCTGTCGATGCCACGTCTCTGCTATGTGATGATAGCGCTTACTCCGGCTGTGTAGAGCACTGCGAGCGGCTATTTACAGGGAATGGCTATCATATGGAACGGCTATCATATGGAATGGAATAACGGTTGCGCACCGCGTGAAAAACTGATGTCCCTTGGCGTAGAAGCGCTCAGTGATGCCGAACTGTTGGCGATCTTTCTACGCACAGGAGTGGAAGGCATTCATGTGATGGAACTGGCGCAAAATCTGTTGCAGCAGTTCGGTTCGTTATACCAATTGATGACGGCCGACTGGGTGGCGTTTAATGGCGTTCGGGGGGTTGGTATCTCCAAATATACCCAGTTGCAGGCGGTGGCGGAACTTGCCCGGCGGTTGTTTTCTTCCCATCTGGCGCGGGAAGATGCCATGTTGAATTCCGAGGTGACGCAGCAGTATCTGCAATTGTTGCTGGCGCATCAGGAGAGAGAAGTTTTTCTGGTGATGTTTCTGGATAACCAGCATCGGGTGATTCGTCATCAGGAGATGTTTGCCGGTACGATCAGTAGCGTGGAGGTGCATCCGCGCGAAATTGTACGAGAAGCGCTCAAAGCTAACGCCGCTGCGCTGATTTTGGCGCATAACCATCCATCCGGACGGGCGGAGCCCAGTAAGGCTGACCGTTCCATCACCGGAAAAATCGTGCAAGCCTGTCAGTTGCTGGATATTCGGGTGCTCGACCACCTGGTCATTGGACGTGGCGAGTACGTTTCTTTTGCCGAGCGAGGGTGGATTTAAGAGATATTTCCGCGATCCTGGGGGATCTTTAGTTGTTCGGGACTTGAGCGCATACGCTTCAGAGCGTATACTACGCCACCTTTGAGAATCTTGGGTGTGGCGTTAAGAGCCTATCTCAGCAGGTTTATCCTGATGACAGAGTCTTTTCAGTGAAGTTGCTGAGATGGGCTCTAGAGCCTGACGAGGCGGCCAACACCTTCTACGAAGCTCGAGCTGATTTGATTTTTGGAGAATAGACATGTCCCGAGTCTGCCAAGTTACTGGCAAGCGTCCGGTGACCGGTAATAACCGTTCCCACGCAATGAATGCGACTAAACGCCGTTTTCTGCCAAACCTGCATTCCCATCGTTTTTGGGTTGAAGGTGAGAAGCGTTTTGTAACGCTGCGCGTATCTGCTAAAGGTATGCGTGTTATCGATAAAAAGGGTATCGAAGCGGTTCTGGCCGATCTGCGTGCCCGTGGTGAAAAGTATTAAGGAACTGAATCATGGCTAAAGGTGTTCGCGAGAAGATCAAGCTGGTTTCTTCTGCTGGTACTGGTCACTACTATACCACTACGAAGAACAAGCGTACTAAGCCGGAAAAACTGGAATTGAAAAAGTTCGATCCAGTTGTCCGTCAGCACGTTCTCTACAAAGAAGCTAAAATCAAGTAATTTTAGTGGATCTGAAAAACCCGGCTTCGGCCGGGTTTTTTTATCGCTTCAATAAAACTCAGGTTACCCGTGACTTCAGCAAGATAGCGCTCAGGAGGATGTATGCCCGAATTACCGGAAGTAGAAACCAGTCGCCGCGGTATTTCACCCTGGCTGGTCGGTCATACCATTTTGTATGCTGAGGTACGCAATGCGCGTCTTCGCTGGCCTGTCTCCCCTGAAATTCTGTCGCTCAGCGATATGCCGGTGCTGAGTGTGCAACGGCGCGCCAAATACCTGCTGATTGAGCTGCCGACCGGCTGGATAATCGTCCATCTGGGGATGTCCGGTAGTCTGCGGGTATTGCCGGAATACTGTGAACCGGAGAAACATGACCATGTCGATTTGATCATGGATAGCGGTAAAGTGCTGCGCTATACCGATCCGCGTCGTTTCGGTGCCTGGTTATGGTGTGATGACCCGGCGACCAGTTCAGTGCTGGCACATCTGGGGCCGGAGCCGCTGAGCGACGATTTTTCCGGTGATTATCTGTTTAAGCAATCTCGCGGCCGTAAGACGCCGGTCAAGTTGTGGATTATGGATAACAAGCTGGTGGTGGGCGTCGGTAATATTTATGCCAGCGAGTCATTGTTTAATGCCGGTATTCTGCCGGAACGATTGGCCGGTTCACTGTCGCAAGCGGAAGCGGACCAGTTGGTGCATTCCATCAAACAGGTATTACAGCGTTCCATTGAGCAGGGCGGCACCACGTTACGGGATTTCCTGCAGTCTGATGGAAAACCGGGTTATTTCGCGCAGGAGTTGCAGGTCTATGGCCGCGGCGGCCAGCCTTGTCACCACTGCGGCACGCTGATCGACAGCATCAGGCAGGGGCAGCGCAGTACCTTCTTCTGCAAGCGCTGCCAGCGTTAGCGACCTTCACCCAAGGTTTCAACGCTGGAACAATGCGAGCGCTGTCTTCAGGCCAATTTTTTCTGCAGAGCGGCGGAAATGGGCGGCGGCAAGAAGTGCGACACATCGCCGCCGTGGCGAGCGACTTCTTTCACCAGCGATGAGGAAATGAAGGACCACTGTTCGGATGGCATCAGGAAGACGCTTTCCAGCGTCGGCATCAGATGGTGATTCATTTTAGTCAGTTGCAGCTCGTATTCGAAATCAGAGACGGCGCGTAGTCCGCGCACCAGAATCGTTGCCTGCTGCTGCCGGGCGAATGTCGCCATCAGCTCGGTAAAACCCACCACTTCGACGTTCGACAGATGTTGTGTGGCTTCTTTCGCCAGCGCGACCCGCTCTTCCAGCGTAAACAGCGTGTTTTTGCCAGGGCTGGCGGCAATAGCCAGAATCAGATGGTCAAACATGCATGTCGCCCGCGTCAGCAGATCCAGATGGCCGTTGGTCAACGGGTCAAAGGTGCCGGGGTAGATAGCTCTAGTCTTCATGGTGCTGGTGTTCCTGGCGAGTGTCCCGCCGGTTATTCAGGGCCCATAGTCCAGTATATTTGTTAAACGTGTACTGCGCATTCACGATAGCCAGCAATAATCCCTGTTTACCGTCGAGAAAGCCGGCACGCAATAGCCAGGTTTTAACGAATGCGCCCAGAGTGTGCAGCACGATAGCGCTGAAACCGCAGCGTTTGCCCTGCAAAAAACGCTCTTTGGCCCAGCTTTCTGCGTAAGCGAGCTGTTTTTTCTGGAAGCTGAACAAATCCCGACAAGTGAGATGTTTCAGGTCCCCATTCAGTGACACCACTTTGGCCGCGCCATAATCGAGAGATTCGTGTACGGCGTTGTCGTTGTAACGGTAGCGGCCGGGATAAAGGCGAATTACCTGGTCGGGATACCAGCCGCTGTGGCGCATGAACCGCCCCAGAAACAGATTGCGGCGAGCGCAGCGGTAGACGACATCGCTCTGTGGGGATTCGAGCACCGCTTCAATCGATTGCCGCAGTGTCGGTGTGACACGTTCGTCGGTGTCGATCATAAAGATGTAATCGCCGCTGGCGTACTGTTGCGCCAGTTGACGCTGTTTGCCAAAACCGGGCCAGTCGGTGTTCTGGTAGACTTGTGCGCCGTAGCGACGGGCGATATCGAGCGTGCCGTCGCTGCTGCCGGAGTCCAGCACGATAATTTCATCGGCCCAACTGACCGACGCCAGACAGTCGGGCAGCAGCTCCGCCGCGTTATGACTGATGAGAACGACGGACAGGCGTTTTCGGCTCATTACTGGCTCCGTGGCGGCAGATAGGGCTCCAGCAAGGTCAGCAGGCTTTGCAGCGCACCCTGGTTTTTATGCAGTACGTCCACGGCGTGATGGCCGTGATAACGGCGATAATCATCGTCCGACAAGAGTGTGGTGATCTGTCCCACCAGTGAGGCGGTATCCCGCACGGTGATCAACCCGTCGGATTCCTGTAATCGGGCGCAGATATCCTTGAAGTTGAAGGTATGCGGTCCCATCAACACCGGTATGGCGTGCGCGGCCGGCTCCAGCGGATTATGTCCGCCCCGTTCAATCAGGCTGCCGCCGACAAACGCCAGATCGGCGATGCCGTACAGCAGCATCAGTTCACCCATGGTATCGCCAATCACCACATGCGATGAGGCGGGAGGAACCGTACCTGCGCTGCGCAGGGTGTATTCCAGCCCGGCTTTGCGCACAATGGCTTTGGCGTCGTCAAAGCGGTCAGGGTGGCGCGGCACCAGAATCAGCAGCAGGGTCGGAAAGGTTTTCAGTAATGCGGTATGGGCGTCGACGATGATCTTTTCTTCGCCGTCGTGAGTACTGGCGGCGATCCACACCGGTCGCTGCGGTGCCCACTGACGACGTAGCGTGACGGCGCGGGCAGCCAGCTCCGGCGTGACGGAGATATCGAATTTCAGGCTGCCGGTCACATTCAACTGCGAACGTTTCAGCCCCAGATTGATAAAGCGCTCGCCGTCTTCCTCATTTTGTACCGCGATGAGGGTGATGCGGCGCAGCAACGTGCGCATAAAGCGGCCGAGTTTGTGGTAGCCGTTAGCCGAGCGCTCGGACAAACGCGCATTGGCGATGATGAGCGGGATGTTGCGTTGATGCAAAGCGGTAATCAGGTTCGGCCATAACTCGGTTTCCATGATGATCACCAAACGCGGTTGGACATGATCGAGAAAGCGCATCATGGCACCGGGCAGATCGTAGGGCAGATAGACATGGTAAACGTCTTTGCCGAATGCGGATAAAGCTCGCTCGGAACCTGTCGGCGTCATGGTGGTGACGGTAATGGGTAAAGACGGATAACGATGACGCAGGGCGCGAACCAGCGGCACTGCGGCCAGCGTCTCTCCGACAGAGACGGAATGCAGCAGTATGCCTTCGGGTTTTACCTGATTCCGGTAGAAGCCGTAGCGCTCTCCCCAGCGTTTGCGGTAAGCGGGGATTTTTCGACCCCGGAGCCATAGACGCAGCCAGATAAGCGGCTGGATCATGTAAAACAGAAAGGTATACAGCGTTTGTAACATAATCATCGGTATTAGAGTCGGCGATAGCGAATTCTATATATTTATAGCGGCTAAATCTATCATTTTAACCGGGTATGGCCGGTACGCTTATTTCTGCCAGAGAAACAGGGAATTAGCGCTGAAATTCGTAGGGTTGCGCGTTGTATTAATGCCTGATGATAAAGCCGATTATTCATCAACCGTGGGCCGGTAGGCAGAATGAATGAGGCGTTAATTAATATTAAAGAGTGAGTGAAATATATATTTTTCTTCGTTCTTATTTTTAGAAAATATATTTATTCATTGATATATCCGCCATATTTCAAGTTGCAGGCGTGTTGGCTGCGAGCTTTCACCCGAATCACTGGCCTGAGTCAGCTTATCGGGATGAAATAAGAGACATCCTGTCTCTCAACGGAGGCCAGCCGTTGGCTGATCAAATTCGTTCCCAACGAATTTGTCACTCTCTTGCCGCGTGATAAGGCTCAATGAGCCTTGTCCTGACGGGCCAACGCGTTGCGTTGTTTAAAACGCAACGCGTTTTGTCCTGCAACTCGGATTATTTAGGGTATATAAAGAATGCATTTTGTACAGGATTCTTCGTCATCCTTCATGTATTATAGGCGGTTTATGATTTAAGGCTTATCTGATATAGGTATAAAAGATGTTAGACACATCTTTAAATATATTACATACCGAGTCCTCTTGTGGTTGGGGCGGGCAGGAAATTCGTATTCTTACGGAATCTCAGGGAATGATGAAGCGTGGCCACAAGGTCACTATTCTGTGTTGTCCTCACTCGACTATTTATCGTGAAGCACAGGCGCGCGGCATTGCCGTTGTGGGGCTGCCGATTGAGAAAAAACGGTTGTCGTCGCTGATGGCGTTGATGGGGTGGTTGCGTCAGCACGGTTGCGCGTTCGATGTCGTCAATACGCACAGTTCCACCGATGCCTGGCTGGTGGCGGTCGCCGGCGTGATGTTGGGAAAACGTGTACCGCAGATGGTGCGTACCCGCCATGTTTCCACCGATATTAACCGATCGTTGACCACCCGCTGGCTATATATGACTGCTACCCGTCACATCGCCACCACCGGTGAACGGCTGCGTCAGCAACTGCACCGGGATAACCGTTACCCGTTGTCGCACATGACCTCGGTGCCGACCGGCATCGACTTGAGTTTTTATCGTCAGTCTGCGCGGCAGACGGCCCGACAAACCATCGGTATTCCGAGCCGACCGACGCTGGGGATTCTGGCGACCATGCGTTCCTGGAAAGGGCATACCTACCTGCTGGAAGCCTGGCAGACATTGACGAAGGATTTTCCCGACTGGCAGTTGCTGATGGTCGGCGATGGGCCGCAGCGTCAGGCACTGGAACAACAGGTCGCGGCGACGGGGCTGGCGGATGGCGTGATTTTTCTGGGCAACCGTGACGACGTTCCGGACTGCCTGAACAGTATGGATCTGTTTGTTCTGCCGTCTTATGGCAATGAAGGCGTACCGCAAAGCATCATGCAGGCGATGGCTTGCGGCTTGCCGGTCGTGTCGACCAATGTCGGCGCCATTGACGAGGCGGTGGTCAATGAACAGACCGGTTATCTGATAGCGCCGAAAAACACTGCTTTGCTTGAGCAAAAACTGCGGCAACTGATGGGTGATGATGTATTGCGCGCCCGGTTTAGCGAGGCGGCGCTGAAGCGGGCCTCTGAACAGTTCGGCGCGGATATCATGCTTGATAAAATGACGACGATTTTCCGCAACAGCCTGCGGTCTACCCGTTCATGAGCAAATTTGCTGCCCGGTTGAAGATTTTCCCCCGCGGCTTGTTGCAGTTGCTGAAAAAGCCCTGGCGCCGTGCGCCGGCGGAGGTCAACCGTATTCTGGTCGCCCACAATCTGTTGTTGGGCGATACCGTAATGTTGACGCCGTTGCTGGCTAAACTGCGTCGCAATTATCCACGTGCAGAGATTGTGCTGCTGTGCAAGCCGGCGTTTGTCGAGGTCTATCGCCTCAATCCGTATGGCGTAGTGCCGATGCCTTATCAGCCGTCGTCGGCGGCGTCGGTCTCGGCTATCGTGAGCAGCGGGCCTTATGATCTGGCGCTGATTCCAGGCGACAATCGCTACAGCTGGCTGGCGCTGGCTGCAGGCAGCCGTTGGATTATTGCGCATTGCCCCGCGTTGCATAACGCCAAAAGCTGGCCGGTCAATGAATATCATGACTATCCCGCTGAACCGATGGCGTGGGGCGATGCCATGGCGACGTTAACGCACGGCGAGTTGCCTGAGCCTTTGCGTTGGTCGGCGCCGGCCTGCGATTTCACGCCGCCGACGTCGCCTGTTGTCGTGCTGCATGTCGGCGCCAGCAACCCGGTGCGTTTCTGGCCGCCGGAGCAGTGGCTGGCGCTGGCAGACTGGTTGACGACACAGGGTTATACTCCGGTCTGGAGCGGCGGCGGCAACGAACGCCATATCGTTGATGCGATCGATCCGCAACGGCGTTATCGCAGTTTTGCCGGTGAGTTGTCGTTATCCCAATTGCTGACGCTGTTGGCGGGGGCGAAAGCGCTAATCTGCGCTGATACCGGCGTGGCGCATTTGGCGAAATGGGTAAATACCCCGACGATGACGCTGTATGGTCCCGGTAACCCCGTCGCGTTTGGTCCCGGCCGTTTCTGGCAAAATAATCCGATTATCAATATCGGTTTTCACCCGATCTCCTGTCGTGATCAGCACACTTTGTTTGGGCGCGAACTTGCCTGGCTTGAACGGTGCAATCGGACTGAGACTCGCTGCCTGCAGTTTTGTGATGGGCAGTCAGCGTGTATGCAGCACATTACCCTTCCTGAAATTCAGTCGGCTTTTATCCATTTGTTGAGAAAGATTTAATGACAACGCAATTATCGTTTAGTACCAGACATACCGATAATCATGGCCTGTATTTTTTTAGTGCGCTGGCTATTTTCGTTAATCCTCTGGTTGAAGCACCCAAGAATATCGCTATGGCGCTGTTGTTGCTGTGTGTGATCGTTCAGGCAGTCATGAATAAAAAAGCGCGTCAGTGGTCAGGATGGGATCTGTTTTTCGCCCTTTACATGCTTTCGTTTTTAGTCGGGTTGCCGTTTTCCGCCTATCACACCGATTTAAGTGCACTGACGGATGTGGCTCGTTATACCTTGTTCGGCTGGGTTGTCTATCGCGCCGGTTTCAGTGAAAAGCAGAAAATCGGCCTGGTGTTTTGGGCTACGTTTGGGACGTTTGTCGGCCTGGTTTATGGCGCGTGGGAGCACTTTTACCTCGGCAGAGAGACGTACTGGACGCTCAACTCGGTGGGGCATGTGAATCACGCCGCCATCTACAATGCGATTATTTGCGGGATGGCGCTCGCGGTTCTCTTCAGCTACTGGTGGCTTTTGAGTGTCGCTAGCCGGTTGATGTGGATTGCCATGCTGGCGTTGTCTCTGGTTTATGTCGCGTTTGGCGAGAGCCGCGCGACCTTCGGTGCGATTTTGGTGGTGATGCTGATTCTGGGCGTCGGCTTTGCCAGAAAAAGCAAAAAATTCCTGCTGCTGCCGGCATTTTTTATCGCCGGGTTAATTGCGGTCGCTGTTCTCAGTAATGCACGGGTGGTGGTAAAGCAGGAGCAAAATGCTTCAGATAATAATGTGCTGAGCTACCGCGACACTATTTGGCTATCAGCTTTTGATGTTGTGAAACAACATCCGCTATTCGGTGTCGGTAAAGAGAATTTCGAGAAAATCGATATCAATAAATGGCAAGACAAGCCGTTATTCACACACGTTTCTCACGCCCATAATATATTTATCAACGTGCTAACGGAAAATGGCATTTGGGGAGCATTCTGGGTGTTTGGCCTGTTTGGCGCGATGGGTGTGACGCTGATACGCTATTTACCTAAGAAACATGCGTTGCCGGTTTCCTGGTTATCGTGGGGGGCGGCGTGTTCCGCACTGGTGGTGACGCTGGTGGTCGGGTTGGTTAATACCACATTCCATCACGAGCATGCCAACCTGAGTATGCTCTGTTTTGCGTTGTGGCTCAGCCAATATCGTTACGATCGTCAGCGCTTTATCTAGCTCCGGCAACCGGGTTATGAGCCGCGTCCGCCCATAACCCGGCTTTAACAATGCACAGCGGGGCAATCAAATCATCGCGTTAAATCAACTGCTCATAGAGACTGAGCATGTTGTCACTCAAAAAGCGCAGGTCGTAGCGTTCTACTTTTGCCCTGGCCTGCTCGCCAAATCCGGCGAATCCCGTTTCGCAGGCCTGCCTGACCGACTGACGCAACCCATCGTAGTCCAACGCATCGCAGACAAACCCGTTCACTCCTGACTGGATAAACTCTTTGCCGCCGCACTGCTGCGAGGTAATCACACCCAGCCCGCTGGCCATGGCTTCCAGCACCACGTTGGGGAACGGATCATACAGTGTTGGCAGCAACAGCATGTCCGCTGCGCCATAATAAGGGCGGGTGTCCGGCTGCATACCGACGAAATGCACCCGGTCGGCGACGCCAAGCCGCCGGGCCAACCGCTGGTAACGACGGCTGTGTTTATCTTTCCCCACCACGATCAGGTGCGGATGTTGGGGAACGCCGCTGATGGCGTGGATAGCGCCTGCTAACCCTTTACGCTCGAAGCCGGAACCGACGAACAGCATGACTGGCGTATCATTTGCCAGCCCCAGTTGCTGACGTAGGGCGTAACGATGCGCCGCACGCAGGTCGGGGGTAAATGTACTGGTATTGACCCCGTTATAAATCAGATGAATTTTATCGGCGGGTACGCCGAAGTAGTGGCGAATTTCATCAGCGACCATTTGCGAGTTGCAGATAACGGCTTTCAGCGAGGGATGCCGGTACATCGCCTGTTCCTGAGCCATGACGTAACGATGAAAACCGGACCACCATAACAGCCGCCGTTGCAACGGGTTGAGAATCCGTGAGCGTTGGGTCAGCCAAGCCTGATGAACCCCATCGCCGGCGCGATAAATATGGCAGCCTGGGATTCGTTCGTGGCTTTGCACCAGGTCGAAACCGGCGAAGTGTTGTTGAGCGGCCTGAGCAAAAGCGCTTTCACGCTGGATACGGCCGGTAATGCGAGGATTACAGATAATAACATTGCGGTCGGCCTGCTCAGCGCCTTCCCAGCTACGGGTGATGACGCTGACATCCAGCGAACGGTGATTGCTGAGCGCATCCAGCGCCCTGGACACGAAGCGCTCCGCGCCACCGTCAGGACGGTATTTTTGCCGCACGATCGCCAGTTTCATCCCTGCGCCTCCAGCAGAGCGGAGTCGACAGCCAGTAATACCTGCTGGACGCTGATTTGCTGCAGGCAGTCGCTGATTTTACTGCCGCCGCAACCGTCTTTACCACAGGGTCGGCAGGGGTGACGGTCAGAGACGATAACCCGGTTGACGGTCATCCACGGCGACCATTCGGTCTCTCCGCTAGGGCCGAACAACGCCACCACGGGCGTTTGCATCGCAGAGGCGATATGCATCGGCACCGAATCTACCCCCAGCAACAGTTGTGCTTTACCGATCAGGCTCGACAGTTGTTTCAGCGTCAACTGACCGGCCAGATCCAGCACGGGGCGGGTCAGTTGCGATTTGATATCGGCAATCATCGCCATCTCGCTTTCCGCCGGCGAGGCGCTAAGTACGATGGTGTAACCGCGTTCGCTCAGGGTATTGATGGCTTGGGCCATGGCGCTGCTTTTCCAACATTTGAACAGCCAGCGTGATGTTGGATGTACCACGATAAAGGGTTGCCCTTGCCATTGCTGTGCCCGCAGTTTCTGGTCTACCGCCTGATCGGCGTCATCACCGGCGACCAGTTGTAACCGGCGCTCTTCCAGCTCCGGCTGGATCCCTAATACCCGCAGGGTATCCAGATGGGATTCAACGGTATGGCGGCGTGAGATACGCGGTACGCGATACTGAAAGGTTTTTTTCCAGAATGACAGTTTATCGCGTGCGCTGTTGCGAAAGGTCACGCCGAGCGGGATACCCGCGAGACGCGCTATCCATAAACCGCGCATACTCTCGGTGAGATGAATGATGGCATCATAGCGTTGTGCCCGCAGCGTCTTCAGCAATGCCCACTCTTTTGCCAGATGACCGAACACCCCGAGTTTTTTCCATTTCTTGTCGACGGTATAAAGATGGTCAATCGCGGGGTGCAACGACAGCATTTCCGCCGTATCGGCAAACACCAGTGCGTCGATTTGGGCGTCCGGGTAACGCTGGCGCAGAATGGAAAACAGCGGCGACGTCAACAATACGTCGCCATGATGGCGGAACTTGGTTATCAGAATTCGCCGGAGTTCAACCTTGCGCGGTGAGGTCACAGTAAACCGCCTTATTCAGTCAATAGAGAAGCACAGTGCTGCCACACATCGGCGGCATGGAGGTCGGCCAAATTGCGGCTACCTGCCGGGCGGCAGACCTGCTGATTTTGGCCATAGCCGCCAATCAACCCCGGATCGGTTGGGCCATAGAGCGTCATGTTGGGGCGGTCCAGCGCGGCGGCAAGGTGGCTGAGCCCGGTATCCACCGAGACCACGGCGCGAGCGCCGGCCAGCACACCCGCGACCTGTTCCAGGGTAAGCCTGGGTAGCACATCCACATGAGAAAAACCGGCTGCCAGCCGCTGCGCTCGCTGGTGCTCGTGTTCTGCGCCCCAGGGGAGTTTGATGCGCAGGCCACGAGGTTCAGCCAGTGCGATCAACTCGCGCCAGTGCGCCTCCGGCCAGTGTTTTTCATCTCGCGTGGTGGCATGCAGAAAGACCAGATACGGCTGACTGTCGGCAGGTTGTGCCGACGAAAAACGGGCTGCTATCGCATAATCGCCTTGTTCCGCCGGTTTACGGTAGTTCAGGCTGACGGAGAACAGCTCCCGTATACGCTCTACCGCGTGTTGTTGTCTGGCGATCGGGTGGCGATACTGGTAAAACCAACTGGCCAAGGGTTCGCGGGCGCTTTTCCAGTCCAGGCCGTGCTTGTTGCCTAATGCCAGGCGTGTCACCAGCAGCGCGCTTTTCAGCAGCCCTTGCGCGTCGATAACCGCATCATAGCGTTTTTCCCGTAGCTGTTTTTTAAACGCCGCCCGCTCTGCACGGGTTTCACGGCTGAACCAGCTTTTGCGCCAGCGACGAATAGCCACCGGTATGACGCGGTCAACCGCCGGATGCCAACTGGGGATCTGGGCAAACCCTTCTTCTACTACCCAATCAAACTGGATGCCGTGAATCACCTGCATGGCGTCGGTCAGGGCGGGCAAGGTGTGCAGCACATCGCCCATCGACGACGTTTTGACAATCAACACCCTCATGCGGGTTCCCCTTTGGCGGGCAAATAGCGTGACAGGGCGTCCAACACCTGTTGCGGCTGAATATCGATAAGGCTCTGGTGATACCCCTGCTCGGCATCGCCCTTGCGTACCCGGTGATAACCGGTGATAAGCCGGATGACTTCGGCCTGCTGAGCCAGCGGTGGGGTAAAGTCCGGGCTGCTGGGGCCGTAGAGCGCCACCAACGGGCGATTGAGTGCCGCCGCCACATGCATCAACCCGGAGTCGTTACTGACAACCGCCTGACACGCGGCGATCAGCACGACGGCCTGATCCAGCGTGGTTTGCCCGGCCAGATTGAGACAATGCTCTTTCGCTTCATCGCTCAAGGTCTGTCGTATATCTTCCCCTGCCTGATGGTCGTTTTTCGAGCCGAACAACACCACCTGATAGCCTTGTTCAACCAGCGATTGCGCCAGTGCGCCGTAGTGGTAATGCGGCCAGCGTTTAGCCGGGCCAAACTCGGCGCCGGGGCAGAAACCGATAATCGACCGGGTATCGGTGAGATTAAACGCGGCGGCGATATCGGCGATTTCCGCGTCCTTTACCGTAAGCTGCGGCCACAGTAACGGCTGGGGCAAATCAGCCGAGGTCCGGATACGTTGTTGGTCATACGCCAGCGCCACATAACGCTGCACCATCAACGGGAACGCCGGCTTGTCTAGTACGCGGAGGTCATTCAGCAAACCGTAACGCATTTCACCGCGCCAGCCGGTGCGGTGCGGTATGTTGGCAAAGAAGGGGACCAATGCCGATTTGAAGGAGTTGGGCAGCACATAAGCGCGATCGTATTGCTGCTCACGCAGTGATATGCCCAGTCGCCGCCGCTCGCCGAGCGCCAACATGCCGTGGCCGAGCGGCATGGGCAATGCCTGACGTATTTCGGGCATACGTGCCAGCAACGGACGACACCAGGCCGGCGCCATCACGTCAATAATGGCGTCCGGGTGTTCGGCCTTCAGGGTACGGTAAAGGCTGTGCGACATCATCATATCGCCCACCCAGGAAGGACCGATAACCAGAATTTTCATACCGTTCGAGTTTCCTTAGGGCAAAGCAAATCAGGCTTTGCGGTTCAGCCAGGCCAGATAGTCGGCTACCCCTTCAGCTACGGTTTTGAACGGTTTGTCGTAACCGGCGGCGCGCAGATTGGTCAGGTCTGCCTGCGTGTAGGCCTGATAACGACCTTTCAGTTTTTCCGGGAAAGGGATGTATTCCACGCTGTCTTTGTGGTGCCAGGCCAGCACCGCATCTGCCACCGCCTGGAAGGATTCGGCACGGCCGGTGCCGCAGTTGAAGATGCCGGAAACATTATGCTGCCAGAACCACAAATTGACGGCGGCCACATCACCGACATAAATGAAGTCGCGTTTGAAATTTTCGCTGCCGGCGAACAATTTCGGGTTTTCACCCTGATTGATCTGATTGTTCAGGTGGAACGCGACGCTTGCCATGCTGCCTTTGTGGCCTTCGCGCGGCCCGTAGACGTTAAAGTAGCGGAAGCCGCAAATCTGGGAGTCGGCCTGCGGCAGGATCTCGCGTACATACTGGTCAAACAGGAATTTGGAGTAACCATAGACGTTCAGCGGCTGCTCGTAGCGGCGGTCTTCCACAAAGTTATCGGTGCGCCCGCCGTAGGTGGCGGCGGAAGAGGCATACAGGAACGGGATGCCGCGTTCCAGACAGTAGTGCAGCACCTCTTTGGAGTACTGATAGTTGTTATCCATCATGTATTTGCCATCCCACTCGGTGGTGGATGAGCAAGCGCCTTCATGGAAAATAGCATCGATATCGCCCAGGTCGTCACCGGCTACGATGCTAGCGATGAAATCTTCCTTATCCATGTAGTCGGCGATGTCCAGATCGACCAGATTGACGAACTTGGTGCCATCCTTCAGGTTGTCGACCACCAGAATATCCCGGTATCCGTCATCATTCAGCGCCTTTACGATGTTGCTGCCGATGAAGCCGGCGCCGCCAGTTACGATAATCATGGGAGTTACCTTGCTAAACGTGCTGGTGGGGCACCGTGCCCCACACCTGATGAGCGCTATCATAGCATTTCGGCGCATCACCGACATCCCGCGCTGCTTTTCCCAGCGTTTTCTTGCCAACCGCTTCGCATTTCCGGCGTGACTGTTGTGTATTTTGTGGTTAATCCGCCAGTCCTGCCCGCGTTTCTCCACTACCTTTACCTGCATGAGCGTTACCCCAATAAGACCTGCCGCCACCCGGTGGCAATGCCTGTGACGGACAAACGGACAAAAAGGAGATCCGCACCATGCCTGAGGTGTTCTATCAGCAACTGACTGCTCAGCTTGCTTCACTACATGACGACGGGCTGTTTAAGAACGAGCGGCCGATCACCACGGCGCAGCAAGCGCAAATTCGCGTTGAAGGTGACGGCGAGCTGCTCAATTTCTGCGCCAACAATTATCTGGGGCTGGCCAACCATCCGGCATTGATTGAGGCGGCCAAAGCCGGGCTGGATAGCCACGGTTTTGGTATGGCGTCGGTGCGCTTTATCTGCGGTACGCAGGATATTCACCAGACGCTGGAACGTCAGTTGGCGACGTTTCTCGGCACAGAGGACGCCATTCTTTACTCCTCCTGTTTTGATGCCAACGGCGGGCTGTTTGAAACGCTGATGGGAGAAGAGGACGCGGTTATATCGGATGCGCTCAATCATGCGTCGATCATCGACGGTATTCGTCTGTCGAAGGCGCGTCGTTATCGTTACGGCAATAATGATATGCGTCAGTTGGAAGCCAGGCTGAAGCAAGCCCGGGCGGAGGGTGCGCGCAATCTGATGATCGCCACCGACGGCGTGTTTTCGATGGATGGCGTGATTGCCGATCTGCAAGGTATTTGCGATTTAGCCGAGCGCTACGACGCGCTGGTGATGGTGGACGATTCCCATGCCGTGGGGGTTGTCGGTGAGAATGGTCGCGGTACTCACGAATACTGCCAGGTGATGGGACGTGTCGACATTATTACCGGTACGCTGGGTAAGGCGCTGGGCGGTGCCTCCGGCGGTTATATCGCCGCACGGCGTGACGTCGTGGCGTGGTTGCGCCAGCGTTCGCGGCCGTATCTGTTTTCCAATTCGTTGGCGCCGTCGATTGTCAGCGCATCCCTCAAGGTATTGGAGCTGCTGAGCGACGGCCAGGATTTACGTCGGCGCTTGTGGCGGAACGCCGTCCTGTTTCGCCGGCGGATGACCGAAGCGGGCTTTACGCTCGCCGGTGCGGATCACGCCATTATTCCGGTGATGCTGGGTGATGCCCGACTGGCGCAGGCATTTGCGGCTGAGTTACGGCAGGAAGGGATTTATGTCACCGGGTTTTTCTATCCGGTCGTGCCGCATGGGCAGGCACGCATTCGTACCCAGATGTCGGCGGCGCATACGACGGCGCAGATTGAACAGGCCGTGGCGGCGTTTGTGCGTGTGGGTCGCCGCCTGAACGTGGTGAAGTGAGGACCGGATGATGAAAGCATTGGCGAAACTGCGCCCGGAACCGGGCATCTGGCTGACAGACGTACCAGTACCGGCGCCGGGTCACAATGATGTGATGATCAAGATTCACAAGACTGCGATTTGCGGCACCGATGTGCATATTTACCACTGGGATGCGTGGTCGCAGAAAACCATTCCGGTGCCGATGGTGGTCGGGCATGAGTATGTCGGTGAAATCGTCGCGATTGGGCAGGAAGTGGAAGGGTTCAGGATCGGTGACCGGGTGTCGGGGGAAGGGCATATTACCTGCGGTTATTGCCGGAATTGTCGTGCCGGGCGTCGCCACCTGTGCCGCAATACCTCCGGCGTCGGCGTGAACCGGCCGGGGGCGTTCGCCGAATATCTGGTGATCCCGGCGTATAACGCTTTCCGCCTTCCGGCGGCGATCCCGGATGAGATTGCCGCCATCTTCGATCCATTCGGCAATGCGGTGCATACCGCGCTGGCGTTTGATCTGGTCGGGGAGGATGTGCTGGTGAGCGGTGCCGGGCCCATCGGCGTGATGGCGGCGGCGGTGTGCCGTCATGTCGGCGCTCGCCACGTAGTCATTACCGATGTTAACGATTACCGGCTGGCGCTGGCGAAACGGATGGGGGTAACCCGTGCGGTGAATGTATCGCGGGAATCATTAACCGATGTGATGCGAGCGCTGGGGATGACCGAAGGGTTTGATGTCGGGCTGGAGATGTCCGGTTCGCCGGTCGCCTTCCGCTCGTTACTATCGGTGATGAACCACGGCGGCCGTATCGCCATGCTGGGGATTCAACCGGAAGCGGTGGCGGTAGACTGGAGCGATATCATTTTCAAAGGGTTGGTGATTAAAGGCATCTACGGTCGTGAAATGTTCGAAACCTGGTACAAAATGGCAGCGTTGATCCAATCAGGTTTGGACCTGTCGCCCATCATCACCCACCGCTATGCGATTGCCGATTTTCAACAAGGCTTTGATGTGATGCGCTCCGGCCAGTCTGGCAAAGTGATATTAAGCTGGGAGTAAAGCGCCGCCCGCCAAGTGGGACAGCGGCGCGTTTTGTTATCCTAGCCAGGTCTGCCAGTGCTGTTTCAGGTAGCTGACGGCGGGGCTGGTCGCCAGATTATGTCCAAGTTGTCGCCACAGCTCAGGCTGAGAGATTGCCGGCAGAGGCTGTTTGACGGCGCAGACCTGAATAGGGCGCAGGCGCTTCGGTGCCGGGGCGACCGGTTGCGAGGCCAGGTACGTCGGCACCGGTTGGTAGCGTGGCTCCGGTTCGTTCAGCAACTGGCTGGGGCGAACCAACACGATATCGGCCGGTAGCGTCGGCAACATCTGTTGCAATACCTGAATCGTGGCCGGGTGCGGATGGCCGATGGCGATGGCGTACCCGCTGCGCTGCGCGATGTCCACGGCCCGGCTGAACTGTCGCCGGATATCGGCGACGTTTTGGGTGTCATCCAGAAAGACTTTGCGTTTGAGCACCTTGATACCGGTGCCCGCCGCCGCCCGGCTGGCCTGGCTGCTGCCGATGGTCATACTGTCGAGAAAATAGAGCCGGTAGGCGGTCATCGCCTGCATCACCTTTTGCATCCCCGGCAAGCTGGCGGTCATCGCGCTGCCCATGTGGTTGTTCAGCCCTACGGCATAAGGCACCTTGTTGACGGCATCACGCAGGATGCGCGCAATCTCTTCGCTGCTCATGTCGGGGCGCAGCGTATCGCGCTCCAGCGGTTGTTTGCTCATGGGCGCCATTGGCAGGTGAATCAGCACTTCCCGGCCCTGGGCATGGGCTTTCGTCGCCATTTCGCGGGCGTACGGCGCATTAGGCAGAACGGCTACGGAAATGGCGGCAGGCATCGCCAGCACCTGATTTTCGTTATGCGGGCGGTAGCCGAAATCATCGATCACCAACGCCAGTTTGCCTGCCCACACGGGAAGCGCCAGCAATACGCCAGTGAAAGTCAACAGACGAGGGAGTAATGGACGCACACCTACCTTCCTAGCCAGGGCAAGGGGTTGACCGCCTGTCCCTGACGCCGAATTTCAAAATAGAGAGCGGGCTGATTCTGCCCGCCGCTGTTGCCGACTAAGGCGATCGGCTGACCGGCTTTCACCTGCGCACCTACCGACACCAGCGCGCTCTGATTATAGCCATACAGGCTCATGTCGCCTTTGCCGTGCTCCAGCACGACGACCTGGCCGTAGCCTTGTAGCCAGTCGGCCATCAACACGGTACCGTCGGCAATGGCGTGGACTTCGGTGCCTTCGGATGCGCCGATCACCAGCCCTTTCCAGCGCAGTTCGCCCTGCAACGGCTCGCCGAAACGGTGTAGCGTGCGGCCACGTACCGGCCACACGTACTGGCCGGCCGGCTGGCCCAGACCGCCGGTACGCGCCATTAGCGAGCGCTCCTGCTCGTTGGGTTTATAACTGGAACCGCTGCGTTTGGCCTGTTCTTCTTTTTCGCGCAACCGGGCGGCTTCACGGGCTTCACGCTCGGCTCGCGCTTTGGCTTCTCGTTCCGCCCGCGCAATCTGGTCGCGCAAACGGGTTTCGTTCTGCCGTAGTTCCGTCAACTGTTGCTGGTCTTTTTCCAGCGCGTTCTCCAGTGCACCCAGCGTTTTCTGGCGTTCGTTCTGCGCCTGTTCCAACGCGTTCTGCTGTTGCTGTTGATCGCCGAGCAGGCGTTTTTGCTGCGTCTGTTTTTGTTCCAGTTGCTGCTTTTGGCCGGCAAGCTGCGTACGGGTTTGCTGTAACTCGGTGATGGATTTTTCGCGCGCTTTATTCAGGTAGTTGAAGTAGGCCAGGATGCGTTCGCGGCGCTGGCTCTCTTCACCGCTGAGGATCAGTTGCAAGGCACCGTGCTGGCCCTGACGGAACGCGGCATCCAGTTGTTTCGCCAGCAGGGTTTCCTGCGTTCTCTGCTGGGTGTGCAATTTGGCGATAGAGGCGTTCAGGCCGCTGATATCCTGATTAAGGCGGCCAAGGGTGGTGCGGGTGTCGCGCAACTGGCGGGTGGACAAGGCAATCGACTGTTCCTGCTTTTTCAGTTGCTCAAGTAGGGCGCCGCGACGCTGCTGCTGTTCCCGAACGCTTTTTTCCTTCTCTGCGATATCCTGTTGCAGTGATTTCAACTGCTGCTGACTGTCGTCGCTCCAGCCGGGGCATGGCAACAGCAGCACGCCGACACAAAGCACACTGGCGCACCGGATTAGCAGTTTGTCACGACCCGTTGGGAACGGTACAGAGAACGCTTTTTTGTTCATGGCGAAGGATTATTCCACGATGAACCGCGCCTTACCAGTTGTCCGGTCTGGGATTTCTATTTCCATCCATGACAGCGGCCCGCGCGCCGACAACCAGGAATCACACGGATAAATGCAAGCCGCCGCGCAGAATCATGATGCGATGTTGGCTTACAGGCTGTAATTGCGGTATCGCACAGGTATACTCAGACACCCTGTATTTGAATTGCTTAACTGATTTCGGAGTCGTTACACCCCATGCAAGAGATTATGCCATTCATCAGCCGACACCCGATTCTGAGCGTGGCCTGGATTGCCCTGCTGGTCGCTGTCATTGTGCTTACGGTGAAGAGTAAACTGTCCAAGGTAAAAGAAGTGGCTCGTGGTGAAGCGATCCAACTGATTAATAAAGAAGATGCGGTGGTGGTAGACACCCGTAATCGTGATGATTACCGCCGTGGTCACATCGCTGGCGCCATCAACTTGGTGCCGAACGACATCAAGAACGGCAGCCTGAGCGAGCTGGAAAAACACAAAGCGCAACCGGTGATTGTGGTGTGCGCTAACGGCATGGCATCTCGTGAATCGGCGGAAAACCTGTTCAAAGCAGGGTTTGAGCGCGTCATGATCCTGAAAGACGGACTGGCCGGCTGGAGTGGTGAAAACCTCCCGCTGGTGCGCGGTAAGTAATGCGACGCCCCTGTAAAGGGGAGTCTGTTTGTGTTATGGCGTGTCCTTCCTGGCGAAGGGAAGCGCGCAAGGAAATCTAACGAAAGGGTATTATTCAACATGTCTGAACAAAACAACGTCGAAATGACTTTCCAAATCCAGCGTATCTACACCAAGGATATTTCTTTTGAAGCGCCGAACGCGCCTCAGGTGTTTCAGCAGGAATGGAACCCGGAAGTCAAACTGGACCTGGATACCGCATCCACTCAGTTGGCTGACGATGTGTACGAAGTGGTGCTGCGTGTAACCGTGACATCCACCCTGGGCGAAGAAACCGCATTCCTGTGCGAAGTACAGCAGGCGGGCATCTTCACCGTTGCCGGCATCGAAGGGACGCAACTGGCTCACTGCCTCGGCGCTTACTGCCCGAACGTGCTGTTCCCGTATGCGCGTGAGTGCATCACCAGCCTGGTTTCCCGCGGTACCTTCCCGCAGTTGAACCTGGCGCCGGTTAACTTTGACGCCCTGTTCATGAACTACCTGGAACAGCAGGCCGGCCAGGACGGCGCCGCTCAGACGCTGAATGCCTGATGAGCCAGTCTGACGCTGCAATGACGGTGATCGGTGCCGGTTCCTACGGCACTGCACTGGCGATCACGGTGGCCCGAAACGGCCATCGTGTGGTGCTGTGGGGTCATGACCCCGCACATGTTCAGGCGTTACAGGATGCGCGTTGCAATCAGGCATTTCTGCCTGATGTGTCGTTTCCGGATACATTGCAACCGGAAGCGGACCTGTCGCAGGCGTTGGCGGCCAGCCGCAACATTTTGGTGGTGGTGCCGAGCCATGTGTTTGGCGATGTACTGCGCCAGTTAAAGCCTCACCTACGGGCGGATGCGCGTCTGGTGTGGGCGACCAAGGGGCTGGAAGCGGAAACGGGCCGTCTGTTGCAGGATGTCGCCCGCGAAGCGCTGGGCAATACCATCCCGCTGGCGGTACTCTCCGGGCCGACGTTTGCCAAAGAGCTGGCGGCGGGGCTGCCTACGGCGATTGCGCTGGCATCGACCGATCAGCCGTTTTCCGACGATTTGCAACATCTGCTGCACTGCGGCAAAAGTTTTCGCGTCTACAGCAACCCCGATTTTATCGGTGTACAGCTGGGAGGCGCCGTGAAGAATGTGATTGCCATTGGTGCCGGCATGTCTGACGGTATGGGATTCGGTGCCAATGCGCGTACTGCGCTGATCACCCGCGGCCTGGCTGAAATGACGCGGCTGGGCGTGGCGTTGGGCGCCGACCCGACCACCTTCATGGGCATGGCGGGCTTGGGCGATCTGGTGCTGACGTGTACCGATAACCAGTCACGCAACCGCCGTTTCGGCATGATGCTGGGGCAAGGAATGGATGTGGTCAGCGCCCAGAACCAGATCGGTCAGGTGGTGGAAGGGTATCGCAATACCAAGGAAGTGATGGCGCTGGCGCAGCGCTACGGCGTAGAGATGCCGATTACCGAGCAACTCTGGCAAGTGCTGTATTGCGGTAAAGACGCGCGCGAAGCCGCGTTGAGCCTGTTAGGCCGGGCGCGCAAAGACGAAAGCGCCAGCCTGTGACGGCAAGTCATTGACCGGGCCTTCCCACGGGAGGCCCGTTATTATTTTATTCTGATAGTGAGTCGTGCCGTCGTCGGTAAATCAGCCGGCAGTAATAAGTCATTAGCGTTGAAGTGGTGGGTAAGCCGTTTTTCAAAGAGGTGTCGCAATGTCGAATGATGAGCTGGAACTGGTTTGGCAACACATTAAGGAAGAAGCGCGCAGTCTGGCGGAGTGTGAACCGATGTTGGCCAGCTTTTTTCACGCGACGCTGCTAAAGCATGAGAATTTGGGCAGTGCGTTGAGCTATATGCTGGCGAATAAGCTGGCTAATGCCATTATGCCGGCCATTGCTATTCGCGAAGTGGTGGAAGAAGCTTACCGTGCTGAGCCTCAGATGATTGCGTCTGCGGCACGCGACATTATGGCGGTGCGACTGCGCGACCCGGCGGTGGATAAATATTCGACGCCGTTGCTCTATCTGAAAGGGTTTCATGCGTTGCAGGCTTATCGCATCGGTCACTGGTTGTGGCGGGAGAAACGTCAGGCGCTGGCCATCTATCTGCAGAACCAGATTTCCGTGTCGTTTGGGGTGGATATCCACCCGGCGGCGCGCATTGGTTGCGGCATCATGCTGGACCACGCCACCGGTATCGTGATCGGTGAAACCGCCGTGGTAGAAAACGACGTGTCTATTCTGCAATCGGTCACGCTGGGCGGGACTGGCAAGACCAACGGCGATCGCCACCCCAAAATTCGTGAAGGCGTGATGATAGGCGCAGGCGCCAAGATTCTGGGCAATATTGAGGTGGGGTGCGGCGCCAAGATTGGTGCGGGGTCGGTGGTGTTGCAGCCGGTGCCGCCGCATACCACCGCCGCCGGTGTGCCGGCACGCATTGTTGGCCGCCCGGAAACCGATAAGCCCTCGCTGGATATGGACCAGTATTTCAACGGCTCACTGCGCGGTTTTGAAGACGGCGACGGTATTTGATGTTATTCAGCTTGCCGCAGCGGTAAGCCGAATAGTATGTCGATGATACGTTAATCCGTATTTTCCTGGTCTGACCGATGGTGCCGGTGTCGCGATATCAGAACGCGACCACTCTTCCTGTTCCGGTGTTTCCTGTTCACGCGAGTTGTCGCATTTTTTTCGGCGCCGCCGACGGTTTTATCCTCTGTTTTAGCTAAGAAGTTTCCCAAAAGTATCTGATTAGCCTGCTGGTTTCGTTTTAGGTGTATTGGATCCGCTAAGAATCGTTGTATACCCGTGTTCAGCCCACGACATGATGTGGAAACGTACTCTAAACAACCTCAACGGGCTGTTGGCGATTTGATTTTTGGGAATACGGTTTATGCGATTAACACTGACATCACGCAGCCGCCTTTTTGTGTTGTCTTCCCTGTTGTTCATTTCGACGTTTGACGTGTTATCCGCGCAGGCTGCTCCAGCCAATACGGCCGCGGCTCTCTGGCAGCGTGCCGGTGATAATCTGTCGGATACCTGGCATCACTGGCAGTCTCAGGATCTGTATGTGCCTGTCATGACCTGGCATAACCGCTGGACTTACGATAAGGAGAAAACGGACCGCTACAATGAGCGCCCCTGGGGCGCGGGTTATGGCGTATCCCGGCTGGATCGTGATGGTGACTGGCACAGTCTGTACGTGATGGCATTTAAAGACTCCTTCAATAAGTGGGAGCCGATCGGCGGTTATGGGTATGAGAAACGCTGGCGACCGCTGGAAGACCAGGATTTCCAGTTAGGTCTGGGGTTTACCGCCGGCGTAACCCTGCGGGATAACTGGCACTATATCCCAATCCCGGTGCTCTTGCCGCTGGCGTCGCTCAGCTATCAGCGCCTGTCTTTTCAGGCCACCTATATTCCCGGCACCTATAACAACGGCAACGTGTTTTTTGCCTGGTTGCGCTGGCAATTCTGATTAACCGAATGGACATATTTTGCTCTGATGTAAACCATATTGAGGAAAATTCAGCCGCATAACTCGATTACAATGCATCACCTGTTTCGCACTATATCACCTGTTTCACACTATGGAGTGAGCCACGCCGTGCCGTTATTGATCATCACCACTATTCTTTGGTCGTTTTCCTTCAGCCTGATTGGTGAATACCTGGCGGGCCAGGTTGATAGCTGGTTCTCCGCCATGTTTCGGCTGGTGTTGGCGGCATTGGTGTTCCTGCCTTTCCTGCGCTGGCGCGGCTACTCTCCCAAAGTGTTGGGGTTGTATTTGCTGGTGGGGGTTTTCCAGCTTGGCGTTATGTACCTGTTCCTGTTCCGCAGTTATCTTTACCTGAATGTACCGACGATCCTGCTGTTTTCGGTGATGACGCCGCTGTATGTGACGCTAATTTACGACCTGCTGAGCGGGCACCGCCTGCGTTGGGGCTATGCGCTCAGCGCTCTGCTTGCTGTTTTGGGGGCGGCGGTGATCCACTATCACGGCGTGAGCGAGCATTTCTGGTGGGGGTTACTGCTGGTGCAGGCGGCGAATATCTGTTTTGCCGTGGGTCAGGTGGGCTATAAACGGCTGATGGAAGTGTATCCGATGCCGCAGCACAGCGCGTTTTCCTGGTTCTACCTGGGCGCGGCGCTGGTGACGCTGGTGGCCTGGGCGCTGTTTGGCAATGCCGCGAAGCTGCCTACTGCGCCGGTACAATGGGGCGTGCTGGCGTTTCTTGGTATCGTGGTGTCGGGCCTGGGCTATTTCATGTGGAATTACGGCGCCACTCAGGTGGATGCCGGTACGTTGAGTATTATGAACAACTTTCACGTCCCGGCCGGGCTGCTGGTCAATTTCGCTTTCTGGCAGAAAACGCCGAACTGGACCAGCTTTTTCATCGGTTCTGCGATTATTGCTGTGGCTTTATGGGTACACCAGCGTTGGGTCGTGAAGCATCCCGCACAAACGGCAGATGCTCGCAGGCATGCTGGCGCGCGGAACGAATAAACGCTTCGATAACCGGTTGACGCTGTTCGCCATCGCGCACGGCGGCGTACAGCCGGCTCCACAAACCCTCGCCCAGGGTTTTGGTGACCACCAGACCCTGGCGTTCAAAACTCTCTACCACCCAGTGCGGCAGCGCAGCGATGCCCATGCGCGCCGCTACCATTTGAATCAGCAACAGAGTATTGTCTACGCTTTTTAGCGACGGGCTGACCCCGGCCGGCTGTAAAAAGTGGCGCCATACATCCAGCCGCTGGCGCTGAACCGGGTAGATCATCAGCGTTTCCTGCGCCAGATCGTCAGGCGTAATTACGGCCTTGGCGGCCAGCGGATGATCCGGCGACAGCACCAGTCGTACCTCAAAGTCAAACATCGGCGAATAGTGCAGGCCGCTGCGCGGCAGAATGTCGGACGTCATCACCAGATCGAGCTCGCCCTGCTGTAGAGCGGGTTGTGGGTCGAAAGTAACGCCGGATTTGAAATCCATCACCACCTGCGGCCAGCTCTGGTGGAAGTTCTCCAACGCCGGCGTCAGCCACTGAATGCAACTGTGACATTCGATCGCCAGCCGTAGCGTCGTTTGATGCGGCTCGTTGCACGCCTGCAGCGCCTGCTGAATCTGCGGCAGGATCTGTTCGGCCAGTTGCAGCAGAATTTCCCCCTGCGGCGTAAAGCGAAGCGGCTGGCTCTTACGGACGAACAAGCGGAATCCCAGCCGTTGTTCCAGATCGCTGAATTGATGCGACAGGGCGGATTGCGTCTGATGGAGCTGTGCGGCGGCGGCGGCTAACGATCCCGTGTTGCGCAGCGCCTGCAGCGTCCGTAAGTGTTTAAGTTCGATCATGAGAGTCCTTCACAGTGACAGTGAATAAATTGCGCTTGTACTGACTACACTACCTGCGGATTATGGATGTGTAAACATCTGGACGGCTAAATGGGAATTTAAGCATGGCAATTTTAAATCACACTCTTGGTTTTCCGCGCGTCGGTCTGCGTCGTGAACTGAAAAAAGCACAGGAAAGCTATTGGGCAGGGAACAGCACGCAGGAAGAGCTGCTGACCGTGGGCCGTGAGTTGCGCGCCCGTCACTGGCAACAGCAGAAAGACGCCGGCGTGGAACTGCTGCCGGTGGGCGATTTTGCCTGGTACGACCATGTGCTGACCACCAGCCTGCTGCTGGGGAATGTACCTGCCCGTCACCAGAACGCGGATGGCTCCGTCGATCTGGATACCCTGTTCCGTATCGGCCGTGGCCGCGCACCGACCGGTGAGCCGGCCGCCGCCGCTGAAATGACCAAATGGTTTAACACCAACTATCACTACATGGTGCCGGAATTTACCCAAGGCCAACAGTTCACACTGACCTGGACCCAACTGCTGGATGAAGTCGATGAAGCATTGGCGCTGGGTCACAAGGTGAAACCGGTATTGCTGGGGCCGGTAACCTACCTGTGGCTGGGTAAAGTCAAAGGGGAAGCCTTCAACCGTCTGGATCTGCTGAACGCGGTACTGCCGGTGTACCGGCAGGTGCTGGCTGAGCTGGCTAAGCGCGGCATCGAATGGGTGCAGATTGACGAGCCGCTGCTGGCGCTGGAGCTGGATGCCGAATGGCAAGCGGCGTTTAAACCGGCTTACGATGCGCTGCAAGGGCAGGTGAAACTGCTGTTGACCACCTATTTCGACAGCATCGGCCAGAATCTGGACGTTATCAAAGCGCTGCCGGTGCAGGGGCTGCATGTCGATTTGGTGCACGGCAAAGACGACGCCGCCGCACTAAATGCACAGTTACCTGCCGACTGGGTGCTGTCGCTGGGGGTCATCAACGGACGTAACGTGTGGCGCGCCGATCTGGCGAGCTGGTTCGATCGTCTGCAACCGTTGCTGGGCAAGCGTACATTGTGGCTGGGTAGTTCCTGCTCTCTGTTGCACAGCCCGATTGATCTCAGCGTCGAAACCCGTCTGGACGAGGAAGTGAAGAGCTGGTTTGCCTTCGCGATTCAGAAGTGTCAGGAGCTGGCGTTGCTGACCAAGGCGCTCAATAGCGGCAATGGCGATGAACTGGTGGCATATAGTGCACCGATCCGCGCCCGTCAGACATCGACCCGTGTGAATAACCCGGAAGTGGCGACGCGTCTGGCCGCGATCACCGCACAAGACAGCCAGCGTCAGAGCCCGTATCCGGTTCGTGCACAAGCGCAGCGTGCGCGTTTCCAGCTACCAGACTGGCCGACCACTACCATCGGTTCGTTCCCGCAAACCACTGAAATTCGTGGCCTGCGTCTGGATTTCAAACAGGGTCGTCTGGATAGTCAGAACTACCGTATCGGCATTGCCGAGCACATCAAACAGGCGATTGTGGAACAAGAACGTCTGGAACTGGACGTACTGGTGCACGGTGAAGCCGAACGTAACGACATGGTGGAGTACTTCGGCGAGCATCTGGATGGTTTCGTGTTCACCCAGAACGGCTGGGTGCAGAGTTATGGTTCCCGTTGCGTCAAGCCGCCGGTGGTGATTGGCGACATCAGCCGTCCTGAACCGATCACCGTCGAGTGGGCGAAGTATGCTCAGTCGCTGACCAGCAAGCCGGTAAAAGGCATGCTGACTGGCCCGGTTACGATTCTGTGCTGGTCCTTCCCGCGTGAAGACGTCAGCCGTGAAACCATTGCCAAACAGATTGCGCTGGCGCTGCGCGACGAAGTGGCGGATCTGGAACAGGCTGGTATCGGCATCATCCAGATTGACGAACCGGCGCTGCGTGAAGGGCTGCCGCTGCACCGCTCCGACTGGGCAGCCTATCTGGAGTGGGCGGTCGATGCGTTCCGCCTGAATGCCGCGGTCGCGAAAGACGATACTCAGATTCACACCCACATGTGCTACTGCGAATTCAACGACATCATGGATTCCATCGCGGCACTGGATGCGGACGTGATCACCATCGAAACCTCACGTTCTGATATGGAACTGCTGGAATCGTTCGAAGAGTTCGAGTACCCGAATGAAATCGGCCCAGGCGTGTACGACATTCACTCGCCGAACGTGCCGAGTGTTGAATGGATTGAAGCACTGCTGCGTAAAGCGGCCCAACGTATTCCGGCAGAACGCCTGTGGGTGAATCCGGACTGCGGCCTGAAAACCCGCGGCTGGCCGGAAACACGTCAGTCACTGGCGAACATGGTTCAGGCAGCCAAACGCCTGCGCGAAACAGCGGAATAAGTCAGCCGAAAACGGTGATGGGGAATGGCGCAAAGGATGGCAGGACGCGCGTGAACGACAGGAAGTGACGCTCAGGGCTGGGCGTTCCGCATCACCGCCTGAAATAACAAGGGAGACGATAACGTCTCCCTTTTTCTTGTTAGCTTTAAACCACCTCCTCAGGAGGTGGTGGTTGTTTTTGCGCTTGCTGCTCTTTTCCCGATCTTACTGCGGGAATTACGCCACGCCGTAGCGCGCAAACCACGCCAGCATACGTTGCCAACCGTCTTTGGCGGAGGCTTCATGGTACGTTGCGCGGTAATCAGCATGGAAAGCGTGATCCGCGTCCGGATAGACCACAATCTCCGCATCGGCATTGACCGCCCGTAACGCCTGACGCATGGTTTCCACCTGTTCCGGCGGAATGCTTTTGTCCTGCCCGCCGTACAGCCCGAGCACCGGCGCGCTCAGATCTTTCGCCACATCCACCGGATGTTGCGGCGAGGTCAGCGTTTTTTCGGCGACCAGCTTACCGTACCAGGCGACGGCGGCTTTTAACTGTGGGTTATGTGCGGCGTACAACCAACTAATGCGGCCGCCCCAGCAGAAACCGGTAATCGCCAGCCGGCTGGCGTCGCCACCCTGACGTACCGCCCAGTGCGCGGTATGGTCAAGGTCGGACAAGACCTGGTTGTCGGGTACTTTGCTGACCAGTTCACTCATCAACGTTGGGATATCGCTGTATTGCTGTGGGTCGCCGTGGCGAAAATAGAGTTCCGGCGCGATGGCCAGATAGCCCTGTTTAGCCAGCCGCCGACAGACATCACGAATATGTTCATGTACGCCGAAGATTTCCTGGACTACCAATACGATCGGCAGCGGGCCGTCGGCTTTTTCCGGTTTGGCAATATAAGCAGGCAGGCTGTCGCCCTGCGAAGGGATGGTGGTTTCGCCGGCCACCAGCCCGGCGGCATCGGTGGTAATGGCGGAAGAAGCCAGCGGCATGACGGCTGGCGAAAATGCCCGTGTGGTCTCTCTGAGTGTCAGTAGCGCATCGGTTTTCATTGCCTTTCCTTTATCAAGACGGGAATCTGCCGGTGGGACAAATCTGCCAGTGGGACAATGTCGCCCCCGCGTTAAGCAAGTGTAGAAACTTTGTAGTGTATTGCGAATGGCAGTAGCCAGATAGGGCAATCAGTGCGCACATTGTGAGGTGCAACAGCGGGCTATTACGCTTTAAATTGTGACATAAATCACAATGTTTATGTAAATAGAGATTCGTTACTTTCCAATGAGCGACGTGCTTCACTTAACGGCGGCTACCTGTGCGCTAAGATCGCCCTGTACCTGACAGCTTGCCTGGGAGGCGTTTATGTCCGATGTATTTCATCTCGGTTTAACAAAACAGGATTTGCAAGGAGCCACGCTGGCGATCGTGCCCGGCGACCCGGCTCGAGTGGAAAAGATTGCCCGCTTGATGGAGAACCCGGTTTTTCTGGCATCGCACCGGGAGTTCACCACCTGGCGCGCGGAACTGGCGGGTAAACCGGTGATTGTCTGCTCCACCGGTATTGGCGGCCCGTCTACGTCGATTGCGGTAGAAGAACTGGCGCAACTGGGTGTGCGTACCTTCCTGCGCGTCGGCACGACCGGCGCTATCCAGCCGCATATCGCGGTGGGCGATGTGCTGGTCACCACCGCGGCGGTGCGTCTGGACGGCGCCAGCCTGCACTTTGCGCCACTGGAGTTCCCAGCCGCGGCCGATTTTGCCTGCACCTGCGCACTGGCGGAAGCGGCACGTGAAGCGGGGGCGACACTGCATGTCGGTATTACCGCGTCCTCGGATACTTTCTATCCAGGCCAGGAGCGTTACGACACCTATTCCGGCCGGGTCGTGCGGCGTTTTCAGGGCTCTATGGCGCAATGGCAGAGCATGGGCGTGCTGAACTATGAAATGGAGTCCGCAACGCTGCTGACGATGTGCGCCAGTCAGGGGCTGCGTGCCGGCATGGTGGCGGGTGTGATTGTCAACCGCACCCAACAGGAAATTCCCGATACCGCCACGATGCAAAAAGCGGAACATGCGTCCGTCAATGTGGTGTTGTCGGCGGCGCGTAAATTACTGGACGCCTGAGCCTGATGTTATTGCCGGGCGAGACGCTCGGCCGGCGGTACGACGACGCTCGCGTACCGCCTGTTTTATTTCTGCTGGGATACCACCCCACGAGCTGTTCATCGGTTTGTCTGCCTTAATGCTAATTTAACTGTCAGATCTGATAATACCCGTCAGTTTCCGTTGTTCGACTATGGCGTAACCGTAATTGTTCGGCATAGATAACTCATTCTTGATAACTACAGGGAACGATATGACTTCATCTTCATTACTGCATCCCTCGGTGCTACCACTTGATGGCGGCGTCAATTTTCGTGATTTAGGGGGAATTCGTGTGGCGGACGGTCGGCGAGTTCGCCACGGCAAACTGCTTCGCTCCGGCGCCCTTGACCAATTAAGCGAGCGCGACATCGACCAGCTCGCCAGTATGCCGGTGGCCCACGTGGTCGATTACCGTGATCAGGACGAGGCCGCGCTGCGGCCAGACCGGCTATGGTCCGGCGCGCGTTATCATTCTGTTCCTGCCAACCCGTTGCGTCATGAGGTCACCGCCAGTCTGGAAACGCTAGGCTCGGAAAAACTCGAAGCGTTCGATTCCCGTGCGTTCATGATGGAGCTGTATCGCCGTTTACCGTTCGGCAATCCGGCCTATCAACATCTGGTGGTGTTGCTGCGCCAGCCGGATGACGGTGCGCTGGTGCAACATTGTGCGGTAGGGAAAGATCGTACCGGCATTGGTTCCGCGCTGGTGCTGTTTGCGCTGGGGGCGGATGAGCAGACGGTGATGGAGGATTATCTGGTTACCGAGTCCACGTTGACGCCGTTTCGTCGGCAGTTACTGGAAGATCTGGCATCCAGCCTGAGCGAAAAAGCGCTGAAGCGGTTCGATTTTGTGCTCTCCGCCCGTGAAGAGTTTCTGGCAACGGCGCTGCATACAATCCGTGAGAAGCATGGGTCGGTGGATAACTGGCTGGCGCAGGATTACGGGCTGGATGTCTCGGCACGCGATGCGCTGCGGGAGAAGTATCTGGCTTAACTCGCGTTGGCGAATGATGAGTTATCATTCTGCTGGTTTGCATCGCTTCTCGTTTATTTGCCCTGGTTGTCGTTATTTGCAACAAATATAACAGGGAGCACACTCTGTCAGGATAGTTGTCTCCCCATCTAAACACTAAGAACAAGTTGTCAAAAAGGCCTTTACCTTGAGCAGTTAGTCCGTGGAAGCAAGGCTTTTTGTTGGTGTCTTTGGCCAATGACAAAACGGCGTTCAAACAGAGTGAGAAAGAGATTAAGCAACTAAAATTTGAACGGGTACATAAGGAAAAGCGTTGGTGGAGGCTGTGCGAAAGCGGTTGCGGGACTACTACGGGATAGCCGACGAGGACGAGTGACTCCCAGCATAGAGCGGCAGGCACTTAATAGGTTATGTATGGCGATGGAGTCAGGAATCCGGCTGTCGATAGCACTGACGGAAGTCGGATTACGTGAACGGGCGTGGCGACGCAGGTAGACCTCTCTATCAAAGAACGTATAAACCCGGTTTGGGAGTTTAAAAACAGGACTTGTCATAGTCCCATCTCTTGGTAAAACTCAGCTACAAGCATCCTTCATGCTATGAATTAATTAGCAGATCTTAAGTTTAGGGCTGACTTCCTTTAAGAAAGAACCTTGATGAATATCAAAAAATAGCATCATTCCTATATTGACGGAGTGCGTGTTGAGGAACAACATTCCTAATGTTCGACATTTATCGAACATTAGGAATGTTGTTATTTATAGCAAGGTTGAATTTTACATAGGATAAGTATGACTAATGGAAACCTCTGGCGGCTCTGGCCTCTGGTCATAGGGACGTTTGCGCTTGGTCTGGATGCCTATGTGCTAGCAGGTTTGTTACCGTCAATGGCGATAACCCTGCAAACGACACAAGCCAGCATTGGTTTAGGCGTGGCATTATTCACTGCAGCCTATGCTATTTCAGCTCCTTTACTTGCCCCTGTTTTTGCATCTCGAACATCCGCTCGTTTTGCGTTGATTTCAGGTATCGTCACTTTTATTTTAGGGAATTTGATAACTTTGCTGTCTCATTCCCTCAGTTGGCTTTTGTTCTCTCGGTTACTTGCTGGATGTGGTGCGGGTATCTTCTCACCACTGACTTCTGCTTGTGCGGCCGGTATGGTTGACGAGTCGCATAAGGGAAGGGCATTAGCATTGGTACTTGCCGGACTTAGTGTAGGCACTGCCTTGGGGGTTCCTGCTGGCCTGATGGTAGAAAATAGATTTGGATGGCGTGCTACCATTGGGCTGATTGCCTTGTTGGGCATAATTTCTATGGCTGGAATGCTTTTTAATAGACTAACCTTTTCAGCACCAAAGGCTATTCCCTTTAAGGAGCGATTGTCTGCACTGGCCTCCAGATTAACTCTGATGACACTGATGGTCACGGTGCTGACTGGTATCGCTTCCTTGGGACTTTATACCTTTATCGCAGAAATCAGCGCAGATAAAGGTATGGGTCAGGAAATTCCTAAGATTATCTGGTCCTGGGGTATTGGCGGATTAATCGGTGCTATGTTTGTTGGGCAGGTCATTGACAGATTAATTTCCCCTTGGTTAACCACTCTAACTCTAATTACTTTGTTAGTGAGTAGTTTTATCGCCTTTGGGTATGGCTCATTGTATTTTTGTTTGGCGGGTACTTTTTTCTGGGGGCTCGCGGGATGGTCAAGTATCGCTCCGCAGCAGCATTCCCTGATCAATTACGCACCAGAACATGCAGTATCACTGATTGGTTGGAATTCATCAGCAAACTACGCAGGTGGTTCAATAGGGGTGGTGGTGGGTGCCACTATTTTAAATGCCAATAACCACTCAAGCTCATTACCATTGTTTGCAATATTAGTCGCTCTTTTAGCACTTATTATCCATCTGATGAAAAACTTCATAAATAACACTCCACAATAATTTAGGATATTAATATGTACGAAATTTTCTTTAGTGAAAAGGTTGATGCTTTAAAAAAAACAGGCCAATACAGAAATTTTGTTACGCTGAATAGAATTTGTGGAAAGTATCCTCTTGCAGATATTACAGAAGACCATTCTTCTGCTGTAGTATGGTGTAGTAATGATTATTTGGGGATGTCTCAACACCCTGTGGTAAGACAAGCTATGCATACTGCTGTTGATCTTTATGGGGCAGGTGCAGGGGGCTCTAGAAATATTGGCGGAAATCATGAACTCTTTGAGAAGCTTGAGTCTAGCCTGGCAGAATGGCATAACAAGGAGGCTGCATTAGTTTTTCCTACCGGATTTAGTTCCAACGATGCGACATTACAATGCCTTTTGCACCTGATGGATGATATAGTCATCATCAGTGATGAACTTAATCATGCTTCAATAATTAACGGAATAAGGGCCGTAAAGGTTCAGAAGGAGATATTTCTCCATAATGATGTCAAACATCTTGAGAAAATTCTTTCCTCTTATCCATTAGAGCGTAAAAAATTGATTGTATTTGAATCTGTTTATTCAATGGATGGGGATGTTTCCCCTATACCGGAAATAATCAGGTTGGCAAAAAAATATAATGCCATGACTTTTCTGGATGAAGTGCACGCCATAGGTATGTATGGCAATAGAGGTGCAGGCAAAGCGGATGAAATGCATGTTGCAGATCAGGTTGATATTATTCAGGGAACAATGGGGAAAGCTATTGGCCTGATCGGGGGATATATTGCGAGTTCAGCAATCGTTATTGATACCATACGTTCCTTTGCCACTGGTTTCATCTTTACCACTTCATTACCGCCTGCGATCGTTGCAGGGTGTCTTGCCAGCCTTAATTATATAAAAGACCACCATGGATTAAGAGAAAGTCTGCATAATAATTCGGCATTACTCAGATTTGCACTCGGTGAAATGAAGATCCCTGTGATGCCGTGTTCTAGTACTCACGTCCTCCCTATCCTTGTTGGAAATGCGGGTAAATGTCGTGCAGCCGCTGAGCGCTTGCTGAGAGAGCATCATATCTATCTGCAACCTATAAACTTTCCTTCCGTACCCGTCGGGACAGAACGTTTTCGCATCAACGCAACACCGAATCATACCCGCGAACAAATTATGCATCTGGCATCTTCACTGAGAGAAACGTTTGAATACTTCGGGATCCCCCTTGTCGCACAAAATAGCATTAAGGAAGAGGCTGTATAAATGGATATAAAGTCTTTCCTCATACAACAGGCTGAAAGACATCAGATTGATGATTTGATCCGACTTCGGTCCTGCCTGCTTGAACAAACATCCTCTGCGTCTTACGTATGCCGGACACAAGAAGAGCGGCATATCTGGAGGGAACAGTACCGGCAATGGCTTTATGATGTTCTGGAGTACGATACGGGCATAAGAATTTTTGTCGCTCTAATTGGGCAAAAAGTTATTGGTTGCTCGACAGGTATCATTGATCGTAGGGCACCTGCCCGAGATTGTATATCAGGATACTGTGGCTGGGTTCAGTCAGTAGTCGTTGCACCATCCTTTCAAAGACAAGGAGTGGCTGCCTCTTTGTTGAAGTCGCTGACAGAATGGTTTTCTGAAAAAAAGGTCTCAAAAATTCTACTGGAGTCAACGCCAGGGTCTAAAGCGTTCTATATAGCACAGGGATTCATTCCTGAACAAGAAACTCTATTCATACGTGAGATTTAATGATGAATATCCTTATTGTTGGACTTGGATATGCAGGAAATAGATTTTATTCTGCTTTCAAAAATGTTATTCATACAGAAAAAATTAATTTTGCATATGTAAACCGAACGAAAATTTCGCATGAATTACCATGTTATGAGAGTGTCCAGGTCGCTTTGGAAAAATTCAAACCGGAAATTATCGTTATTAGTGCAACGGATAATCAGCATATTAATATTATTGAGTCTCTTTCTAGCTATGATGGCTTTATTCTTTGTGAGAAGCCCTTGGCGACGCCAGGAGATGGATGGAAAACGGCTTGCAACAATCTCCAGAACCTTAGCGGATTTGCGCTGGACCTTGTTGAACGTTATTCCTTCGCAACTATTTTACTAAAGTCTCTCATTATTGAAAGGAAATGGAAACTGGTACGTGCCAATTTCGTCTGGGGAAAAAATCGTATCAACGATTACAGACCTACATGCGGTGTGACAAGTGAGGTTATCCACCCCTTGGATCTAATAACCTGGATATGTAATGAAAAATGCTCACTCGATATTAGAAGTGTATCAGGGGTGAAGTCTGATTTTTCCATTTCTGGTGATCATATTCTCGATACGGTTTTGCTTACAGCTGAGCTTAATAATGTGCCAGTTACCGGATTTAGTAGCTTTGTGAACATTCAGCGACAGCGAAGTGTCGATTTTTCATTCACGGATGAAATTGGAGAAATTATCCATGCTAGGATTATATATGATACCCCTTCTTGGGACTGCGATCATCTTCGCATATGGTCACTAAACTCAGATGGAAGTGAAAATATCATTATTAATGAACGGCAAGAGAATAGTGTTGAGAAGTTTTCCACTATATATAAACTGTCAAAGCTATGCAGTGACGTATACGGCTATGTGAAAGACGGTACCCCACCGTCACAATCGTTCCCAGGTCTAGAAACAGCGGTTCGGCTACAGGAAACTCTGGATTACATCCAAGAACACGCAGTTACTCCTGAACCAGCCAGCTACACTCACCGTGGTGAAAGAAAGCTATTGACTAAAGAGTCAGCACTGGAAGTACTTGGATAACCTTCACTCTGGCATCAGTTGCCTTTAGTATCTGATGCCAAACTATGGTCTTTCAGAATAATTTCAAGCAGCCCTGGAAATTTCTCATTAAGAAGATTTCTGCGCAGGCTGATCCAGCAGTTACGACCATCTGGTAATGTTCGCGTCAGCCCTGATTCACGCAATATGCGAGTATGGTGGGTAATCGTCGATCTTGGCATGCCGGGCCCAAGTGACAAGCTGTTTACTCTCGTGCTGGAGGCCAGCATCCTTACCATATTCAGTCGTATGGGATCGCTGAGCGCGAAAAGAACACGCTCCAGACTAACCTCATCCCATTTCGGATGGATATAAACTCGGGACATTTGAACCTCTTTACCAATAGACGAAAGATGAAAACTTTTGCAAAAAGAAAAGGTTTAGACGGATAAGATGAGAGACAGTATATTTTGTAGGATGCTTTTACCAGATTCTTCAATCTAAAATGGTCAACAAACGTAAGCATCATCTCAGTACCTATATGGCTCCGAATTAAAGATCCTGTAACTTAAGCTCTCACTTATTTTGCAGGTGGGTGATCTTACCCAGCAATAGTGGGCTCGCGACTAAGTGAGTAAGCTCCCAACCAGAGGTGATTACTCATGACAAAACCAGTATCAACCAGCAAAGCGTCCCGTTAAAGTACACACTCGAATTCCACGACGAAGCCCCGAAGTTGGCTGAATGTATTGCTGTTGCCAACGCTGCCTGTGAACTTAGCCTGTATGAATCTCAGTTGTATGCTTGGCACGATAGAATAAATAATGTTATTCCTCTTACGTACGTGAATAAGAAATGTTTGTGAAAATTGTTCGTCTTAAGCGGAAATTGGCTGAATGGGATGAAGAGTAGGCCATTCTCCAAAAGGCTGCGACATACTTGGCGAAGCGCCTGAAATGAAGGCTGTCTTTATCGAAAAACATCGTGCTGAGTTTAATATCAAAGCCATGTGCTGCCTGCTTAGGATGCACCGAGTCTGACGGTCAGGGGATGTCGTTTTATGTCAAAACCGTCGCCGCCTCAGCAGGAGAGTGAGTATGAATATCGTATTTCTGGACGTCGACCTAGCTAAAAATGTTTTCCAGCTATGCAGACTGAATCAAGCAGGTAAGCCGGTTTGGTAATCCCTCCATTTTTAACAGCGCTGATGAGCAGAATCAGTGTGTGCGCCGAATATGCTGCATCGGTGTACAGCCAATCAGTGCCATATTGGGACGGTCATGATGATAAAACCACAGCCACCGGGTAGCATATTCCTGTAACTCGAATTATCTGGAGTGTATAAACCGGAAGTATGAGTACTCCCGGTTTCGATATGCAACAGACATCCGTGACTAACCGGTATTGCGCATCCCGGCGGCGACGCCGGCGATGGTGACCATCAGAGCCTGTTCGACCTGCGGGTCCCGCGTGTCCTGCTGACGTGAACGGTGCAGCAACTCCGCCTGTAGTACGTTGAGCGGGTCGGTGTAGACGTTGCGTAACGCGATGGATTCGGCGATCCACGGCAAATCAGCCATCAGGTGATCATCGTTGGAGATGGTCAGCACCGCCTTGATATCTTTCGCCAGTTGCTCGCGCAGCTGTTTGCCAAGCGACCACAGTTTTTCTTCCACCAGCCGTTGATCGTAATATTCCGCCAGCCACAAGTCTGCTTTGGCGAACACCATCTCCAGCATACCGATACGGGTGGAGAAGAACGGCCAGTCGCGGCACATGGCTTCGAGCTGGTTTTGGTTGCCGTCGTCGATCACTTTCTGCAATGCCGCACCGGCACCCAGCCAGGCAGGCAACATCAGGCGGTTTTGCGTCCAGGCGAAAATCCACGGAATGGCGCGCAGGCTTTCCACGCCGCCGTTCGGACGGCGTTTAGCCGGGCGCGACCCCAACGGCAGTTTGCCCAGTTCCAGTTCCGGCGTAGCCGCGCGGAAATAGGGCACGAAATCCGGATTTTCACGCACGTAACCACGATACATGTCGCAGGAAATACGCGACAGCTCATCCATGATGTGATGCCACTCAGGCTTCGGTTCCGGCGGCGGCAGCAGGTTGGCTTCCAGAATGGCGGACGTGTAGAGCGACAGACTGCTGATGGTGACTTCCGGCAGGCCGAACTTGAAGCGGATCATCTCGCCTTGCTCGGTCACGCGCAGGCCGCCTTTCAGGCTGCCCGGCGGCTGAGAAAGCAGCGCCGCGTGGGCCGGTGCGCCGCCACGGCCAATCGAACCACCGCGGCCGTGGAACAACGTCAGTGCGATACCGTATTTTTCGCAGGTTTTGATCAGCGCGTCCTGCGCGCGGTACTGCGCCCAGGACGCCGCCATCACCCCGGCGTCTTTGGCGGAATCGGAATAGCCGATCATCACCATCTGCTTGCCCTGGATGAAGCCGCGATACCAGTCGATATTGAGCAACTGAATCATGACGCTATCGGCGTTATTCAGGTCGTCCAGGGTTTCGAACAGCGGCGCTACCGGTAGCGCATACGGGCAGCCGGCTTCTTTCAGCAGCAAATGCACCGCCAGCACGTCGGACGGGGTACGCGCCATCGAGATAACATAGGCGGCGATGGAATCGCGTGGGGTTTCGGCGATGACGCGACAGGTTTCCAGCACTTCTTGCGTGTCAGCACTCGGTTCCCACTGCCGCGGCAGCAACGGCCGCTTGGAGTTCAGCTCGCGGATCAGGAACGCCTGCTTGTCGGATTCCGACCAGCTTTCATAATCCCCCAACCCCAGATAGCGGGTGATTTCCGCCAGCGCATCGGTGTGACGGGTACTTTCCTGACGTACGTCGATACGTACCAACGGTACGCCAAAGCAACGCACGCGGCGCAGGGTGTCGAGCAACTGACCATCGGCGATGATCCCCATGCCGCAGGCGTGCAGCGATTGGTAACAAGCGTACAGCGGTTGCCATAGCTGGTCGTTGGTGACCAGCAAATCTTTAGGCGGCATGCGTTGCTCGCCTTTCAGGCGGGCATCCAGATAGTCCAGCGTAGAGGTTAATTGCGCGCGCAACGCTTTCATCAGTTCGCGGTACGGTTCTTGTATCTCGTCACCGCCGGCCAGTTGCTGCAACTCAGGCGTGCAGGTGGTCATCGACAATTCGGATACCAGCACCTGCACATCACGCAGGAACAGGTCAGCGGCTTTCCAGCGGCTCAGCAACAGCACGCGACGGGTAATTTCGGCGGTTACGTTCGGGTTGCCGTCCCGGTCGCCGCCCATCCACGAGGTAAAGCGTACCGGCACCGAATCCACCGGCAGGCGGTAACCCAGTTCCTTGTCCATTTGCTCGTCGAGTTCACGCAGGAAGGCGGGCACCCCTTCCCACAGGCTGTTTTCTACTACCGCAAAGCCCCATTTCGCTTCGTCTACCGGCGTCGGGCGGATTTTGCGGATTTCATCGGTATGCCAATATTGGGCGATCAATTGGCGCAGGCGACGCATGATCTGGTGACGTTCATAGTCGGCCAGATCGTCATGATCGAGCTGCTTGAGGCAGGTATTCACTTCGACCAGTTTATGGATCAGCGTGCGGCGGGTGATTTCGGTTGGGTGTGCAGTCAGTACCAGCTCGATAGAAAGCGATTCCACGGCGTCGCGGATGTCTTTGTCGCTCAGGTTGTCGCGGTTTTTCAGGTTGCGAAACACCGTCGCCAGCGCTTCCGGGTTACTGGCCGCTTCGCCGTGCGGCGAAATACTGTGGTACTGCTCGGCGGTATTGGTCAGGTTAAGGAACTGGCTAAACGCGCGGGCGACCGGCAGCAGCTCTTCGTTGGACAGGTTCTGCAATGTGGTCAGCAGTTCCTGACGGTGTGTTTCGCTGCCGGCCCGCGAGGCTTTAGACAGCTTGCGGATGGTTTCAACACGCTCAAGGATATTAGCACCCAGAGCATCCTTGATGGTGTCGCCCAGCAATTTACCCAGCATGCTGACATTGCTCCGCATGGCGGAATATTGTTCATTCATAGTTACCCTGACCCACCTCATGATTTTGTAAATTTATTACACACAATAACTGTGTGGTTACTGTCTGTTATCTAGCCATGTTCGCGATTGTTCGTCAATGAACGTCTTTTAATCCCTACAGTTGTACCTGTTTAACCGGTACAAAGGCAATTTGTGAAATTTAATTACAAAAGCTTGCTGATAAGTGACACTTATCTTAGGGCGATGGGGAAAGCAAGCATGCGGCGAGCCATTGGACGATAAAACGGCAATTAAGAAGGCAGAAACGACGAGGGACTGCGGTGCTGAGACTAACGGTTTGGCTGTCAGGAAGTTGCCCGTGGCTGTCAGGAGGTTGCCCGGCACTCAAAGCCGGGCAAGTGATGAGTCTGTGCAGTAGGCGAAATCGGCGGGCGAAATCAATGCTGGCAGAAATGATGCACCAACTGGGTAATCAACGTGCGCGTGGGTTTGATGAACGACATGTCGATAAATTCATCCGGCTGATGCGCCTGGTTGATGGAGCCGGGGCCGAGTACCAGCGTCGGGCACAGTTCCTGAATAAAAGGTGCTTCGGTGCAGTAATTCACCACATCGGTCGGTTGCCCTACCAGTTTTTCCACCACCTGCGCCAGTTGATGATCTGCCGGGCATTCGTAGCCCGGAATCGGCGGATGCAGCTCGCTGATGGTCAGGCGGCCCGGCCAGCGTTCACTAACCGGCGCCAGCGCTTCGCTCAGCAAGCCGTTGAGATCGCTGAGCGTCATGCCCGGTAACGGACGGATGTCCATGTGCAGGTCGCAGCAGGCGCAAATGCGGTTAGCGGCATCGCCGCCATGAATATGGCCGAAATTCATGGTCGGATAGGGAATGTGGAACGCCGGGTTGTGATAGCGCTGTTGCAGCGTGTTGCGCAGCACCATCAGCTCGGAAATGGCCTCGTGCATCAGCTCAATGGCATTGACGCCGCGCGACGGATCGCTGGAATGACCGGACTGGCCCTGAATACGAACCACGTTCGACATGTGACCCTTGTGGGCGCGTACCGGTTGCAGCGAGGTTGGCTCGCCGATAATGGCGCAATCCGGACGAATGCCGGTCGATTCGGCGAAATACTTGGCGCCCGCCATCGTCGTTTCTTCATCTGCGGTGGCCAGAATATACAGCGGCTTAGTCAGTTTGCCGGCATCCACATCGCGCAGCGCATCGAGAATAAAGGCGAAAAAGCCTTTCATATCGGCGGTGCCGAGCCCATACAGCTTGTTGTCGTGCTCGGTCAGGGTAAACGGGTCGCGCGTCCAGCGTCCGTCGTCGAACGGCACCGTATCGGTGTGGCCGGCCAGCAGCAGCCCGCCGCTGCCTTCGCCCAGACGAGCCAACAGATTGAATTTATTAAACGTACCGGGGACCGGCTGCACATCAACATGAAAACCCAGATCGCTAAACCATCCCGCCAACAGATTGATTAAGGTCTCGTTGCTTTGATCCAGCGCGTGCTCGGTGGCGCTGATGGACGGCGTGGCGATCAATGCCCGGTAGAGCTCCATAAAAGGGGGTAAATTCATCTTCACTGTTGACAGCCTCTGGGTTAGGATAGTATCAATATTCATGCATTTATTGTGAATAAAAATACAATAATGCCAGGCGAAATGAAATCACAAGCTGTGCGGCGAGGCGAGATTGTCGCATAATCGTTTCTTCTGGCTGTTGTGGGTGAACGGCGTGGCCACGCTGATGAGCCTGCTCCCTGTTCCACCTATCTGGCAATAAAGGTATACCGAACTCATGCTGAATACGTTGATCGTTGGTGCAAGTGGCTATACTGGCGCTGAGCTGGCCTTGTACCTGAACCGTCACCCGCAGATGAACATAACCGCTTTGGCGGTATCCGCGCAAAGCGTTGATGCGGGAAAACGCATTTCCGACCTGCATCCCCAGCTTAAAGGCATTATTGATTTGCCGGTGCAGCCGCTGACCGATGTGGCTGAAGCCGCCAAAGGCGTCGATGTCGTGTTTCTGGCAACCGACCACAAGGTGAGCCACGATTTGGCACCGCAATTCCTGAGCGCCGGTTGTACCGTGTTCGATCTTTCCGGCGCATTCCGCGTGCAGGATCCTGAATTTTATACCCGTTACTACGGCTTCGAGCATCAGCATACTGACTGGCTGGCGCAGGCGGTGTACGGCCTGGCGGAATGGCAGACGGACCGCATCAAACAGGCGCAGCTTGTCGCCGTGCCGGGGTGTTACCCCACCGCTTCTCAACTGGCGCTGAAACCGCTGGTGGAAGGCGGTTTGCTGAACCCGAACCAGTGGCCGGTGATCGACGCCACCAGCGGCGTCAGCGGTGCCGGCCGCAAAGCGAGCATGACCAACAGCTTCTGTGAAGTCAGCCTGCAACCGTATGGCATTTTCAATCATCGCCATCATCCGGAAATCGCCACCCATCTCGGTATTCCGGTGATTTTCACCCCGCATCTGGGCAATTTCCCGCGTGGTATTCTGGCGACGATCACCTGTCGTTTGCAGCCGGGCGTTACTGCACAGGACGTGGCGGAAGCCTACCACAATGCCTATCACGACAAGCCGCTGGTGCGGTTGTATGAGAAAGGCGTACCGGCGCTGAAATCGGTGGTCGGATTGCCGTTCTGCGATATCGGCTTCGTGGTGCAGGATGAGCACCTGATCGTGGTCGCTACCGAAGATAACCTGCTCAAAGGCGCGGCGGCGCAGGCGGTGCAGTGCATGAACATTCGCTTCGGTTTCCCTGAAACCCAATCCTTACTCTGATGACACCCTGAGGCGCAAAGACCGATGAATCCATTAATTATCAAATTAGGTGGCGTATTACTGGATAGCGAAGAGGCGCTGGAGCGCCTGTTCACCGCGCTGGTCGCTTACCGTCAACAGCATCAGCGCCCGCTGGTTATCGTGCATGGCGGCGGCTGTCTGGTGGATGACCTGATGAAGAAACTGTCGCTGCCGGTGGTCAAGAAAAACGGCCTGCGTGTGACGCCCGCCGACCAGATCGACATTATTACCGGCGCGCTGGCCGGTTCCGCCAACAAAACCCTGCTGGCCTGGGCGATTCGTCACGGCATCAACGCCGTGGGCCTGAGCCTGGCGGATGGCGGCAGTACCGTAGTGACGCAACTGAACGACGAACTGGGGCACGTGGGTAAAGCGCAAGCGGGTTCTCCGGCGTTGCTTAACACCCTGCTGAATGCCGGTTATCTGCCGGTGATCAGTTCCATCGGCATTACTGCCGGTGGTGAGCTGATGAACGTCAACGCCGATCAGGCGGCTACCGCACTGGCGCAAACACTGGGCGCTGATTTGATCCTGTTGTCCGATGTCAGCGGCATTCTGGACGGCAAAGGCCAGCGCATCGCGGAAATGACCGCCGGTAAAGCGGAAGAGCTGATCGCACAAGGCATTATTACCGACGGTATGATCGTGAAAGTGAATGCGGCGCTGGACGCGGCGCGTGCGCTGGGGCGTCCGGTGGATATCGCCAGCTGGCGCCACGCCGAGCAGTTGCCGGCGTTGTTCAACGGCGTGTCTATCGGCACCCGTATTCTGGCGTAATCAGCACGCATTCATCACGCTTTCTCCCGGCGTAAGCCGCCGGTGAAACGCGGGCAGTTCAACGGTGGGCCGGACAGGAGTCGACCCGCCTTTATCAGAGAGACCGGGAGTGTAGTTATGGCTTTGTGGGGCGGACGGTTCACGCAGGCGGCAGATAGGCGTTTTAAACAGTTCAACGATTCACTGCGGTTTGATTACCGTCTGGCGGAGCAGGACATTATCGGATCCATCGGCTGGTCTAAGGCGCTGGTGACGGTGAACGTACTGAGCGCTCAGGAGCAGCAGCAACTGGAGCAGGCGCTCAATGCACTGTTGCAAGAGGTGCAGGCGGACCCTGAGGCTGTCCTGCAAAGCGACGCGGAAGACATCCACAGCTGGGTGGAGCAGAAACTGATCGGGAAAGTCGGCGATTTGGGTAAGAAACTGCACACCGGGCGTAGCCGTAACGATCAGGTCGCTACCGACCTGAAACTGTGGTGCAAGGCGCAGGTGAGCGAACTGGCGCAGGCGATTCGTCATCTGCGAGCGGCGTTGGTTGTTACCGCCGAAGCGACCCAGGACGCGGTGATGCCGGGCTATACCCACCTGCAACGCGCACAGCCGGTCACCTTCGCACACTGGTGCCTGGCTTATCACGAAATGCTGGCGCGTGATGAGAGCCGTCTGGAAGACACGCTCAAGCGTCTGGACGTCAGCCCGCTGGGCTGCGGCGCACTGGCGGGTACCGCTTATCCGATTGACCGCGAGCAACTGGCCGGTTGGCTGGGTTTTGCATCGGCTACCCGCAACAGTCTGGATACGGTTTCTGACCGCGATCACGTACTGGAGCTGCTGTCCGACGCGTCTATCGGCATGGTGCACCTGTCGCGCTTCGCCGAAGATTTGATTTTCTTCAACAGCGGTGAAGCGGCGTTTGTCGAGCTGTCTGACCGTGTGACCTCCGGCTCTTCGCTGATGCCGCAGAAAAAGAACCCGGACGCGCTGGAGCTGATCCGCGGTAAGTGCGGCCGGGTGCAGGGTGCGCTGGCCGGTATGCTGGTGACGCTGAAAGGGCTGCCGCTGGCCTATAACAAAGATATGCAGGAAGACAAGGAAGGGCTGTTCGATGCGCTGGACACTTGGCACGACTGCCTGCTGATGGCGGCGCTGGTGCTGGAAGGCATCCAGGTGAAACGTCCACGTTGTCAGGAAGCGGCGCAGCAGGGCTACGCCAACGCCACCGAACTGGCCGATTATCTGGTCGCCAAAGGTGTGCCATTCCGTGAAGCGCACCATATCGTCGGTGAAGCGGTGGTGGGAGCGATTCGTCAGGGTAAAGCGCTGGAAGCCTTGTCGCTGGCGGATCTCAAACAGTTCAGCGCGGTGATTGAAGACGATGTCTATCCGGTATTGTCGTTGCAATCCTGTCTGGATAAGCGCGCCGCCCAGGGTGGGGTATCGCCGCAACAAGTGGCGCGTGCGATTGCCGACGCGAAGCAGCGTTTGGCTTAATCCCTATTCTCGGTTTCAGAACCGGCCCTCTGGGCCGGTTTTGTTTTTTCTGTCACCGGCTTTCTGAAGTCGGCTCGCATTTTTCCGTTTGTCTGCGGCTTTTTCGGCCGATTTTTCGCATAACCTCTGGACAGATATACAGCCTCATTCTACCTTGGCGGGCAGTGGTACGCATAACCCGGAGGCGGTGTGGAGATCTCCTTATTTTATGGCGTCGGCGGTGTCGTGGTCGGCATGCTGCTGGGCTGGCTGGCCGCCAGCCTGCTGCAACAGCAGCGCCTGGCACGGCATGACACCGAATTTCAGTTACAGCAGCAGGCGCTGGAACAGACGCGTCGGCAATTGACTGAAAACCAGCAGGCGCGGCAGCAAGACCAACAACGGCTGGAGCAGCAAACGCAGGAGTTGCGTTCGTTACACGCGCAACTGGCGGCGGGTGAAGAAAAGTTGCGGCAACTGGCGGAGTTGCGGGACGAGTGCGCTCAGCTCAATCAGGAACTGCGCGCGTTGCGCGAAGCTAACGGTGCGCAGGAAGCAGAACTGCGCGAAGTGACCATTCGCCTTGAAGAAACCCGGTTGGCGGCGGAAGAAAAGCAGCGGTTGTTGATGAATAGCGAACAGCGGTTATCCACCCAGTTTGAAAACCTCGCCAATCGTATCTTTGAGCAGACCGGGCATAAGGTAGATCAGCAAAACCAGCAGAGCATGGAGAAGCTGTTGACGCCGTTACGCGAGCAACTGGATGGTTTTCGCCGTCAGGTGCAAGAGAGCTTCGGGGCGGAATCCCGCGAACGACATACGCTGGCGCATGAAATCCGCAATCTGCAACAACTCAACGCCCAGATGGCGCAGGAAGCCATCAACCTCACCAATGCGTTAAAAGGCGACAACAAAACCCAGGGTAACTGGGGGGAAGTGGTACTGAGCCGGGTACTGGAAAGTTCCGGGCTGCGTGAAGGACACGAATATGACACTCAGGTCAGCGTCCAGACCGGCAACAACAGCCGTCTGCAACCGGATGTGATCGTCCGGCTGCCGCACGGCAAGGATGTGGTTATCGATGCCAAAATGTCGCTGGTGGCCTATGAGCGTTATTTCAACGGCGCTAACGAGGCTGATCGGGCGGTGGCGCTGAACGAGCATCTGTTGTCCATCCGTAATCATATGCGGCTGCTGGGCAGCAAGGATTACCAGCAACTGCCGGGGTTGCGTTCTCTCGATTATGTGCTGATGTTTATTCCGGTCGAACCGGCGTTCCTGGTGGCTATCGATCGTCAACCTGATCTAATTACCGAGGCATTACGCCACAATATTATGCTGGTCAGCCCCACGACTTTACTGGTAGCGTTACGGACGATTAACAATCTCTGGCGTTACGAGCAGCAAAGCCGCAACGCGCAGTTGATCGCTGAACGAGCGTCACGGTTGTACGACAAGCTACGTTTGTTCGTTGATGATATGGCGTCGCTGGGGCAAGGATTGGACAAGGCACAGGCGGGTTACCGTCAGGCGATGAAGAAACTGGCGTCTGGGCGTGGCAACCTGATCGGCCAGGCCGAAGGGTTCCGTGCGTTGGGGGTGGAGATTAAGCGGCCAGTCAACGTACCTATGATGCAGGATGAACCGGCGGCACCCGATGAATGGCTCGCGTTATCGCAGGATGCGCATGATGATGAGGCTGAACAGGGCGTGAATAGCATGGATGATGTGCCGAACGGCACGGCGATATGATGTTGATCAGGTTCGGTGCACAGGGTGAAAAGAAGGGCGGTCGCTTTTAGGCGGCGTCTGTTACACTCTTTACCCATTAATGCTACCCATTAATGGGTAACACGATCCTGAAGTTGAAAAAGCAGGCGGATAACATGGTAGACGATTCGGATAATACGACACATTTTGGTTTTCGCACGGTAGCTAAAGATGATAAGGAAGCCATGGTGGCGGATGTTTTTCATTCTGTGGCGGCTAAATATGACTTGATGAACGATCTGATGTCATTTGGCATTCACCGTATCTGGAAGCGGTTTACCATCGAATGCAGCGGTGTGCGCCGTGGTCAGCGTGTGCTGGACCTGGCCGGCGGCACCGGCGACCTCACGGCCAAATTCTCTCGTCTGGTGGGTGATGACGGCGAAGTGGTGCTGGCGGATATCAATGCGTCGATGTTGAAAGTAGGACGCGAGAAGCTGCGCAACCTGGGTGTGGTGGGTAATATCAGTTATGTTCAGGCCAATGCCGAAGCCCTGCCGTTTCCGGAGAATTTTTTCGACTGCATTACTATCTCGTTTGGGTTGCGTAACGTAACCGAAAAAGAGCGAGCACTGCGCTCCATGTATCGGGTGCTGAAACCCGGTGGCCGCCTGCTGGTGCTGGAATTCTCGAAGCCGACCGTGAAAGCGCTGAGCAAGGTATACGACGCTTATTCCTTCCATGTGCTGCCACGTATTGGCGAGATGGTTGCCAGCGATGCCGGTAGTTACCGTTATCTGGCGGAGTCCATCCGTATGCATCCGGATCAGGAAACATTGAAAGGGATGATGATCGATGCCGGCTTTGACAGTGTGGATTACTTTAATCTGACCAGCGGCATCGTAGCGCTGCATCGCGGATTTAAATTCTGAGTTGGATACTCCCATGTTGATAATGCCTGTGTTGACGGCGGCACTGGAAACGGCGCTCAACCAGCTTTTGTTCCGTGACCGGAGCATGAAAGCCGCCCGTCAGCGTTTGCACGGAAAAACGTTGCGAGTTGAAGTGGCGGAACTGGATACGCCGCTGGTATTGATCTTTTCCGAATACCGCCTTGATGTCATGAGCCAGTGGGCGGCACAACCGGATTGTTTGTTGCAGACTCACCTGTCGGCACTGATGAAACTGCGCGACCGGCAGCAATTGTCTGCGCTGATGCGCAGTGGCGATTTGGTGCTGGAAGGGGATATTCAGGTGGCGCAGCAATTTGTCACCTTGCTGGATCTGGCCGAATTTGACCCGGCGGAATGGTTATCTCCCTGGTTGGGCGATGTTGCGGCGGAGGGGGTGAGTCAGGTGGCAGGCAAGGTTGCCGGCACGCTGATGCGTTCTGTGTGCCGCCAGCAACAGGCGTTATCGGAAACAATAACCGAAGAGTGGCGCCTGGCGCCCGGCAAACTGGAGGGACTCTGGTTTGCGGATGAGGTGGATGCGCTGGCGCAGTCGGTGGAGGCGTTGTCCGCCCGGCTGGCCAAAATGGAGGGATCGCCATGACGCCGGGAGAACTCTTGCGGTTGTACCGAATTATCGGGGTATTACTGAGCTACGGACTGGATGAACTGATTCCGCGATTACCGCTGACGATGCCGTTGCGTTTGTGGCGTTGTTTATTGTTCTGGTTACCGAATCGTCACAAAGACAAACCGCTGGGCGAGCGCCTGCGATTGGCGCTGCAGGAACTGGGGCCGGTGTGGATCAAGTTCGGTCAGATGATGTCCACCCGTCGTGATTTGTTTCCCCCGGCTATCGCCGATCAACTGGCAATGTTGCAGGATCAGGTTGAACCTTTCGATGGTGAGCTGGCCCGTCATCAGATCGAAACCTCGATGGGCGGCAAGCTGGAAACCTGGTTTGATGATTTTGACGCGAAGCCGCTGGCATCGGCGTCGATCGCTCAGGTACATACCGCCAGGCTGAAAACCACCGGCAAAGACATCGTTATCAAGGTCATTCGTCCGGACATCCTGCCGGTGATCAAGGCGGATATGCGCCTGATGCATCGACTGGCCGGCTGGTTGCCGATTCTGTTGCCGGATGGGCGTCGCCTGCGGCCGCGCGAAGTGGTGCGCGACTACGAAAAAACACTGCTGGATGAACTGAACCTGCTGCGTGAAGCGGCTAATGCCATTCAATTGCGGCGAAACTTTGAAAACAGCTCGATGCTGTACGTACCGGAAGTGTACTCCGACTATTGCAATGAGCGGGTACTGGTCATGGAGCGTATTTACGGTATTCCAGTGTCGGATGTGGATGCGTTGAAGCGGCACGGCGTTAATATGCCGCTGTTGGCCGAGCGGGGAGTACAGGTCTTTTTCACCCAGGTATTCCGCGACAGCTTTTTCCATGCGGATATGCATCCCGGCAACATCTTCATCAGTTATGAGCATCCGGAAGACCCGCAGTATATCGGTATTGATTGCGGCATTGTCGGCTCGCTGAATAAAGACGATAAGCGCTATCTGGCGGAGAACTTTATTGCCTTTTTCAACCGTGACTACCGTCGCGTTGCTGAACTGCATGTCGACTCCGGCTGGGTGCCGCACGACACCAACGTAGAAGAGTTCGAATTCGCTATCCGCACGGTCTGTGAGCCAATATTTGAAAAGCCGTTAGCAGAAATTTCTTTCGGTCATGTATTATTGAACCTCTTTAATACGGCGCGTCGCTTCAATATGGAAGTTCAGCCCCAATTGGTGCTGCTCCAGAAGACGTTACTGTACATTGAGGGAGTGGGTCGTCAGCTTTACCCACAGCTGGATTTGTGGAAGACGGCTAAGCCGTTTCTGGAAACCTGGGTGAAAGACCAGGTTGGTCTTCCTGCAATGTTGCGGGCGTTTAAAGAAAAAGCGCCGTTTTGGGCGGAAAAACTGCCTGAGATCCCAGAGCTGTTCTACGACAGCTTACGCCAGCATAAGATGTTAAAACAGAATATGGATCGGTTGTCTAATGAGCTGCGTACCCAGCGCATCCGTCAGGGGCAGTCTCGTTATATGCTGGGCGTTGGGGCGGCATTGTTGCTCAGTGGCACTGCGTTACTGATAAGCCAGGCTGAGGCTCATGTTGTTCCTGCTGGGCTGATTGCGGCCGGTTTGGTGGCCTGGATAATAGGTTGGCGGTGTACACGTTGAATATGGCCTTGTCGCCGAGATTATGGTGATGAGTGTGTAGCATGAATTCCTTTTGAACAAAGAGGCAGGCAGAGTATGGGCGGTATTAGTCTTCCAAGTTTGTTATTGATAGCGGTCATCGTGGTTTTATTGTTTGGTACGGGCAAGCTCAAATCGCTTGGTGCCGATCTCGGTGCCTCTATCAAAGGCTTTAAGAAAGCAATGAGCGACGATCAGCCTGCTGCCAATAACGACAAACAACAGGACGCTGACTTTGCGACCAAATCCATTTCGGAGCAGAAGCCGCAGAACAGTCCGGAAGAGAAAAGTCAGCATAAAGAGCAGGTGTAACCGGTGTTTGATATCGGGTTTAGTGAACTACTATTGGTGATGGTGATTGGCCTGGTTGTACTGGGGCCGGAGCGTCTGCCGATTGCGGTAAGAACCGTGGCGGGGTGGATTCGGGCACTGCGCTCATTGGCATCGACGGTGCAAAATGAACTGGCACAGGAGATGAAGCTGCAGGAATTGCAGGACAGCCTGAAGAAAGTAGAGCAGGCCAGCCAGTTACAAAATCTGTCGCCAGAGCTTAAAGCGTCGATGGATGAGCTGAAAGAGGCTGCCGAAGCGATGAAGCGCCCCCACAGTATCAAACTGGATGGCAGTGATTCGCCGGAGCATGTGCCGCTTGGCGATCCTGAAGCCGCGCACGATGGCGTGCTGGACGTTGAGCGGAAGACCGTGTCGTCCTCCCCTGCTGTCGCCGCTCCGGCTACGGAGCCGGCCACCACACGTACTGAAACGGCAATCCAGACCGTGCCAGCGCCTGCCGATCCGGCATTAGGCGGTACAGTCCATGTCGAAAGCAAGGCCAAACCTGAACAGGTCACGTCGGCTCCTCCTTCCCAACCTTCTGGTGATCGTTAACCTATGGCTGTTGATCAAACCCAACCGCTGATCAGCCATCTGATCGAACTGCGTAAGCGGTTGTTAAATAGCATTATCAGCGTGCTGGTGGTATTTCTGGCGCTGGTGTATTTCGCCAATGACATCTATCAGTTTGTCTCCGCACCGCTCATTAAACAGCTACCGGCCGGGGCCAGCATGATTGCGACCGATGTGGCCTCGCCGTTTTTCACCCCAATCAAACTGACGCTGATCGTGTCGGTGTTTTTATCTGCGCCGTTGGTGTTGTATCAGGTTTGGGCGTTTGTGGCGCCGGCGTTGTACAAACATGAGCGGCGGCTGATGATGCCGTTGCTGGTGTCCAGCAGCCTGCTGTTCTACATGGGGATGGCCTTTGCCTATTTTATCGTGTTTCCGCTGGCGTTTGCCTTTTTTGCACAAACTGCGCCCAAAGGGGTATTAATCGCCACCGACATCAACAACTATCTCGATTTTGTGATGGCGTTGTTCATGGCGTTCGGCGTGTCGTTCGAAGTACCGGTGGCGATTGTGCTGCTGTGCTGGAGTGGGGTCGTCACGCCGGAAGGCCTGAAGCAGAAACGGCCATACGTACTGGTGGGCGCGTTCGTGGTGGGGATGTTGCTGACTCCGCCGGATGTGTTCTCCCAGACGCTGCTGGCCATTCCGATGTATTTGCTGTTTGAAATCGGGGTGTTTTTCGCCAGGTTCTACGTCGGTAAGCGGCGTCAGCCAGAGGAAGAAGACGTAGACGAATCTGCGCCGTCTCCCTGAGTAGTATCTCGCCGTAAGCGGCGATCTTCTTACTGTGACACCTCTTTCGGGAGGTGTTGTTTTTTGGGTTGTCCATCAGGATGACCGTGACGAATTTCCGGATATCCGCTCATGTTCGATATTGGCGTTAACCTCACCAGCCCACAGTTCCGTTCAGACCGAGAGCAGGTTGTGGCACGCGCCCGACAGGCCGGCGTAACGGGGCTATTGTTGACGGGAACCAACGCCGAAGAGAGTGAACAAGCCTGCAGGATAGCAGCACAGTATCCCGATTATTGCTGGTCAACCGCCGGTGTGCATCCGCATGACGCCAGCGGCTGGAACGATGATGCCGCAGCATTGATTTATCAACTGGCAGGAAGTGATCAGGTGTTGGCGGTTGGTGAATGCGGGCTGGATTTCAATCGTAACTTTTCTACCCCCGAAGAACAGGAACTGGCATTTAGCGCGCAGTTAGCCATCGCCGCTGAACGCGCGATACCGGTTTTTTTGCACTGTCGCGATGCGCATGAGCGCTTTATGGCGCTGCTGACGCCGTGGCTCGATAAACTGCCGGCGGCGGTGTTGCACTGTTTCACCGGTTCAGGTGACGAGCTGGATGATTGCCTGCGTGCCGGGCTGATGATCGGCATTACCGGCTGGGTATGTGACGAACGTCGTGGGTTGGCGCTGCGCGCGTTGCTGCCACGGATCCCGGATAATCGGTTACTGTTGGAAACCGATGCGCCCTATCTGTTACCCCGGGATTTACATCCTAAACCTGCATCCCGCCGTAACGAACCTTGTTTTCTGCCGCACATTGTCCGCCAGGTTGCGCGTTGGCGCAGCCAGGATGCGCAATGGTTCGGCAGGAATGTGGATGAAAACGCCCGTCGGATTTTCCGTCCGGGCCAGAAAGGAGAATAAAGATGAGTAATGTTTTTCCCGGTGCGTTTCCTGGACGTCGTCTGCGCCGTCTGCGCCGTCATGATTTCAGCCGTCGTCTGGTGGCGGAGCATCAGGTTACGGTCAACGACCTCATCTACCCGGTGTTTGTCATGGAAGGCAAACAGGGGCGTCAGGAAGTGCCCTCCATGCCGGGCGTGTATCGCCTGACGATTGATGAACTGGTCCGCGAAGCGGAGGTTATCGCCAAATTGGGCATCCCGGTGTTGTCGCTGTTCCCGGTGATTGAAGCGGATAAAAAGTCGTTGCTGGCTGAAGAAGCCTACAATCCGGATGGGCTGGTGCAGCGTACCGTGCGTGCGTTGAAAGATGCGGTGCCGGAGCTGGGGCTGCTGACCGATGTGGCGTTGGACCCTTACACCACTCACGGTCAGGATGGCGTAATCGACGAAGAGGGTTACGTGGTCAATGACATTACCAAAGAGATTCTGGTGCGTCAGGCGTTGTCTCACGCGCAAGCCGGTGCGGAGATCGTGGCGCCCAGCGATATGATGGACGGCCGTATCGGCGCTATCCGTGGGCGGCTGGAAGAGCAGGGGTTGGTCAATACCCAGATCATGGCGTATTCCGCCAAGTACGCGTCTTGCTACTACGGGCCGTTCCGCGATGCGCTTGGTTCGTCGGGCAACCTGAAAGGCGGCAACAAGAAAACCTATCAGATGGATCCGGCCAATACGAATGAGGCATTGCAGGAAATCGCACAAGACCTGCAGGAAGGGGCTGATATGGTGATGGTGAAACCGGGGATGCCGTATCTGGATGTGGTGAGCCGGGTGAAGGATACCTTCGGCGTACCGACTTTCGCTTATCAGGTGTCCGGCGAGTACGCGATGCAGATGGCGGCGATCCAGAATGGTTGGCTACAGGAGCAGCCGCTGGTGATGGAGTCGCTGTTGTGTTTCAAACGTGCCGGCGCTGATGGGGTATTGACCTATTTCGCCAAACGCGTAGCCGAATGGTTGCGTGATGAGGCGTTGCGCCGTTAACGGCTGTACCGTCAGGGCGTAGCCCTGACGGTTTATGCTTTTCGAAACTGGCGGTTGTCGATGCTTTGCCGTACCTGCTTGTTCAGCAGATTGAGCAGCAGCATGGAGCGCGCTTCGCCATCCGGTTCGGTATAAATGGCCTGAAGGCCGCTGAACACCCCTTCGGTGATGGTGACTTCATCGCCGGGCTGCGGCGTTTCAGGGGCGATGTGAGACGTGCATTGATGGTTCTGCAAATCGTCAATCACCTGCTGGGGGACGAGTGCCGGCAGGCTGCCAAAACGAACAAAATGACTGACGCCGCGAGTGGCGCTGATAGTGGTGGTATGTATGTGCTCCGGGTCGAACTCGACGAACAGGTAATTGGGGAACAACGGTTCACTGACCTCGGTTCGTTTCCCTCGTACGATTTTCTCCAGCGCGATCATCGGGCTCAGGCAGACCACGTCCTGACGTTCCAGATGTTCTTTGGCCCGTAATAGTTGGCCGCGCTTGCAATAAAGTAAGTACCAGGCTCGCATAATTTCACTTTTCTATGGCTTTCTCAGCGGGAGAGGATAGCAAAAGCGTTATCCCTTGCGGGATAAAATTTCCGGGAGAAATTCCTAAATTGCAGGCGGCGTTGAACGTAGCAGGTTCAGGCACTTGCCGGAAATCGCGCGGGCGGTAAGCGACAGCATGGTCAATAGCCTTTATAATACCGCCACCACTGACCTTTCTGATGATCAGCATGAAATACCGTGACTTACGTGAATTTCTCGCTCAGCTTGAGGCGAGAGGCGAACTCAAACGCATCCATCAGCCGATAGATCCCTACCTGGAAATGACCGAAATTGCCGATCGCACCCTGCGTGCCGGCGGCCCGGCGCTGTTATTTGAAAATCCGAAAGGTTACGGTATGCCGGTGCTGTGCAACCTGTTCGGTACGCCTAAGCGCGTGGCGCTGGGAATGGGGCAGGAAGAGGTCGGCGCGTTGCGTGATATCGGTCGCTTGTTGGCATTTTTAAAAGAGCCGGAACCGCCGCGTGGTTTTCGTGACCTGGTGGATAAGCTACCTAAATTTCGGCAGGTGCTTAACATGCCGACCAAACGGCTGTCGAGTGCGCCCTGCCAGGAGCAGGTATGGGAAGGCGATGAGGTGGATCTGGGCCGAATTCCGATCATGCATTGCTGGCCGGGCGATGTGGCGCCGTTGGTCACCTGGGGACTGACGGTCACGCGCGGGCCTTTCAAAGAGCGCCAGAATCTGGGGATTTACCGTCAGCAACTGATTGGCCGCAACAAACTGATTATGCGCTGGTTGTCACACCGCGGCGGTGCACTGGATTTTCAGGAGTGGCGTCAGCAACGCCCCGGCGAGCGTTTCCCGGTCGCGGTCGCGTTGGGCGCAGATCCGGCTACCATTCTGGGCGCGGTGACGCCGGTGCCGGATACGTTATCTGAATATGCTTTTGCCGGGTTACTGCGTGGTCACAAGACCGAAGTCGTGAAATGCCTGTCCTGCGATCTGGACGTGCCGGCCAGCGCCGAAATCGTGCTGGAAGGCTATATCGACGTGGATGAAACGGCGCCGGAAGGCCCTTATGGCGATCACACCGGTTATTACAATGAAGTCGACCATTTCCCAGTGTTTACCGTAACCCACGTGACCCAGCGGCGCGATGCGATTTATCATTCCACTTATACCGGTCGCCCGCCCGATGAGCCTGCCGTTCTGGGTGTGGCGCTGAATGAAGTGTTCGTGCCGCTGCTGCAAAAGCAGTTTCCGGAAATCGTCGACTTTTATCTGCCGCCAGAGGGCTGTTCTTACCGGCTGGCTGTCGTTACTATGAAAAAACAGTATGCCGGTCATGCCAAACGGGTGATGATGGGCGTCTGGTCTTTTTTACGCCAGTTCATGTATACCAAATTCGTTATTGTCTGTGATGACGATATTGATGCCCGCGACTGGAAAGATGTGATTTGGGCAATCACCACACGTATGGATCCGGCGCGTGATACGTTGCTACTTGAAAATACGCCGATTGATTATCTGGATTTTGCTTCACCGGTCTCCGGGCTTGGCTCCAAAATGGGGCTGGATGCAACGAATAAATGGCCGGGTGAAACGCAACGTGAATGGGGTCACCCTATTACCAAAGATCCGTCGGTTGTCGCCCGTGTGGACGCCATATGGGATGAATTGGCCATATTGAATGACAGTGGTAAGCCGCACTGACGGCGCTTACGCTGTTCCCCATTTTGCTTTGACCCTACAGAGGGAACGCATGACAACGTTGAGCTGTACAGTAACGTCGGTGGAAGCTATCACCGATACGGTTTACCGGGTGCGCTTATTGCCATCGGCACCTTTTTCCTTTCGTGCCGGGCAATATTTGATGGTGGTAATGGACGAACGTGACAAGCGCCCGTTCTCCGTGGCCTCAACGCCGACAGAACAAGGGACTATCGAATTGCATATCGGGGCGTCTGAGATGAACCTGTATGCGATGGCCGTGATGGATCGCATTTTGAAGGAAAAATCGCTGGTGGTGGATATTCCCCACGGTGATGCCTGGTTGCGTGAAGACAGCGATCGGCCGTTGATTCTGATAGCGGGCGGCACAGGGTTCTCCTATGTGCGTTCTATTTTGCTGACGGTGCTGGCAAGCCAGCCGGAACGTCCGGTTTCCGTGTATTGGGGTGGCCGTGAGTTGCGACACTTGTACGATCTGGGGGCGTTGCAAGCTCTGGCGCAGTCACACCCTAACCTGAAGGTGATCCCGGTGGTTGAACAGCCGGATGAACAGTGGCATGGCCGTTCCGGAACCGTATTGAGTGCGGTACTCCAGGATTTCGGCTCGCTGGCGTCGCACGATATTTATATCGCAGGCCGTTTCGAGATGGCGAAAATTGCCCGTGAGCGTTTTTGCAACGAACGTGGTGCACAGAGCGCGCACATGTACAGCGATGCTTTTTCTTTCATTTGATTTTTGTCATCGTTGTGCTTGCGAGGCCGGGTTGATACCCGGCCTTGTTGTTTTTCAGCAGCCTGTTTTCTACAACAGATCGTCCATCAAAACAGATCGTCCATCAAGTCATATATGGTGTGATCGGTGATGGGGTTTGGTAACAAGTTTGGTAACAATATGGTATCTTTCATTATATAAAATAATATATTATTTTTTGTGAGAGGGACAGCCGGTACGGCGGAGCCGCGTATCACATAGTGGTTGTATGACCGAGCCTGAACTGGTGGGCGACAAGCGATAGGCACCCTCATCGCTGATTGCCCTAACGCAGCATAAACACATGAAAGGGCTCTCGGTTGTGCTGCGAGCTGGTGCCGTTCGTCGCAGCGCAATGTGCGGTATGGATTGCGCTGGCTGGTGTACGGCCTGACATCATTGGGGGTAGAGATTATGCAGATTGATATGGCGGCGTTCACGCCGCTGATGAGCCTGACAGGCGGTCTGGTGATTGGCGTTGCGGTAGTGATGCTGGCGGTATTCTGCGGACGTGTTGCCGGCATCAGCGGCATTCTCGGTGGGCTACTGAACCGCTCGTCACCGGATAAAGGATGGCGGTTGGCGTTTGTGCTGGGGATGATCGCTGCGCCCTGGCTCTACCAACTGGCGGCACCGTTGCCGGAGAGTACGATATCAACATCCACGCTCTGGCTGGTCGTATCCGGTCTATTGGTGGGCGTCGGCACTCGATACGGGGCGGGCTGCACCAGTGGACATGGTGTGTGTGGCTTATCCCGTTTGTCGCTGCGATCGTTAGTGGCGACGCTGACCTTCATGGGGGCGGCGTTTGTCACCGTCTGGGCGCTGGGCGCATTCCGTTGAATAGGGTGTTATGACGCACGTTAAGGAGCGGACGATGAATAACCTGTTTTCTTTTCTGGCCGGGCTGGTTTTTGGGATCGGGCTGCTGATCAGCGGTATGGCGAACCCGCAGAAAGTGCTGGGTTTCCTGGATATTACCCGGCAGTGGGACCCGTCGTTGGCGCTGGTGATGGGAGGCGCGCTGGTGGTCGGGACGCTCGGTTTTCGTCTTGTCGGCCGGATGGCAAAGCCGCTGTGCGTGGCGTTGTTTTCCCTGCCGCTAAAAAAAGCGATCGACAAACCGCTGGTGGCGGGCAGCCTGCTGTTTGGCATCGGCTGGGGGATGGCCGGTATTTGCCCCGGCCCGGCGTTGGTGCTGCTGTCGTATGGCACAGTGAAAGGCTGGGTGTTCTTTGCCGCTATGCTCGCAGGCATGGGGCTGTATGAGTGGCTTTCTTCACGCCATCGGGAGCGGGTTTCCTGATGTGGGTGTTGACTCCGCCGGTACGGTGGCACCGGCGGGTGGAGGTTATACCCGTTGCAGTACCGTCGCGATGCCCTGACCTAAACCGATACACATGGTCGCCACGCCGAATTCCACATTCCGCTGTTCCATCAAATTGATGAGTGTGGTGATGATGCGTGCGCCGGAACATCCCAGCGGATGACCAAGCGCAATGGCGCCGCCGTTCAGGTTAACCTTGTCGTCCATGCTTTCCAGTAGCCCGAGTGCTTTGAGACAGGGCAGCGTTTGGGCGGCAAACGCCTCATTCAGTTCAAACAGACCGATATCGCTCAGTGAGAGCCCTGCCCGCTGTAACGCTTTCTGGGTGGCGGGCACCGGGCCGTATCCCATCACGGATGGGTCGCACCCGACGACCGCCGTCGCACGAAGGCGTACCCGTGGCGTTAACCCTAGCGCCAGTGCGCGGGATTCGCTCATTACCAGCAGCGCTGCCGCGCCATCCGACAGCGCTGATGAACTGCCGGCGGTGACTGTGCCATTGACCGGGTCAAATGCCGGGCGCAGCGCTGCCAGCGCGTCGATACTGGTTTCCGCTCTGACGACTTCGTCGTAGTCAAACGGTTGCAGCGCGCCGTCGGCGTTATGACCGGTAGTGGGGATAATTTCGCGGCGAAAGGCACCGGACTGGGTCGCAGCCCAGGCACGCTGGTGTGAGCGGACGGCGAACGCGTCCTGCATTTCGCGGCTGATGTGATGTTGGCGCGCCAGCAGTTCCGCCGTCAGCCCCATCATCGCCGCCGCTTTGGCAATGCTCTTGCCGAGTCCAGGGTGAAAATCGACGCCGTGGGTCATCGGCATATGCCCCATGTGTTCGACGCCGCCGACCAGACAAACGTCGGCATCACCCACCATAATGGCGCGCGCCGCGTCGTGTAACGCCTGCATGGATGAACCGCACAGGCGGTTGACCGTCACCGCCGGCACCGAATGGGGGATTTCCGCCAGCAATGCCGCGTTGCGCGCCACGTTAAAGCCTTGCTCCAACGTTTGTTGCACACAACCCCAGTAGATGTCGTCAATCTTGTCCGCGTCCAGCGCCGGGTTGCGACTCAGCAGGCTGCGCATCAGGTGAGCGGACAGGGTTTCCGCCCGGACCTGACGAAACGCACCGCCTTTGGAACGCCCCATCGGGGTGCGCACCGCATCAACAATTACTGCTTTTTCCATCGTCGTGCGTCCTTATGCCGGTTGATGAAGAGAAAGGTTGCTGTGAGGTTCAACCGCCGGGTAATAACGCTGTTGGCGTTGCGCCATCTGCAACAGGCTTTCCGGTATGGCGTAAAGCGGCCCCAGTGATGCCAGCGACTGGGCGATGTCGACATAGTGCTGGCTGCCCAGCGTATCCAGGTAACGGCAGGCGCCGCCGTGGAATGGCGGGAAACCCAGGCCGTAAAGCAGCGCCATGTCGGCTTCCGCCGGGGTGGCGACGATACCTTCTTCCAGACAACGCGCGACTTCGTTGAGCATCGGCACCATCAGGCGATGGATAATCTCTTGCGCACTGAAGGTTCGCTTCGGCTGGCAGACCGCATCCAGCAAGATATCGGTCTGCTCGTCCTGTTCGCGGCGTGGTTTGCCTTTGGCATCCGGATAGTAGCGGTAGAAGCCCGCGCCGCTCTTCTGACCGAAACGCTGATGCTCCACCAGCACATCGACCGCGTCGCGATAGGTTTTCGCCATACGCTGCGGAAAGCCTGCCGACATCACCGCCTGCGCGTGGTGAGCGGTATCCAGCCCGACTACGTCCAACAGGTAAGCCGGCCCCATCGGCCAACCGAACTGTTTCTCCATCACCGCGTCCACGTCGCGGAAATCCGCGCCGTCGCGCATCAGCAGGTTGAAGGCGGCAATGTAGGGAAACAGCACGCGGTTGACGAAGAATCCCGGGCAGTCGTTCACCACGATCGGGGTTTTGCCGATCTTGCTGGCGTAGGCCACCACGCGGGCCAGCGTTTTCTCATCGGTCTTTGGGCCTCGTATCACTTCAACCAGCGGCATACGATGTACCGGGTTGAAAAAGTGCATCCCGCAGAAATTTTGCGGCCGCTGCAATGAAGTGGCTAATTGCCCGATGGGAATCGTCGACGTATTGGAAACAATCAACGTCTGTTCGCTGACATAAGCTTCGATATCGGCCAGCACCCTGGCTTTTACCTGCGGGTTTTCCACTACGGCTTCGATAATCAGGTCAGCTTGTTCAAGCCCGTTGTTATTGAGTGTCGGGTGAATACGGGCCAGCACCCCCGCCATGGTCATGGCGTCCAGTTTGCCGCGTTCCAACTGCGCGTTAAGCAGCTTGGCCGCTTCCTCCATCCCCAGTGTCAGCGCTTTTTCACTGATATCTTTCATCCACACTGGCACCCCTTTGCGTGCCGACTGGCAGGCAATGCCGCCGCCCATGATCCCGGCGCCCAGTACGGCAACACGAGCGGGCGGCGAGGCATCGCCAGCCCATTTTTTTGCGGCGCTTTTTACCGCCTGCTCATTAAGGAATACACCGACCAACGCGTATGCCGCGGTGGTTTGAGTCAGCGCGACGAAATTATCGGTTTCGAGCTTCAGCGCGGCGTCGCGGTGCAGCCCGGCGGCGGCTTCGATGGTTTTGAGCGCCATCATCGGTGCGGGGTAGTGGCGGCCTGCCGCTTGTTGCACCAGCGCGTTGGCGGTAGCAAAACTCATGGTGGCTTCGATACGGTTAAGCCGCAGCGGCGATTGTTTCTGACGACGGCGGGTGCGCCAGTCCAGTTTATCCTCCGCCGACAGACGCAACATATGCAGGGCGGAAGACAGCAACTTGTCACTGTCTGTTATCGCATCCACCAGCCCGGCTTTCAGCGCCTCGCCGGCAGACAGGTCTTTACCCGCAGTGATGATTTCCAGCGCGCCGTCCGCGCCCAGCAGCCGCGGCAATCGGACCGTGCCGCCAAACCCCGGCATGATACCCAGTTTGACTTCCGGCAGGCCGATGCGCGCATCAGGCGTTGCAAGACGGAAATCGGTCGCCAGCACGCATTCGCATCCTCCGCCCAGCGCATAGCCGTTGATGGCGGATAACGTCGGCACCGGCAAATCTTCCAGTCGGCTGAAAATGGCGTTGGCTTCGGTCAGCCACTGATGCAACGCTTCCGGCGGGGCGGCAAACAACGACAGGAATTCGGTGATGTCCGCTCCGGCAATGAAGGCGGGTTTATCCGAGCGCAGTAGCAGCGCGCGGAGTGAGGGTTGGTTCGTCAGGTGATTCAGGGCTTCGCCAAGACTGGCTACGGTGCGGGTATCCAGCTTGTTGACGCTGCCGGGCGCGGCAAAAACCAGTTCGGCAATGCCGTCTTCCAGCCAGTTAAGGTACAGCGTGTCGCCTTGATAGATCATGGTGTTCTCCACTGTTATCCGTAATCTGGTATGACCAGATGTAAGAAATTGTGGTTTTGATGTTAATGAAATGCAAACAACACATGAGGGATTTGCCGGGAGGATCACAAGGTGAGCAACGCTGCCCTCATCAGGGCACTGTGTTACACTGGGAAACAGTCTGTTATCAATGGGGATTGTGATGGAAACGCTGACTTCTTTGTATCATCAACATGTGGCGACTCTGCAGCAACGCACGCAGGCGGTTCTGGCACGGCATAATCTGGATGCCTTATTGATCCACTCCGGTGAGCTGATGATGGCGTTTCTGGATGATCATGCTTATCCGTTCAAAGTTAACCCGCAGTTCAAAGCCTGGCTGCCGGTGACGCAAGTGCCGAACTGCTGGCTGTGGGTGGATGGGGTCAATACGCCGAAGCTGTGGTTCTACTCCCCCGTTGATTACTGGCATAACGTGGCACCGGTGCCGGACAGTTTTTGGACCACATCGTTGGACATCCAGGTACTGCGCAAGGCCGACGACATCGGCCAGCAATTGCCGGTTCAACGCCAGCGTGTCGCCTATATCGGTTCCGCGCCGCAACGGGCGCTGAATCTGGGCGTGGCGCCGGAGCATATCAACCCGAAAGGCGTGCTGGATTATCTGCATTACCACCGTGCCTACAAGACGGATTACGAACTGGCCTGCATGCGTGAAGCGCAGAAAACGGCGGTGGTCGGCCACCATGCCGCATACGAAGCGTTCCAGTCCGGCATGAGCGAATTTGACATCAATCTGGCGTACCTGACCGCCACCGGTCACCGTGATACCGATGTGCCTTATGGCAATATCGTCGCTCTCAACGAGCACGCGGCGGTGCTGCATTATACTCAGCTCGAACATCGGGTGCCGGCGGAAATGCGCAGTTTCCTGCTGGATGCCGGCGCAGAATATAACGGCTATGCGGCGGACATTACCCGTACCTATGCCGCGCAGCATGACAATGACTATGCTGCGTTGGTAAAAGACCTGAACCGCGAGCAACTGGCGCTGATAGATACTCTGAAGGCCGGCGTGCGTTATACCGACTACCATTTACAGATGCATCGCCGGGTGGCGGCGTTGCTTAAACGTCATCAACTGGTGACCGGGCTGAGTGAAGAAGCGATGGTGGAGCAGGGCGTGACGTCGCCGTTCCTGCCGCACGGTCTGGGCCATCCGCTTGGCTTGCAGGTGCATGACGTCGGCGGATTTATGCAGGACGACGCCGGCACGACGCTGCCTGCGCCATCAGCCCATCCCTACCTGCGTTGTACCCGGATTCTGGAGCCGCGCATGGTGCTGACTATCGAACCGGGTATCTATTTCATCGATTCGTTGCTTGAGCCCTGGCGTCAGGGCGAGCTACGCCAGCATTTCAACTGGCAGAAGCTGGATGCGTTGCGCCCGTTCGGCGGTATTCGTATTGAAGACAATATCGTGGTTCATGACAAACGCATTGAAAACCTGACCCGCGCGCTTGATCTGGCCTGATGCAGGCATATCCGGTCCCTGCTGCGTCTGTCAGCGTTCAGGAAGAGATTAAAAAGAGTCGCTTCATCACCCTGCTCACTCCGGCTTGCGGGGTGGACGCGGCTCGTGGCGTAATTCAGCAGGCTCGCGAGCAGCACCCCTCGGCGGCGCACCATTGCTGGGCGTATGTCGCGGGCGCGCCGGACGATTCGCAACAACTCGGGTTTTCCGATGACGGTGAACCCTCGGGAACCGCGGGCAAACCGATGCTGGCTCAATTGATGGGCAGCGGCATCGGCGAGGTTGTGGCGGTGGTGGTGCGTTATTATGGCGGCATCAGGCTGGGTACCGGCGGGCTGGTCAAAGCCTATGGCGGTGGCGTGCAACAAGCCCTGAAGCAACTGTCGCTGCAGCAGAAAGTGATGTATCGGATGTATCGATTGCAGTGCGATTATGCGTTGTTGCCGCAGGTGGAGGCCGTCGTCTTGGCGTTACAAGGGCAGGTAGTCTCAACCGAGTACGCCGGCGATGTCTCGCTCCAACTGGCTCTTCCGGTCACGGCCGTGGACGACGCGACGCGACGGTTGCGCGATATTAGCCGCGGCGCGTTGCATTTGCAGCCAATTTCACAATAATCCAGCGCGTAATCTTGAACCGTTTAAGGAAGGCTCCCTGATGCACTTGCGTGCCATAACCCGCATTGTCGGACTGCTGGTCATCCTGTTTTCCGGCACCATGTTCATTCCCGGCATGGTGGCGTTGATTTATCGTGACGGCGCCGGTCGGGCATTTATTCAGACATTTATTGTCGCGTTGGTAATGGGGCTGCTGCTGTGGCTGCCTAACCGCAAGCATCGCCATGAACTGAAAGCCCGTGAAGGTTTTCTGATCGTGGTGTTGTTCTGGACGGTGTTGGGTAGCGTCGGGGCGTTGCCTTTTCTGTTTGCCGAACGCCCCAGCTTGTCGGTGACGGATGCCTTCTTCGAGTCTTTTTCCGGCCTGACGACAACCGGTGCGACCACGCTGGTCGGGTTGGATTCGCTGCCGAAAGCCATTCTGTTTTACCGGCAAATGCTGCAATGGATGGGCGGTATGGGGATCATCGTGCTGGCGGTGGCCATTCTGCCGATTCTGGGCGTCGGCGGGATGCAGCTCTATCGCGCCGAAATGCCTGGGCCGCTGAAGGATAATAAAATGCGGCCCCGTATCGCGGAAACGGCCAAAACACTGTGGTTGATTTACGTATTGCTGACTGCTATCTGCGCGTTTTCACTATGGCTGGCGGGTATGTCGGTGTTTGATGCCATCAGCCATAGCTTTTCCACCATCGCCATCGGTGGATTCTCTACCCATGATGCCAGCATCGGTTATTTTAACAGTCCTACCATCAATACCATTATCGCGGTGTTTCTGCTGATTTCCGGCTGTAATTTTGGTTTGCACTTTGCGGTGTTGAGCGGGCGCAGCCTGCGAGTGTATTGGCGTGACCCAGAATTCCGTATGTTCATTTTTGTTCAGATGTCGCTGGTTGTGATTTGCACCCTCGTTTTGTGGGGGCACGGTGTGTACAAGAATGGTATGGAAACCCTGAATCAGGCGTTCTTTCAGGTGGTTTCAATGGCGACTACCGCCGGTTTTACCACAGATAGCATTGCTTCATGGCCGCTGTTTTTGCCGGTATTGCTGCTGTGTTCCGCGTTTATTGGTGGTTGCGCTGGTTCGACCGGTGGCGGCCTGAAAGTGATTCGTATCCTGTTACTGTTCTTACAGGGATCGCGTGAACTGAAGCGATTGGTTCATCCGAATGCGGTATATACCATTAAGCTTGGTCAGCGTGCGTTGCCGGAGCGGATACTGGAAGCCGTGTGGGGGTTTTTCTCGGCTTATGCACTGGTGTTTATCGTGAGTATGTTGGCGGTGATCGCGACGGGAGTAGACAATTTCTCCGCCTTTGCAGCAGTAGCCGCCACGCTGAACAATCTCGGGCCAGGGCTTGGAACGGTGGCCGACAATTTCACCTCCATGAATGACGCTGCCAAATGGATTTTGATTGTCACTATGTTATTTGGTCGTCTGGAGGTATTCACCATGCTGGTACTCTTTACTCCTACTTTTTGGCGGGAATAACGGATATATAAGGAAACATGCTATGAAGGCATTAATATTGTTTTCCAGTCGGGATGGTCAAACACGGGCGATAGCGTCTTATATCGCTAATAACCTGAAAGGAACCCTGGAGTGTGATGTCGTCAATATTCTGAGTGCTCATGAGGTTGACCTCGACAAGTATGACAAGGTGATGATTGGCGCATCAGTGCGCTACGGGCGTTTTCATCCGGCGTTGGAAAAATTTATCCGTCAGCATCTCGTTTTACTGCAACAAAAACCTAGCGCCTTTTTCTCTGTCAACCTGACCGCCCGTAAACCGGAGAAACGTTCGCTGCAAACCAATGCCTATACGCGTAAGTTTTTGTTGCGCTCGCCCTGGCAGCCGGATTTGGGCGCTGTCTTTGCTGGCGCATTGCGTTATCCGCGTTACCGCTGGTTTGACCGCGTGATGATTCAATTGATTATGCATATGACCGGCGGCGAGACTGACAGTACCAAAGAGATTGAGTACACCGATTGGGAACAGGTAGCGCGTTTCGCTCAATCGTTTGGTCAACTTACCCAGAAAAAGACGGTGTAATAAGGTTTTCACCCCGCAATGGTGAAAAAAGAGGCATTCAATAATTTTTTTGAAATTAGTGCTTGTCAGCGACGAAGAAGTCCCTATAATGCGCCTCCACTGACACGGCAACGGCGAAACGCCAGCGCAGTTTCAGTAAGAAATCAGGTGCATATCGCTTGACTTCTTTTCGGGAAAGCATAATATATGCGACCCGCGGCCACGGTAAATGGCCC